>NZ_JAUOQO010000003.1:0-309789 GCF_030547725.1 Staphylococcus pasteuri | reverse complement strand
TCCTTCGCATTATCGATATCTTTAAGCGCTTGTTCTTTAAGGCGATTGACTTCGTCTTTAGCGGCAGCTTTTTGTTCTGGTGTTAAATCAGGATTATTATCAATTTCTTTGATTTTAGCTGCAGCAGCATCTTTGATTTCGTTTTTAGCATCAACTTTAGCTTTGACATAGTTAGAAATATTATTAACAGCATCTTCTAGTTTTTGCTTAATTCGATCAATATCTTCTTTAGTTGTTGCATTATCAATATCATTATTACTTTGTTGTTTTAACTGATTCAATTGATTAATTAACTGTTGTTTTTCTGTATCAGTTAAATCAGGGTTATTTGTAATCTTAGTAATAAGGTCATTGATTTTTTGTTCAATATCATTTTTAGCATCTATTTTAGCTTTAGGTATTTCATTTGCATGAATCTCATCGATTGCTTTGTTGCCTGATTGTTGAACTTTATTGACTTGATCGTTACTAGTCGAATTATTAATATCATTAATAATTTGGTTAGCAAGTTCTTTGGCTTTATTAATAGCGTCAGTCTTATCTTGCTCAGTAGCGTTTGATGCATTAATTTCTTTCAATTTATCTGCTAAAGCTTTATTAACTTCTTGGATGGCATCATTTTTCGCTTCTTGTAATCTCTCTTCACCATTTAATTGGTTAATTGCTTCTTTAATTGATTCTATCATTCCACGAACATCGTTAACATCTGTATCATTATTGTTGTTTCCATCTAGCATTTGTTGTGCATTTGATTTAACTTCATTTAAATTATCTTTTGCACTTTGATCGGCATTTTTGAAGTCGATGCTATTTTCACTGTTTGGAATAGTATTTTCAACGAGATCTCTAAGTTCAGCCATTGCATCATTTAATTCTATTTGATCATTGATAATGTCATTTATAGTATCTAAATCATTAGCTTTCTTGATTGCTTCATGTGCTGCCACTTTTTGTGGTTGGTTAAGTTGATCTAAACTATCTATAAATTTATCAGCTTTTGATTTAGCATTTGAAACTTTAAGATCACCATTTAATGCATTTTCTGCATCTATGATAGCTTGTTTTAATGCTCCCACTTCAGTATTTGTTAATGCATTTCCACTATCTTTATTTAATACATTTTGTGCATTAGAGATAGCTTTATTGAATTGGGCTTTTAAATCATCATCGGCATTAATAAAGTTTGAGCTAGATTTTATTGGTAGTTCATTATTTTGAACGTATTGTTTTAAAGCATTCATCGCTTGATCTACTGCTGTTGCTTTATTAATAGCTCGAGTCACTTTATTTAATGTATCAGCATTATTGATTTGTAATGTAGCTAATTGCTTTTGAGCGTTATTAATGTTAGTTAATTGGTCTAATGTTTCTAACGCTTTAGTTTTGGCATCACTAAGTCTTTGATCACCATTTAATGCATCTTTTGTAGTTGAAATAGCATCAATTAATTGTTGAATTTGCTCTTTAGGTAAGTTTAGACCATTTGCTTTATCAACTGCATCTTGAGCGTTAGTAATTGCTTGGTCGAAGTCTCGTTTCAATTGAGCTTCAGCGTTAATGTAATTACCACTATTTTTAGTTGATGCTTCATTATCATTGATAGTCTGTTGAAGTTGATTCATGACTGTATTTAATGATGTAGCTTCATCAACAATTTGTTGAATTTCATTTAAGTCATTTGATTGATTAACTCTTTCAACTAAAGATTGATGTTGTGAATCATTAATAGCATTGAGTTGATCGATAGCTTGGTTAGCTTGAGTTTTCGCTTCAGCTACTCTTTCATCACCGTTTAATGCTTGTTTAGTTTGTTGTATGTCCTGATAAGCTTGTTCAACTTGTTGTTGCGATGCATTTTCTGTAAGTAATTGTTGAGCATGTGTTATTGCTTGTTGATATGCTTGTTGTTTATCGTTATCTGCTTGGCTGTAATCAACTGAATTTTCAACATTAGTATGATCATTAACTGCATCTTGTAATTGTTGCATTGCTGTATTTAATTGAGTTGCTTGTTCAACTATTTGAGCAATTGGTTGAAGTTGAGTAGCATTATCAATATTTTGTTTAATAGCAGTTTGTTGTTCGTTATTAAGATGTGTTAATTGATCGATGTCTGTTTTAGCTTGTGCTTTAGCATCTGCAACACGTTGATCACCATTTAAATCATTTGCAGTTTGTTGAAGTTGTGTTAAAGCTTGTTCAACTTCAGTTTGATTAGCATTTGTACCTTGTGCTGGGTTAACGATATTTTCAGCATTACTTATTGCTTGATTTAATGCATCTTGTTTATCTATTGAAGCTTCAGTGTAATTAGGCTCAGCTTTATCAGTATTAATTTGATTCAATTGATCTTTTAATGATTTCATCGCTTGATCAAGTTGAGTTGCTGTTTGAACCAATTGTGCTACTTCTGTTCTTGTTGTAGCACCAGCAATTGCATCTTTAGCAGCTTGTTGTTGCGCATGATTTAAATGATCTAAACTATCAACAGTAGTTGTTGCTTGCTGTTGGTCTTGTTCAAGTTTTTGATCACCATGAAGATTGTCTTTAGCATTGATAACCTCTTGGATTTTTTGTTCAATTTGGTTTGTATCCATTGTTGGATTTGAAGTTTGATTGATTAAATCTTTGGCATTAGTTACTGCTTCAGTATATGCATCTTTTTGTGCAGGATCTTCATTAATAAATTTACTACTTGCTTCAACTTGTGCTTGGTCATTAATGCTTTCTTTTAAATTGCCCATTGCTGTATTAAGGTCAGCAGCATTTACTAAGATTTGATTAATGTCATCTCTAGTTGTTGCTTGATTGATTTGTGTTTCAAGCGTTTGGCGTTGTGGTTGGTTAAGATCAGTTGAGTTATTTAAGCTCTCTAAAGCTCGTTGTTTCGCTTGCTCAAGTTTTTGGTCACCATGTAAATTATCTTTGGCATTATTCACTGCTTGAGTTAGTTGGTCAACTTGAGTGATATCTAATGTAGGATTAGACGTTTGGTCAATCAAGTCTTGAGCATGTTGTACTGCTTGTGTATATGCGTCTTTTTGTGCAGGATCTTCATTAATAAATTTGCTACTCGCTTCAGTTTGAGCTTGGTCTTTAATACTTACTTTTAGATTTTCCATTGCTAAATCAAGTGCTTGAGCATGATTGATAATTTGTGCAACTTCATCTCTAGTTGATGCACCATTAATTTGATTTTGTAGCGTATCACGTTGAGCAGTATTAAGATTATTTAATTGATTTAGAGTTTCATTAGCATGTTGTTTATCATCAGCTAATTTTTGATCACCGTGTAAATCATCTTTAGCATTATTTACTGCTTGAGTTGCATGTTCAATCGCAGACTTATCTAGTATTGGATTTGAATCATTATTTATAATGTCTAAAGCATGGTTAACTGCATCAGTATAAGCACCTTTTTGAGTAGGATCTTCGTTAATAAATTTACTGCTCGCTTCAACTTGTGCATGATCTTGAATACTATCTTTTAAAGCTTGCATTGCATTATTAAGTGCTTGTGCTTCTTCAAGTTTTTGTGCAACTTCATCACGAGTGGAAGCGTTGTTGATAGCATTTTCTATAGCTTGCTGTTGAGCAGGTGTTAAATGATCAAATTGATTTAATGATGTACCTGCATTTTGTTTATCTTCTTCTAATCTTTGAACTCCGTCTAATGCTTGTTTCGTATTATCGACAGCTTGAGTTGCTTGAGATACATCACCTTTATTAATTGTTGGGTTATTAGTTCCAGCAATGATATTTTCAGCATTTTGTAAAGCAGTGTCATAATCTTGTTGTTTGTTAGGTTCAGCATTAATATATTGACTGTTTGCATGAATATCATTTTTGTCAGCAATGCTTTGACGTAACGTATCCATTAATTGATCAAGTGCTTGTGCTTCGTTAAAGTCATTATTAACAGCTGTTCTTGTAGTTTCACTATCTATTAATGCATCTTCCATATGTTTTTGAGCATCATTTAAATGAGATAACTGACTAACTATTTGTTTGGCATGGTCTTTGTCGTTTTGTAATTTCACATCACCATGTAACGATTGCTTAGCATTGTTAACTGCTTCAGTAGCTTGATTAATAGTATTTTCATCTAACGTAGCAGTTTGTTCGTTGATGATATCTTGCGCATGTTGAACTGCTTGATCATAGTTTTGTTGTTCTGTTGGATCTTCATTAATGTAAATACTATTAGTTTTGACTGTTGCGTTATCTTTTATGCTTTCTCGTAAACCATGCATAGCTTGATTTAGTGTATTAGCATTTTGTTCAATTTGGTGAACATCAGTCACTAATGGTGCACTATTCACTTGTTGTATTAAAGCTTGTTTTTGTGGATCGTTTAAATCAACTAGTGCATTAATTGCTTGTTCAGCATTGACTTTTGCATCTTGTAAGTTTTGATCACCATTTAATGCTTGTAACGCATCTTGAACACGAGTAATTGCTTGCTCTACTTCTGTTTGTGATGCATTTTGACCCGTTTGTGGGTTAATGATACTTTCTGCATTCGCAATTGCATCAGTGTATGCTGTCTGTTTATCATTATCCGCATTTGTAACGTTACCTTGTTGTTCAATGTCATTATGGTTAGCAATAGCTTGAATTAAATTACCCAGTGCACTGTTTAAATCTTGTGCAGTTTGTAAGTGTTGATTCACTGTAGCTATGTCTGACGATTGAGTAATTTGAGCTTCTAAAGCTTGGACTTGAGCTTGATTTAAATGGTTCAATTGTCTAAGCGTTTCAGTAGCTTGTTGTTTAGTATTTGCAAGATTTTCATCACCATCAAGTGCTACTTTAGTTGTGTTCACTTGAGATGTAGCTGAATTGATATCATTTGGATCCATGATTGGTGAAGTAGCTTCGTTAATGATATTATTTGCTGCATTTACTGCATTGTTATAGTCATTTTGACGTTCAGTTGTTGCATCATGATAGTCTTCAGAAGCTAATGTATCTTGGTTATCTGCAATACTGTTTCTCAATTGTTCCATAGCTTGGTCAAGCGCTTGAGCGTTTTGTTTTATTGTTGAAACATCTGTAACTAATGGTGCTTGGTTAATTTGAGTATTGTAATTTTGCTTTTGAGCATCGTTAAGATGTTGTAATTGATTAACAAACTGAGTAGCTTCTTGTTGAGATTGAGCTAAGTTTGTATTACCATTCAACGCTTGTTTCGCATTATTAACTGTATTTGTTAAACGTTCAACTGCATCTTGAAGTTCATTTGTGCCAGCATGTTGGTTTAATACATTTTCAGCATTAGCAACTGCTTGGTTATACGCTTCTTGATTTTGTTGATCAGCATTTAAATAATTACCATCAGTTAATGTTTGTGCATTATCATTAATTGATTGAGCTAATTGATTCATTGCTTGATCAAGATTTTGAGCAGTTTGCTTAACTTGATTTACTGTTGCAATATCTGGTGCTTGTTCAATTTGAGTTGTGAGTGCTTGTTTTTGAGCATCGTTTAAATGAGACATTGCATTAATTTCTGTATTGCCATTTTGCTTTTCAGTAGCAAGTTTTGCATCACCGTTTAACTCGTTATGTGTATTATTAACTTGGTTCATCGTGTTCTCGATGTCACTAGCATTTAACGTCGGATTAGATGATTGATTAATAATAGCTTCTGCTTGGTTCACTGCGTTCGTGTATGCTGTTTGTTTGTCTGCATCAGCATCGTGATAATTTTCACTACCTAATACTTGATCTTTATTAGCAATGCTTTGTTTTAATTGATTCATTGCATTGTTAACTTCTTGTGCAGTTTGTTTAATTTGGTTAACAGCATCAATTGATTGTGCTTGGTTAATTTGTTCAGCAAGAGCATCATGTTGTGGTTGATTTAAATCTTGTAAAGTACCAAGTTGAGTTGTTGCTTCTTGCTTAGCTTGAGCTAAGTTTTCATTACCGTTAAGTTCGTCTTTAGCTTGATTAACATTTGTTAGTGCTTGATTAACATCTTCAACGTTTAATACAGCTGTTGGTGTGCCATCTACGATTTGTTGCGCTAGATTTGTAGCGTTGTCATAAGCAACTTGCTTACTGTTATCTGCTTGAGTGTAATCGATTGATTGCGGCACTTGACTGTTAGCTTGAAGTTGTTGTTTCAAATTACCCATTGCAGTATTTAAATCATTAGCAGTTTGTTTTACACGATCAACATCTGGAACTAAACCTGCTTGAGTTACTTGTTGTTTAAGCGCCTCTTTTTGAGGTGTGTTTAAATTAGATAATTGATCAATCATTGTTGTCGCATTTTGTTGTGCGGTTTGAAGATTTTGATCACCATTTAATTCGCCTTTAGTTTGAGTCACTTGTTGTAATGCTTGAGTTACTTCTTGTGGATTAACTATAGCATTTGGAGTTCCATTGATGATTTGTTGAGCATGATTTACTGCATCAGAATATGCTGATTGTTTATCTTGATCTGCATTTAAGTAATTACCATTTGTAATCACTTGGTCATGATTTGCAATACCTTGTTTTAAATCAGCCATTGCTTGATTTAAATCTTGCGTTGTTTGTTTAATACCATTGACTTTATCAACTGTAGTAGCTAAATCTACTTGTTGTTTTAACGCTTCTTTTTGAGCTTGGTTTAACTCACTTGCATTTTCAATAGCTTGAATTGCTTCATTTTTGGCATTTTGAACATTGTTATTACCATTTAATGCTTGTTTCGCATCAGTTAATTGTTGTAATGCTTGTTCAACTTCAGTTTGAGGTACATTGCCACCATTAGCTTTATCTAAGATATTTTCAGCATGTGCAATAGCAGCATTATATGCATCTTTCTTATCTTGATCAGCATCTGTGTAATTGATGTTGCCTAATATTTCTGTCTTATCTTGTAATCCATTAGATAAGGCTGTCATAGCATTATTTAAGTTTTCCGCTACTTGTTTGATTTGGTTAACATGTTCGATATCTGGTGCTTGATCAATTTGATCAGTTAGAGCATGTTGTTGTGCACTATTTAAATGATCAAGTGTAGTTATTGTTGCTTTTGCATTTTGCTTTTCAGTTTCAAGTTTTTCATTACCATTTAATGCTTGAGTCGTTTCTTGAACTTTCGTTAAAACGTTAGTCACTTGAGTTGGATCCATTGTTGGACTAGCTGTTTGATTTAATAAATCTTGTGCAGCAGAGATAGCATCGTTAAATGCTGCTTGTTTATCTTGATCGGCATCGTGATAGTCTTCGCCTGCTAAAATATCGTCTTTGTTAGCGATACCTTGTTTCAAGTTTGTCATAGCTTCGTTAAGCTTTTCAGCAGCTGTTTGAATCGCATTTACATCTGGAACTGCTGTAGCTTGTGTGATTTGTTTATTATATTCATCACGTTGAGCTTGATTTAAGTTTGGTAATTGATCAATTGCATTTGTAACTGTTTGTTTAGCATTAGCTAAGTTTGTATTACCGTTTAATTCGTCTTTAGTTTGATTAACATGGTTAAGCGCATCAGTAATTTCACTTGGTGTTACAACTACATTTGGAGCTCCGTCAATTAACTGTTGAGCTTGAGTGACAGCATTGTTGTATGCAGTTTGTTTATCAGTATCAGCATTTGTAAAGTTACCATCAGCTTTAGTTTGATCTTTATCTGCAATACTTTGTTTCAATTGTGTCATTGCATTATTTAAGTCTTGAGCAGTTTGTTTAATACCATTTGTTTCAGCAACAGTTGTAGCATTATTCACTTGACCTTTTAATACATCTTTTTGAGCTTGGTTTAAGTCACTCGCATTATTGATGAGTTCAGTTGCTTCGTCTTTAGCTTGTTGAACGTTTGCATCACCGTTTAATGCTTGTTTAGCATTGTTGACTTGTTGAATTGCTTGTTCAACTTCAGTTTGAGATACGTTACTGCCACTAGCTTTATCTAATATATTTTCAGCATTTGTAATAGCTTGATTGTAAGCAGCTTGCTTTTCAGGATCAGCATCAGTGAAGTTAACTTTTGATGTTGTTAAATCTTTATCGGCAATTGCTTGTTTTAAACCAGCCATAGCATTGTTTAGATTTTGAGCATTGTTTTTAATTTGATTTACTTCATCAACTGATGTTGCATGATTAATTTGCTCATTTAAAGCATGTTGTTGTGCATTATTTAAGTTATCAAGTCCACCTACTGTTTGATTAGCCTCTTGTTTTGCTTGGTTCAGATTATCATTACCATTCAATTCATTTTTAGCGTTTGTCACGTTAGTTGCGGCTTGATTAATAACAGTCGGATCTAATGATGGATTAGATGTGTTATCAATAATATCTTTTGCACTATTAACGGCATTGTTATATGCCTCTTGTTTATTTGGTGACGCATCTAAGTAGTTTTGATCATTCTTAGTCACTGTATTATCTGCAATACTTTGTTTTAAATGATTCATCGCTTGGTCAACGTCTTGTGCTTTTTGTAAATTAGCTTGAACTTCTGCTACATTCGATGAATTTCCAACTAATTGTTTAAGTGCTTCTTTTTGAGCATCAGTAACATTAGTTAATCTATCGATATTTGTTGTAGCTTGTTGTTTAGCGTTATTTAAGTTTTGATTACCATTTAAATCATTCTTAGCTGAATTAACTTGGTTAGTTGCAGCTTCAACTTGCTCTTTAGTTAGATTTGTACCTTGTGTAGGGTTTAAAATATTTTCAGCATTTGTCACTGCATTTGTATAATCAGTTTTCTTATTATTATCAGCATCTAAATAATTTTGACTATCTAACGTATTGTCTTTGTCAGCCAAGCTTTCTTTTAATTTAGTCATAGCTGTGTTTAAATCTTGAGCATCTTGTTTAATTTTCTCTACTTCAGCAACTGTTTGAGCTTGATTAATTTTTTGAGCTACATTTTCTCTTTGAGCATTATTTAAATTATCTAAACCATTTAATTCTTGAGATGCATTATTTTTAGCTTCATTGACTTTTTGCGTACCATTTAAAGCTTGTTTAGCAGTATTAATTGCTGACAATGCTGTTTCAACTTGTGCTTGGTTTGCATTAGAACCTGTTGTTGGGTTCGTAATACTTTCAGCACTTGTTATTGCGTTATTATAATCCTGTTGTTTAGATGGTTCTGCATCAGTATAATTGACGCTTTGTTTAACATCTGTTTGGTCATTAACAGCATCAATCAATTGCCCCATTGCTTGATTAAGTGATGATGCAATAGAAGTAACTTGATTTACTGTTGCAATATTTTGAGCATCATTAATTTGGTTAGTAAAGTCTGTACGTTGTGCTTGATTTAAATGAGTAAGTTGATTTAAATCTTGTAATGCATTTTCTTTAGCACGAGTTAAGTTAGCGGCACCATTTAAACCAGTTTCTGCTGTTTTAATTTGTTGCATTGCTTGCGAAACGTTTGAAGGATTAAGTTCTGGTTGAGTAGTTTCACTAACAATACTTTCAGCATGGTTAATCGCATCGTTGTAAGCAGTTTGTCTATCATTATCAGCATCGACAAATGGTTGACTTGTTTTAACTGCTTGTTGATGGCTTATTTCTTGTCTTAAATCAGTCATCGCATTGTTAAGTGCATTTGCATTTGACTTGATATTAGCAACTTCATCAAGTTGTGTAGCACTGTTAATTTGGTTTGTAATACTTTGACGTTGTGCATCAGTGAGATCTGTTAAATGACTTAGTGCTTCTGTTGCTTCTTGTTTCGCATTTGTAAGATTTGTATTACCATTTAATTCATTTTCAGCACTGATTACATTTTGTGTAGCAGTATTGATGTCTGCTGGATTTGTAACAACATCTGGCGAACCGTTAATTAAGTTTTGTGCGTGTTGGTAAGCATCAGTATATTTACCTTGTTTCTCAGCACTTGCATTAGTGTAATTACCATCAGTAACAATTGTATTATGGTCAGCTACAGCTTGTTGTAATTGATCCATTGCAGTGTCTAATGCATTAGCATTATTTTGAAGGTCAGTAACAGCTGCTACATTTTGAGCTTGGTTAACTTGCTCTTTTAGTGCATTTTTCTGTGGTGTATTCAAATGTGCTAAGTTTTCAATTGCTTGTGTTGCATCATTTTTAGCTATTTGTAAGTTTTGAATACCATTTAATTCACTAGCAGTTTGAGTAACGTTTTGAATTGCTTGTTCAACTGCGTTTTGATCAGCATTTGTGCCACTCGTTTTGTCTAAAGTACTTTCGGCATTTGCTACTGCTCCAGTATATGCATTTTTCTTATCTGTATTAGCATCTAAGTAGTTTTGACTGTTTAAAGTTTCGTCTTTATTCGCGATAGCTTGTTGTAATTGTTGCATAGCTGAATTTAAGTTCTGAGCAGTTGTTTTAACTTGGTTAACGCCATCAACTGTAGAGGCACTATTAATTTCGTTAGTTAAATGTGCCTTTTGTGCATCGTTTAATTGATTTAGTGTACCTAAGTTATTCAGTGCATCAGCTTTCGCTTCACGAACTTTAGCATCACCATTTAAATTGTCTTTAGCTGTAGACACTTTATTAGTTACCGCTTCAACTTGTTCTTTATTTAAGTTACCACCGTGTGCATTATCTAAAATACTTTGCGCTTCAGTAACTGCATTTGTATAAGCATCTTGGTTAGCTTGATCTGCATCAGTAAAGTTAACACTATTTTTCACTGTAGCTTGATCATTAATACTATTTTGCAATTCGCCCATCGCAGTATTTAATTCGTTAGCTGTATTTTGTGCTTGAGCGACTTGTGCAAGTGTAGTTGCATTAGTAATTTGTTCAGTTGCTGCATTTGTTTGTGCAGTGTTCAAGTGATTATATGTTGCTAATGCTTGTTTAGCAGCTTCTTTAGCTTGAGCAACTTTTTCTTCACCGTTTAATGCATTTTTAGCAGTTGTAACTTGATTTAATGCTGCTTGAACTTGAGTAATATCTGCATTTGTACCTTGATCTTTACTTAAAATTGCATTAGCTTGAGTAACTGCATTTGTATACGCTTGTTGGTTAGTTGGGTCAGCATCAGTATAATCAACGCTTTGTAATACATCATTATTATCGTTAATACCTTGCTGTAACTCAGCCATAGCTTGGTTTAAATGTGTTGCAGTATTAGATACTTGCTCGACGTTAGCAACTGTTGGTGCATTGTCGATTTGAGTCGTTAACGCTGCTTTTTGAGCATTGTTAAGTGATGTAAGTTGTTCTAAGGCATTTTTAGCATTTGTCTTAGCTATTTCAACATTTCGGTCACCATTTAATGCTTGTTTAGCACTTTGAACATTTTGAATTGCTATTTGAACATCAGCATGTGATGTATTCGCGCCATGTTCTTTATCTAAAATACGTTCTGCTTCAGCTACTGCATTATTGTATGCTTCTTGATTAGCTTGGTCAGCATTAGTGTAGTTAACCTGTTGTTTAGTAGATTCTTGATCTTGAATCGCTTGAGCTAATTCGCCCATAGCATTATTCAGTTGAGTCGCATCATTTTGAATAGTAGTTACATCATTCACATGAGTTGCACTATTAATTTGATTAGTAATACTTTCTTTTTGCGCATTTGTTAAATGAGATAATGTATTTAAGTTTGCTTTCGCATTGTTTTGGGCATTAACAAGATTTTGAGCACCATTTAATGCTCCTTCTGCAGTTGTCACTTGTGTTGCTGCTTGAGTAATTGTATTTGGATCCATTGTTGGCGTACCAGTTTCATTAATAATGTTGTTCGCATTATTAACTTGAGCATCGTATGCCTGTTGCAAGTCTTGGTTTGCATCAGTATAGTTTTGACTTGATTTTACTGTTTGTTCATTAGCAACACTATCTCTTAATGTTCTCATTGCATCATTCAGTGTTTGTGCATTAGTTTTAACTGTTTGAACGTCATGTAATGTTTGAGCATTTTGAACTTGTTCTTTTAGATTTGCTTTTTGAACGTTATTCAATTGTGCTAATCCGTCAATCGTGTTGTTAGCATTTTCTTTTGCGACACGTAAATTATTATCACCATTTAACGCATTATAAGCACTTGTTACTGAAGTTGTAGCATTATCGATATCTGTTGGTACAAGAACAACATTATTTGTACCATTGATAATAGATTCTGCATTAGCAACTTGAGTGTCATATGCATTACGTTTATCGTTATCTGCATTGATATAATTTCCGTTTGTTAAAGTTTCTGCTTTGTTAGCAATCGATTGTCTTAAGTTACCCATTGATGTATTGAGTGTTGTTGCTAATTGCTTAACGCCATTTACATCTGCAACACGATTACCACTAGTAACTTGAGCTTTTAAAGCGTCTTTTTGACCAGTATTTAAGTTAGTGCTTTGATCAATTGTATTGATTGCACTTTGTTTAGCTTGATCTAAGTTTTGTTGACCGTTTAATGCTTGTTGTGCTTGAGTAATTTGGTTAACTAAAGTATCTACATCTGATTTAGAAGTATTAGGTCCAGTCGCTTTGTTTACAGTTGATTCAGCAGTTACAAGATACATATCATAATTTGATTGATTTTGTGAATCTGCATCTAAATAGTTTTGACTATTTTGAACATTATTTTTATCATCAACTAATGTTTGTAATTGTCCCATTGATGTATTTAATGCATCAGCATTTTGTTTTACTTGTTCAACGCCAGCAAGATTAGTTGCTTGGTTGATATCATTTTCTAATGCGTTATGTTGAGCAGTAGTTAAATGATTTAATGTACCTAAATGTTGAATAGCTGCTGTTTTAGCATCATTAATTTTATGATCACCATTCAATTCATTTTGTGCATTAGTAATTCTTTGTAATGCTGTTTCTACATCATTTTGTGGTGTGTTAGGACCTGCATCTTTATTTAAAATCGCTTTGGCAGCTGCAATCGCTTCATCGTATGCTGTTTGTTTATTAGTATCTGCATCAGTGTAATTTTCTGTTGCTTTTACTTGATTTTCATTATTAACAGCATCTTGTAAGTTATTCATTGTAGTGTCTAAACTTTGAGCAACTTGTTTTGCTTGTTCAACTTGGCTAATATTTTGAGCATTAGTGATTTGAGTATTTAAGTTATCTTTTTGTTGGTTAGTAATATGAGATAACGTATCTAAATACTGTTGTGCATTTTGTTTAGCAGCTGATAAGTTTTCGTCACCGTTTAAATCGCCTTTAGCATGAAGCACTTGTTGAGCTTTCGCATTAATTGTATCAGCACTCATCTCTGGATTAGTTGAAGCATTGATGATGTCTTCAGCTGAAGTTACTGCGTTATTATATGAATTTTGATTATCAGGTGATGCATCGTTATAATCTTCACTATTTCTTACAGTATTTTGGTCAGCAATGCTTTGTCTTAATGTATCCATCGCGTGGTCTAACGTATTCGCATTACCTTGGATACTTTGAACATCTGCCACTGTTGTACTGTTATTAATTTGAGTTGTTAAATGATCTTTTTGAGCATCAGTTAAATGCTTTAATTGTGATAATGCTTGTTTAGCAGTTTGTTGTGCTTGTTCTAAATTACGGTTACCGTTTAATTCATTTTTAGCTGTGTTCACTTTAGCAATAGCTGCGTTAACTTGGTCTTGAGTTTTGTTAGGACCATTTTGAGATAGGATTGCTTTAGCTTCATTAACTGCTGTTGTGTAGTTAGTTTGTTTATCAGATGATGCATCTTGATAATTTTGACTATTTAACGTGTCATTTTCGCTGTTAATTGCATCTTGTAAGTTACTCATTGCAGTATTTAAATCATTGGCAGATTGTTTCACTGAATTAACGTTAGCGATATTAGTTGCATCATTAATTTTAGAAGTGATATCTGCTTTTTGAGCATTATTTAAATGAGATAGTGTATTCACCTCATTGTTTGCTTGTTGTTTTGCTTGTTCAAGCTTTTCTTCACCGTTTAATGCATCTTTTGTTGAAGTAACTTGATTTATCGCTTGGTTAATTGCATCAACAGTCATTGTTGGTTGCGTAGTTTCACTAATGATTTGTTTAGCATTTGAAACTGCTTGATTGTAGTTATTTTGCTTTTCATTATCTGCATCTAAGTAATCTTCGCCACGTTTTACTGCTTCGTTATTAGCAATAGCATTTTGTAAGTTATTCATTGCCGTGTCTAAGTTAGATGCGAGTTCTTTCGCTGCGTTAATAGTATCAACTTGATGTGCGTCGTTGATTTGTGACTGTAACTGTTGACGTTGAGCGTCATTTAAATGCGTTAATTGACCAAGTGCTGTTTGAGCTTCTTGTTCAGCATTGTTAAGGTTATCTGAACCGTTTAATGCAGTTTCAGCCTGAGACACTTGTTGTAATGCGTTAGTTACATCATTAGGTATTAACGTTGGATTTTGAGCGTTGCCATTAATGATTTCGTTAGCTTGGTTATAAGCAGTATCATAATCATTCTTCTTATTAGTATCTGCATTGACATAGTTGTCGTCTTGAACTAATTGAGCGTGGTTAGCGACACCTTGTTTTAAATTGGCCATAGCTGTATCTAAAGCAGTTGCATTTTGTTTAATATCATTCGCTGCTAGTACATTTTGAGCTTGCGTTACTTGTTGTGTTAAAGCGTTCTTTTGCGCTTGATTTAAATCATTAGCGTTAGTAATTGTATCAATCGCTTCTTGTTTAGCACGTTGTAAGTTTTGCTCTCCGTCTAAGGCATCTTTAGTTGAATTAACAGTATTTGCTTTTTGATTAACTGCGTCAGGAGACATTGTTGGACTATTTTGTTCTCCAATAATGTCTTTAGCTGCATTTACTGCATTATCATAATTTGTTCTGTTAGATGATGTTGCATCAGTATAGTTAATACCAGTTTTGATTGAATCATTATCATCAATGCTGTCTCGTAATGCTGTCATAGCGGTATTTAATGCATTAATACTATTTTGAATTGTTTCAAGGCCAGCATGATTTTGTGCAGCATTAATTTGCTCTCTGAAGTTATCTTTTTGAGCATGGTTAAGACTTGTCGCATTTTGCAATGCTTCTAATGTTGGTTGACGATCTAATGTTAAACCAGCTCTTGCTTGATCTAACTCAGATTGAGCGTTAGTTGCTTGAGTCACTTTATCATTGATAGTTTGAACTGATGGTTGTCCAGCTAGTTCTTGATTCACTGCATTTAAAGTTTGACGTGCTGCTTCTAATTTTTGGTTATATTCATATAGTGAAGCGGTTGTCATACCAACAGTATCAGTTGGTTGATTAATACTTTGCTCTAACGCTTGTTTAGCCGCTTCTAGTGGTGCTTTGTCTGGTGTTAAGTTAGTTCTTGCTTGGTCTAATTCAGATTTAACACTGTTAGTTTGGATTGTATTTGTATTGATGTTATCAACTGTTGGATTACCATTTAATACTTGAGAAATAGCTTTTAATTTTTTTTTAGCCTCATTTAATTTTTCATTAAATGCATTCACTGTAGCTTGAGTCATTCCTGTTGTACTTGTGCTTTCAGCTTGAGTGATGCTTTGTTGTAACTCATTTTTCGCATTTTCTAATGGCACTTCATCTACAGTTAAACCATCACGTGCAGTATCAAGAGCAGATTTAGCGTTATTAGCTTGAGTCACATTTTCTCTAATTGTTGCTACATCTGGATTACCTTGAAGTACTTGAGTAATAGCTTCTAAAGCTTGTTGTGCAGCATTGCGTTTTTCATTAAAGTTAGCGACAGAATCCGCAGTCATACCAGTTGTGCTTGTCGAACGGTTAATATCATTTTCTAACTCATTTTTCGCTGCTTCTAACGGTGCTTTATATGGCGTTAAGTTAGTAATAGCTTGTTTTAAGTTATTGTATTGAGTTTCAACTTTAGCTTTTTCAGCTGCGATGTCTTGGTCAGTTGCATCTCCATTATCAATGACTTGTTGTGCGTTATTTGATTCAGCTTGAGCCGTTTGTTTAGCTGTTTGGTAAGCATTGATTGATTCTTGAGTCATACCATCTGTTGATACAGATTTATTTATTTCCTCATCAAGTTTTGCTTTCGCTGCTTTTAATTCACTGTTATCTGCTAAAGGTTGTAATTGATCGATAGCTTGAGTGATTTGTTCATTGACTCTATTTACTGCAGTCATCGCATCTTGTACTTCTTGTACAGTGCGAATTAGTTTATTAATGACGGCATTCGCATTGTTACGAGCAGTAGTTAAATCACTATTAAGTGCTTGCATTGCTTGGTTGTAAGCTGTAATACTAGCTGGTTTCTTATCAGTAGTTGAACCAGTTCTATCAAGCTGTTGTACTGCTTGTTGTAATGCAGTTGTATCAGCAGTTAAATTAGCTTTTGCTTCGTTAAGTTCAGTTAATGCAAGTTCTACGCTTACTTTTTCATCAGCAATTTCTTGTTCAGTGGCATCTCCATTATCAATCACCTGTTGTGCATTAGTAATAGTTACTTGAGCCACTTGTTGCTTCGTATTGTAATTATCAATACTTTGTTGAGTCATACCGTCTGTTGAAGGTACTTGATCAACAGCTGCTTGTAAGTTGTTTTTCGCTGTTACTAGTTTACTATTATCAGCTTTATCTTGTAATAATGCTTTTGCTTGATCAATTTTCGTTTGAGCTGCTTGTACTTTTGTTAAAGCAGCACTAACTTGTTGAGGTGACGCAAATTGATCTTGAATGACTTGATTTGCTTCAGCTTTAGCAGCATTGATTTGTTGCTCGGCAGCTGTCATTGCTTGGTTATATTGATTAATACTTGATGGTGTTTTACCGTCAGTACTAATTGCATCATCTAAATGAGCATTAGCAGTAATTAATTCACGTTTATCTGATTTAGTAAAGATTGTTTCAGTTACTTCTTCAGTACTACCATCGTTATAAGTAATGATGACAGGAATTGTTGTTGTGCTACCGCCAGCTAAGCTTGTAGGCATATTTGTACCTTGTTTAATTGCTGCATTTTGTTTGTTATTAACATGTACAGCATTGTTGATTTCTTCTGCAGTAACATTTACGCCGAATTCTTTAATAATTTGATCCGTTGTTACTGTGTGCTCTGATGGTGATGTTAATGTTCTAGAATTAGAACTTGCTGCATTACCAGAACCTGCTTTAGCAACCGCAGTTACTTCTGAGTTAGGTTTAATTGAATTAGCATTAAACGTTACTTTACCAGTTGTACTGTCTAACGTAATGTAACTTGGTTGATCAGCTATAGACCACTTGCCATTTGTACCTTTAACAACATGTAATGTTTTATTTTGTTCAGTACTATTAGCAAGTTGTTCAGTGTAAGTAATATCAACAGCATTTGTTGGGTTAACTAAATTGCCTGTTGGGTTATTAGGTGTAATGTCTAATTGACCATTGTTCCATGTAGTAGATAAAACTTGATTTGGTTGTGGTGCTATAACTGTGAATTCATCACTTGGTTGTTCAGCACTAGTTAATTCTCCACTACCTTGAGTTGCGATAACTTGAATTGTATCAGCTGGGTTAAATGTTCCTGCTGCAACGGTAATTCCATTACCAGTACCTACGAGTCCTGCTACAGTATGAGCAGTTTGCTCCTTAGTCCAAGGGCTTCTATTATTATTTCTATTAAATGAAGTAATTACATTTCCATTACGTTTAATTACTAATCTATCGGCATAAGTTGTAACATTTCCAGAACTTGTATTAATACGTTGATCATTACCTGGTGCAATTGTAATTTCACCTTGAGCCGTTTCACTGATAGTTGGTTTAGTTGGTTGAACATTTTTAACAATAAATTTAGCTGGTTGAGATGTCGCAAATGTTCGACCATTGTATAAAACATCATATGTAGCATTTACTACTTTAGCTGCATTTGGTTTGTTCATAGCTGACCAGCTTGCATTATTAGTACCAGTTGCAGTTTTGTTCCAACGATATGTGAATCCGTCATTAGGTAGGCCATCACCATTTTCATTATGAGCATATTGAGAAGCATCAATGCCTGACGCAAATGTTGTACCTATTGTTGTTGTATATTCACTTTGAGGGAAATCAAATTGATATACATACACTTTTACATGTACTTGCACTGGTGTAGGTATACCAGGATAATTTACGTTAATTGTTAAGTTTTGTACGCCTGCAGTATTAGAAGTTGGTGCAGAATTATTAGCCCATTCAGCAGTAATTCCTGTTGTATCTTGATTTGGTTCAAAAGTTATATAATTAATAGCTTGAGTGCCGTGAGTAAGATTTGTACCCTTTTTATCACGAGCAGGAGTAATTGCGACTGCTGATGGATAAATTTTGACTGGTATATCAACAGTTCTAGTGCCTTGATCGTTTGGTAATGTGACTGTAACTGTTTTAGTAAATGAGCCTACATTATTTTTCCAATTATCAGGATTATCTTGCCATGTAGCTGTTGTGCCACTTGATGCATTCTTAATAAAACGTTCTGCATGATCAAAATCAAAGTTATTTCCACCTTTAACTAATACTGCTCCTTCGTCAATGGCTTGTAATTGTGTTGTTACTCGAACACTATCACTATCTAACGAATCTACAGTTTCAGAGTGTCTTTCATTTGTAACTTGGCCACGATCATTTATAGATGTGTAAGAAAGATTACCTTCTGACAACGTTGCAGTAGCTTTAATTTCACCATCAGGTAATGCATCAGTGACAGTAACAACTAGTGTACGATTGTCGCCAATTTGTGGGTTTGTAATTGTTAATGGTGTGCCATCTGCTTTAAATAATTGGACTGTTGAATTTGGTAATACATTAGATAACTTAACCTCTTGATTTGTTAATCCAGCTTTGTAACTTACAGAATTTGCATCAATAATTGGTGGGTCTGGACGTACTTTAGATAAGAATCTAACATTTTCAGTTTGACCATTAGCATAAGTTACACGTACTAGTCTAGTTTGGAATCCTATTTGACGTGTATTTGGTCCTAAGCCATTATTGCCAATAAACTCAAATCTCATATTTTCAGGTTGGTTAGACCATGAGTTATTAATTGGTTTTAAAAATTCTTTAGGGTTGTTGACGTCAGTAATATCAGGGAATGTTCCCAATTTAGGTGCAACAAATACTTGTTTAGGCACAGTCTTTACAATCATATACGATGATTCTTTTTCAATTGGTGAAGTTTCACCATCAAATAAAATATTAGCTCTAACTGTGATGTTTTCACCAATAGTTGAATTATTTTTATTAGGTGTGTTATTTGGTAACCATGTGATTGTCGCATCAGGTACAGGGTCTCCATTATCTAATGTGAAGAAATCACTTGGAGCTGATCCTTTACCACTAACAAAATTTTGACCTTGTATTGTAAATTTTGGTGAAGCAATCACATTATAAAGAATGTGCTTAACTGGTACGGTTACAGTTGATGAAGTTCCATCTGTATAAGTTACTGTAACAGTTACATCAGCATTATTACCGCGTCTACGAACATTACTTACAGTTTTACTTTGAACTTCATTTGTTGATGCTGTGGCATAACTTCTATTAGGTACTATTTCTGTCAAAGTAACTGAGTTTGTAATAGCTTCTTGGTCCTCTTGTGAAATACTCGCATTATTGCTAATATTAGCGATTCTGACTGGATTTTGAGCTGTAGAAGTTGTTGAAACACGATATTTATCTTTTAATGGTTTGATTGCTATATTGAATGAATGTTCAGTACTATTACCGCTTGTGTCTGTTGCAATTAAGTTAATTGTTTTATTTGTTGTACGTGTTACATTAGGAACAACAAAAGAAGCTACTTGATTATTATTTGATACATTGCCTGTGATTTGAGATGTAGGCCTTACAGTTACATTTCTTAATTCATAATTATCATTAGCAGTAATATGATTTGTATATGTTTCTCCAGAATAAATCTGCTGATTTGTTGGATTTTCAACTGAAATTGTTGGATTAACTTTATCACTTGGAACAAAGTACACATTAATTGTGTCAGTCGTAGTAGCTAAGGTTGAATTTAAATTTTCAATGTAAGGTTTAGGACCGGTAGGCGCTAGATACAATTGAGCTCGATAAATCGCATTATGAACATTACTGATTGTATTATTTTTAATAACTTTATCAATAGTAAATGCATCTGCGCCGTTAATAGCTGGTTTATTTACATTCATTAATGTTGAATTATGGCTGTTGTTACTCAAATTAGAATAAGTAATAGTTTGTCCACCAATTCCGGTATTAGTCGTTACAATATCTAGCACTTGAATCGGTTGATCATCTAAAGTGTAAAAACGTTGTCCATCACCTTGAGGTGAAGTTAGTGAGTAACCTGTCGTGCTATAAGTTGGTCGACCACCGGCTTCAGCTGTTTCTTTTTCAGTACCAGCAATATTTGTTCGTAAACCAGGAATATTTGTATTAGCTACTAATAAGTTTAATACTTCATTTGTATTAAAATCTTGACCTAAAGTAGCATCATATCTATAAATTAAAGATTTATGATCAGGTGTCCATTCAAGCCCTCCATCAGTCGGTATATTTTCTATTCTCGGACTCGTCCATGACACTTGATAATCATTAGGAAAATCAACCCAACGAAGGAAAGACATATGATTACCATTTGAAGTAAATGATTTAACTAGTTTTCCTTTAGTGACAGTAACAGTCACAGTGCTTACACCTTGATCAGATAAAGGATTATTAACAGTAATATCATTTTTAGTTAATGGAAGAATATGACTATTAGCATTTATAAATGATTGTTTCACTCTAGTGACTTCATCGTCAGTTAATTGATATTTTGAAATTCTATAAACACGTTGATCATCAGTTGGTTCATTAACGTCGATGACTTTTAATGAAAGCGTCAATGGTGCTAGATTTTGATGATACGCATTAGCAGCTTGAACTTGATAATCGTATGTTCCTACATCTAGATGTGAAATTTCAGACGGAGTAGGTAACGGATTAATAGCTGAAATATTATAGAATAAATTATTTGGTAATGCTGCACCATCTTCTAAAGTGAAATATTGTTGTAACTCTCCAAAATTAAAAGCTTGTCCTTTGGCGATAACAATTGTAGCTTGTTTTAAATTATCTCCACTAGCATAGGCCGCATTTCTTATAGGTTCATAAGTAATGACTTGAGATGGTGATAAATGGTCTGTTGAACCATCTTTGTAAGTAAATTGAGCTGAACCATTCGAACCAATGGCTAGATTATTTGTTTTTGCTAATTTATCTTTTAAATTTGCATTTTTATTTAAAAGTGATTGACTTATTTGAAGTAGTTCTTCAAAGGAAATTGACATTGGATCTGATACTTTTATTTTTTCAGCATTATCAAGACCCACTGGTTCAAAATCCTGACTCATTTTACCCACGTTGAGTGAAACTTGTTTAGCTTGGCTTGTATTGTTCGCGTTATCAGTTGCTGTAATCGCAAATGAAAGTTGACTATTATAAGTTTGATTATTAGGTATTGTTCCAGAAATAGTCAGTACACCTGATATACCATCTGAACTTTTCTCTAAATGTGTTGTCCATCCGCTTGGCAGATTAGTAACATTTACATTTTTAATACCTGTTCCGTATCGCTCATCTGATACATTAACAGTGAAACTAACATTTTCACCTCTATAATATTTCTTTTCAATACCTACAGGGTCGCTGATAGTTGGTGGTGTATCATCAGGTAAAATTGGAACTACATTTCCCCAGTTAGATTGTACATTTTTGTTATAAAATACTATCGCTTTAATATTTCCCCCTGCAGGCGGTAAAGGGAATACAAATCCATTATTTTTTCAATAACAACTGTATGACTATCATATGTAGGTGTTTGTGTTCCAAGAGTTGCATAGCCTGTTGGTACTGATGCAGGATCATTAGTACCATTTTTACCTTTATCCTTTGAAGTTATTAAGTAGACTAAAGCTGTTGGGTCATTAGGCACATTATCTATAACTATTCTTGGCATTTCCCCACCTTTACCATGTAATTCTTCAGCGGTTGTTACTATATGCGGCGCAGGTGGTTTAACACGTATTTCAAATTGTTGTTCATTTTTTCCGAATCTGACTGTTGCAAAATAAATACCCGGATCTAGATGGCCTACTAATTCGATATTTTTTTCATAAGCAGTATTAACACGGTCTACAGAACTTTGGATTCTCAGGGATTTAGGTATACCGGTAATGGACCAATCAGAATCAGTAAATGGCGCATTACTCACTAAGTTAATTCTTAATGGTTGATTATAAATCGTTTTTCCACCAGAAGTAGACGTGCTATTTTGCATTTCTCCAGGATTTAAAGCAAAAACTGGATGACCAGCTGTTTGAGATATTGGTAATAATGCACGGTCTAAAATTTCATCGTTAGTGAAAAATAATATATTATAACGTAATTCTGGTAAGACAGTTAAATAAGCAGGAGTAAGAGTTTGTTCATTTTGATATCTGTCACGATAATTAAATCCAATCAATAACCGAATTGGCCTACCAGAATTTAATGATTCTCTTAATTTTTCATCAGTGAATAATTGACTTATTTCGTATTCATTCAAAGGTTGAGGTGTAAAATCACGTTTACCATTATAATTTAAATCCGGATTGAAAAATCCTAAAACATCATTAGTTGGCGATTTGATATAACTCAATGGATCACTAGCGTAATCTTGTGAAAAATTGTTACTTTCTAAAACTAATTTTGTTTTATAAGAGTTAGTTGCTGGATCGTAAATTTGTTTTTTATTACCTATACGATAACTACGGTTAACTATTTGGTTTGTGCTAGCCATTCTTTCAGTGAATAAATTTAAAGGCTCTACATAAAGTTGGCTATAGTTAGAATATTGATTATATTCATATGCACGTGCACCTGCAGCGTAGTATAACCTTTGACTAGTAGATCCAGTCGTTTTAAATGTAATAGTATAACTAGAGTCACCTTTACCTATAAATGCGTATATTCTACTTAAACCTGGAATTTCATTTTTGTTTTCACCATTTAATAGAGTTAATAACTCATACCCTTTAGATTTAGCTTCATCACTAGCACCTTGATCAGTAAAGTAGCCACTAGGACGTGCTAAGTCTTTAAAATTATAGATTTGAATATCAGACATTTCGTAGAATGTATGGCCATTTGGTGGTCCTTCATCAAAACCATAAGCTCTTTTTCTGTCAATTTGATCTCCATTACTCCAAAATTCAGGTAAAGGTTTATCTAAACCTGCACCTGCCCCAGTGCTACTAATTATATTATTGTGATCTCGATCGACAATACTAATTCTAGTCTCGCCTACTGGTGTTTGTCCTTCTGGTAGTCCAAACCAAAATACCATTTTGTCATGCTTTACATAAGCTCTGTTGAATTTTATTGTCCATTCATAGCCATCTTTCAATTGTTTAGCTGACATTAACGCATACTCTTTTGATTCAGCAGCATGTAAAATATTAAAGTGGTCTCTAGCTGGTACGTTAGGTGAGTCTCTATTTGATGCACTAACAAAGGTACCAACTGGGTATCCTGAACCGTCAATCTCACTACTTACATAGTATCCTGATAATGCATTTTGATAATCAGAACCTACTCTTGGCTCTACTGAACTAGTTTTTGGCTCTACAGAACGTTCTTCAATACGATGATTACGTCTTACTTGAGCTTGTCTTTTAGGTAGAGTTTTAATAGTTGCAACAGCTTGTTCTAATTCTTTATATGCTAATTGCAATGTTTTATTGTCTAATTCATCATTACTTCCTAATAATAAATTAATTTTATCGAATGCTGCTTTTACTTGATTGAAAGCCGTTTTATCAGCTTTCTCTCTATCAACAAAGCGATAATCATGGTAATTTGCATCAAAAAATGCTTGTAAAGCATTTTTATCAATTTGTGAATGTTGAGCATTGTCATTGTTTATATCAATTTGACGAGTGCTATCTTCAACATGTGCAGTTAATTTATTCTCAGCATGATTAAGTTGTTCATTTTGTAATGTGTTACCCTGCTCTAAATCAGATGAATTTGTAACTTCTTGATTCTTATTTACAGTATTTTCAGAATTTTGAATCGGTGCTTTAGAACTATTTTGTTCTGATTGATTAGATTTCTTTGAATTTGCTACTTTTGTAGACTCTTGACTTGAGTTATCGATAGAAGTTTCTACATTAGTATTTGCTTTATCGGTTGTCTGTGAAATTGTATTTGTTTCTTGTTTAGCTAAATCAGATGTGTTTGACTGTTGTCCATCTTGATGCTGATAAGTTTGATTTTTAGTTTGTTCCTTGGCGCTTGTTTCTTCAGCCTGTGCATTAGATGCGTTAAATCCTAAAAATACTAATGTTGCGATTACAGTTGAAAATGTACCAACTGTATATTTACGAATACTAAACTTCTGTAATTTCTCACGATCGTTCATTTTTATTGTTCACTCCTTGTCTTGATGTTGTTTCTCTGATGTGTTTGTTGTGAATGTATAATTGCCTGATAAAAATGTAATGTATTATGATAATAATTCTCACTAATTGGTAATGGATAATGAAAATTAAATCTATGTCTTACATTTTTTGAAATTAAAAGTCAGACTATAAAAATACATTACAGCATGTTGTTGAACAATTTAGTTATGCTCTAAATTATAATAGCACAAAATATAATTTATGTGTAATTAAAATTTTTACAAATTATAATTATAATTATTAAAATTGCGTTAAAAATACAAAAAAGCAATCGAATTCTATATAAACTATAAAGTCTATATGATGAATTCGATTGCTAAAATTTATAAATGACTTGAAATATATTTTCCTGAAACGTATAGTTCGTGTTCATTACAAATAGATAGAATATGATTTAATGTTGTGGCAAAAGCCATATCCATAAATAATTGTTCACTATCTAAAGGAACTTCTGTATGAATTTCAGCTAAACGTTTAGATAAATGTAATTCATTCATATTGTCATTAATTTTATTTCTTTGTCCGGGTGTTAAAGCGTCAATTTGATTGATGACTTCTTCTACACTGCCATATTGTTGAATTAATTTTATAGCCGTTTTCTCGCCTATCCCTTTTACTCCAGCATAACCATCTGCAGTATCACCCATAAACGCCTTAATATCAATTAATTGTTGAGGTTCTAATTGATATTCTTCATTGAATCGATTTAATGTGTAACGATTATAAATATTAAATCCTTTTTTAATTAGCCATACTTCCACATTTTCATTAATACATTGAAGTAAATCTCTGTCGCCAGTAATAATATAAACGTCATTATCTGTTGAATATGATTTTGCTAATGTTCCTATCACATCATCTGCTTCGTAATTAGTAACACCAATATTAACGAAGCCAAATTGTTCAGAGATTTCTTTTACATAATCAAATTGAGATATCAATTCCTCTGGAGGTGCTGATCGATTTTGTTTGTAACCATCAAACATATCATTTCTAAATGTTGATTGTCCCATATCCCAACAAACAGCCACGTGAGTTGGTTGAATTTCTTTGATAGCAGAGAAGATATGGCGAACGAATCCTTGAATGCCGTTAGTAGGCACGCCTTTTGAATTATACATGAATTGACTGTGTAGACTAGTTGCAAAAAAGTGTCTAAACAATAATGCCATGCCATCAACGAGTAAAACTTTGTTAGGCATTTTTGTAATCCTTCTTTCTTAATAAATGATTGCTTCTAATTGTTGGTGTTTATCTTTGAGTTGTGTAATTAATGATTCATCCAAGTTAAATGATAACAGTTCGTTAATCTGACTTTGAATGTTTTCTTCGATACTGTTAAATTGTTCTTCTGCTTCTGAAGACATTTGATCAACATATGATTCCAATTGCTGTCTTAACTGATTGAAATTTGATTGAAGCAATTCTAATGTACTTTGACAAATATATTCGTGAATTTCTTTCTGTGAATTTGGATTAAGGATTTTACGTTTTGTTAATTGTTTAGGTAATTCACTCATCATATCGTTAAGTTCAATATGAAGTAACGGTTTATTAATGACATCTGGTTGTAAATTGAAACGTGGATTAACTATGATATGCAATTGACTTAATTGTTGTAACACAGGTGCCACTTGTTCATCTAATTGTTGATTAAAGTATCTTTTAATTCTTTCAGTAATTAATGATTGTTCTAAGAACAGTCTTTGATGAATTTGATCTAAATAAATTTTAGTCGAATTTTTCTTTTCTTCATTAAAATCACTATTTTGAGTCATTTGACTGTTATATACAGATTTAATATCGTCCATTAATTGAAGTTTTAGTCGTGAATTTAAATGATAAACTTGTTCTTCAACTTCATTATTCGTATATTGTGATGTTGTATCTATTAGTTGATGACCAAGTCTTTGTTGGTCTTTATATGTTTCTAATTTTTGTTGACGCTTAGCAATATCATCTTTATTAGATTCAAATTCTTCTATCATTTCAACATATGACTTGTCGATTTGTTGTAGTTGATGAATCATTTGTTGTTCTAGAATTGTCTTAGATTCAATGTCGACAAAGTGTTGAATGCTTTCTTTCAATTGATTGATACCTTCATCGTTAGATTTTAATGCTTCTCGACTAGATACACCAAAAACGTCTGATTGTAACTGTACTTGATTAAGTGCATCAGCAACATAATCTTTAACAGCATCTAAATCTTGTTCACTCTCAGCTAAATCAACCGCGTTGATAATCATTTTGAAAGCTTGATTTTCGTTTAGCTGATTCATATCTTTCATATGTTCAATGAAGGCTTTGTCATTGTCAGTAAATGAATGATTGAAGTAACTAACATATAAAATTAAATCTGAAGAAGTAAGTATTTGTTCTGTTTCATTTGTATGTCGTTGGTTATTTGAATGTAAACCAAGTGAATCGACAATAATTTTTCCTTTAAGCCATTCAACAGGTACTTGTAAATGAACTGTTTTAACAAATGTTGCATATTCATCTTCTGCAGACCATTTTTTTACATCATCTTGTTCGATTTGATGTACTTCACCATCGTTTAACATATTGATATACATGTCATAATGCTTTTCTACAGCAGAAATAAACGCAAGTTGATTTTTTTCTAATTTTGATTTTAATTGCGTTATATCACTATTAATAAATTCATCAAGTGAATCGAATGACTGATTGAAGTATTCAAGCATTTGGTTAATTTCTTGAAGTAATTGCTTTGATGATTTTAAAGTAATACTGCTGTTTTCACCGTAAGTCAATTCGGTTGTCGCCGCTGTTGTTGGGTTTGGTGAACTTACTAAATATTGACCACCTAATAAGGCATTAATTAAGCTACTCTTTCCTGCGCTGAATGTACCAAATACGCCAATTTTTGTGATTTTTTGATCTAGACGAGTTAATGTTTGCTTTATGTCCATTTGAGTTCGCTCAAATAACGGTATATCTTCGATTACATTTAATGCCTTTTCAATATCAATTTGTGAACTTGAGACATCATCGCTTTCTGATTGAATTGAATCTCTATTTTGATGATGTGTTGTATCATTTTGTTGTTTAATCGTGAAGTTAGCTTCAGTACGTCCTGTTAATTTATCTAAAGAATCTTCTAAATGTATATAGTAATGTTGATAATTGCGTGTTGTTAGAGATTCTTTCAAATTATTTAATTTCATATATCGTTGATATTCTTCTGATGCTTCACTATCTTCAGTTTCTATTTCGTTAGCTTGAACATGTTGAATGGCCTTTTCAAATAATGGATTTGATTGGCGTTCAACAAATTGATTAATTGCTTTAACCACTTCATCAGAAAATGTTAATACATACGTATTACTTATAGTTGTTTGTGGTTGATATAAAGAAGAAACTAAATCGTTTGGTATATCATAAGACTGATTTAAAATATGTTCATTAATATTTTTCTGATTAATAAATCGTGTTAAAAATGACATATCTTCTCTCATAGGTTGGCGAATTTGGGTGTTTATCTTTTCTTGAAGCATATCAACTGCTTTGTTTAAACGTTCTGTTTGTGCTTCTTCCTTCTTCTTAGATTTATTGAAAAATCCACCTACTTTAAAATCTGTAGCCTTACTTTCTAAATAAGATCTTAATTGTTCTCGCATATCATGAGTCATAATATAAGCATTTTCCAAAATGTCTTTACGTTTTTGTTTGAGATAAGACTTTAATTTATCTTTATCATTTAACAATTGTGCTTCTTCTGATACAGATTGCGTTTGTTGGAAATTTAAATATGCTTGTTCAAATTCTTCTTCTTCAATATTTAAGTATTCTAAAATACTTTGCATTTCATTTTGGATATATGATAATTGTGCATCAGTAATAAATGATACTGTGCGTTCAATATAATCTTCCATTGATTCTCTATTTTCGTCTAAATATAAGAGATAATCAGATAATTGCTTGATTTGATTTTCAGGATGGTCAAATTTAGATACATAATAAATATGTTCTAATTTAATTTCCCATTCGTTAATTGATTTTTCAACTCTAGATTTAAACGTATCAAATGAAAGTTCGTCATCATTGTGTTTGTCTATTTGATTAATGATGAACACAACAGGAATACCTACTTCATTAATTCGTTTCATAAATTGAAAATTAAGCGCTGATTGAACATGATTATAATCAACAGTATAAAATAATACGTTACTCGTATACATAAATTGTTCAGTTGTAGTTTGGTGAGTGGCTACGTTAGAGTCAACGCCGGGTGTATCCTGAAATGTAAAGCCATTATCAAATTTATCAGACTTAAAGTTGATTTCTACAGACTCTAAGTCTATATTTTGGCGATTCATCTGTTTTACTTCGTCATAGGTTTTTAATTTTGTATATTGTTGATCCGGTAAATTGGCAATAATGTCTTCTGAATCAGAAACTGAGACGATTGCTGTATTACTTGTTGTTGGTACTGGAGAGCTAGGTAAAATATCTTGTTCTAATAACAAATTAATTAGTGTTGATTTACCTGCTGAAAAGTGACCAACAAATGAAGTAGTAAATTGATTTTTGTAAACCTTTTTAATAACTTGATTAATTGTGTTTAATAAAGCAGTGTTGTTTGATTTTTCGACTTCTTTTTTTAGTTTATATAATATGTCTAATTGTTCAGTGTGTGTCATACGTTTTAATCCCCTTTAGTTCTTTCGATAAAAAAAGAAGAGGTCAAGACAAAACGACTTAAAATCCAAAACGCAATTTTAATGTAAGATACTTTGTCATAACCTCTTTTGAGTAAGCCAATAATCATAGATTATGATATTACTTAAAATATTATCATATATATTACTCAAAACCTATGAATTTAGGGAAGGATTATTCGAACCAAGCTGGTTTGTCGCCTTCAGTGCCTGGCTTGAATACACCAATATTCTCTTTTGAATGTAAATCAGGGTGTTTTGCTATTTGTACTGCTAAGTTTGCGACACTTTTTCTAGATACTTCAGTTCCTTCGAATTGGCCATCTTTTGTAGTGATTTCATAAATGTTTTCATTTTTATCAGTTAACCAACCTGGTCTAATAATTGTATAATCTAAATCTGATTGTTCAATTGTATCTGCAGCTTGACGATATAAATTAAGTTTCTCGCCAAATTGTTGTTTGTTCCATTCATTAAATGGTTCAGGTAATTCATCATAGATTCCTGGGGCAGCAATTAAAATTAAACGTTTAATTCCTTTTGCATCCATGGCTTTTACAATCGTTTCAGCATGACGATTAAGTGAACCAGATGTTCCAGTGAATACGATATCGATATTATCTAATGCTTTCTCTAAATCGCTTTGATTTTTAGCGTCACCTTCAAATACAGTTACTCTGTTTGAACCATAATCTGGAATACGGTGTGCATTTCTTAAAAATAGATTTACATTAAAATTTGAGTTTTCTAAGAAAATTTTAGTTGCTTCAATGGCCACTCTACCATTTGCTCCAATAATTAAAACATTCTTCATATATATTACTCCTCTCATCTATTGATTATATTATTTATTAATTTCATCAGTAATTTAAATTTAAACACTCTCAAAACAACTTTACTATAGTTGCAATGAGAGTGCTAATGAACTGTTTGATTAATTTAATCTTTCGTTTGAGGTTTCTTACCCCAATATTGATAATAAGTACATTCAATATAACCGTTAAATAACTTACGACGTTTTGTTGCTTTTTTATTTACTAAAAACTCATATTCTTTATTACTTGTTAAGATATAAGTAGATAGATATGGGTGTTGTTTCATCAATGTACCCATATAACGATACATTTCTTCTACTTCTTCTCTATCGCCGATACGTTCACCATATGGTGGGTTACCAATTAAAGCGATAGGTTCTTCACTATCAATCGTTAATGTATTGACGTCTTTAACGTTGAATTGAATGATATCTGATAAGCCAACTTCTTCAGCGTTACGTTTAGCGATTTCAACCATTTCTGGATCAATATCAGAAGCGTAAACTTGAATCTCTCTATCGTAATCAGCTTGCTTATCAGCTTCATCTCGCATCTCATCATAAATATTTGGTGGCATGATATTCCATTCTTCAGATACAAAGTCTCTATTAAACCCAGGTGCAATGTTTTGTGCAATTAGACATGCTTCGATAGCAATAGTCCCTGAACCGCAGAACGGATCAATTAATGGTGTATCGCCAGTCCAATTGGCTAATTTAATTAAACTTGCAGCTAGCGTTTCTTTAATTGGCGCTTCACCTTGAGCTAAACGATAACCTCTTCTGTTTAATCCAGAGCCAGATGTATCAATTGTAAGTAATACATTATCTTTTAAAATAGAAACTTCTACTGGGTACTTAGCCCCTGTTTCATTTAACCAGCCTTTTTCATTATATGCATGTTTTAGACATTCAACGATGGCTTTTTTAGTGATAGCTTGGCAATCTGGCACACTATAAAGTGTTGATTTTACACTGCGTCCTTGCACTGGAAAACTCCCTTGTTGGTCAATAATTGTTTCCCATGGTAATGATTTAGTTTTTTCAAAAAGTTCATCAAATGTTGTGGCTTTAAATTGCCCCATAACGATTTTGACACGGTCTGCTGTACGTAACCATAAGTTACATTTAACAATAGCACTTTCGTCACCTTCAAAAAAGATACGACCGTTTTCTACTTGTGTTTCATAGCCTAATTCTTGTATTTCTTTAGCTACTACTGATTCCAATCCCATTGGACATACTGCTAATAATTGAAACATGCATTGTTCTCCTTTAGATTCATTTGATTTATGTTTATTTTAACAAAGATACTTTTAAAGTTTAATCATACATAGTCATTTATTTTTATAAAGTGAATTAAAATATTTTGGGTAAAATTGATTTAAGTAAATATATCATTAAAAAAAGCTCTCCGTTTGATGGGAGAGCTAAACTAGTTGTGATATTTCTGTAAGCCATGTTCTGTTCCATTGTACTCTAAACGTGCACTAGCCACACTGGTACGTTGGTGGTAACCATCTGTCTACCATAACATTTAAAATGTTAGTGTCTCGTTTATACGTTGAATTCCGCTAAACAAGTGCTCCTACCTAATTTGGATTGCTCACTCGAGGGGTTTACCGCGTTCCACCTTTTATATTTCTATAAAAGCTACGTCACTGTGGCACTTTCAAACTATTCTAACCCTATTCAAAGAACGTAGGTTATTTCGTTGCCGTCAAATTAATGCCTTGATTTATTGTTTCATCAAGCACGAACACTACAATCATCTCAGACTGTGTGAGCATGGACTTTCCTCTATATCACTATAGCGATTACCCAAAATATCACCTTTGAGAGTATAACATAAAAAAGGGTCTAGACAAAGCCTTTTAAAATTTAAGTCCCCATCTAAATGGAAACAAAGTGTCACGCTCACACTAATAGAAAGCTTTGTCTAAACCAATTCAAATATTATTTACCAAATACTGCTTTTTCTAAGTTAGAGATACGTTTTAAAATATCTACATTGTTTGATGATGCGTTGTTGTTAGAACCATTTGAAGAAAAGTTTTTATTCTCTTGTGGTCTAGTTGTCGCAACACGTAATCTTAATTCTTCAAGTTCTTTTTTTAATTTGTGGTTTTCTTCTGAAAGTTTTACAACTTCATTATTCATGTCTGCCATTTTTTGATAATCTGTAATGATATCATCTAAAAAAGCATCTACTTCTTCTCTTCTATAGCCACGAGCCATAGTTTTTTCAAAATCTTTCTCATAAATATCTTTTGCTGATAATTTTAATGAAACATCTGACATTTTTTCCACCTCATTCGAAACTTTGATCTTGAGACCACTGCAAGTCGTTGATGAAGTCAGTGAGTTCATCAAACGTCACAATATCACAAGTATAGTTTGTTTTTTCCATAAAATCAACTAACATAGATTTAAAAAATTTAGGACTTGCTTCTTGTTCTTCATCGTATATTAATAAAGTTTGATCAGTATGGTCTAGCATAAATTGGTCGGTTTGTTTAAATTGAAACGGTCCCTGATACTCAGAATGAAAAACACTTTCAGTAAAATCAGCGTTATTAATAATATTCATGTACTTAGCTTGATTTTGTTCATTCCATTTAGATGTATGTCCCTCGAAAGGCGTTATCACACCTAGTTTAAGTTCGGGGTATATTTCTTTTAATTCAATAACAACATCTGCAGTCCATAATTCAATGCCCATCTGACCTTGTATTAATACCCATTCCAAACCTTCATCTAATAACTGTTCAATTTTATGTTTAATAAATTGCTTTAGATAGTAAACTTCTGGAGCATCATCTTTAAATATATTTAATTCATAAGATTTATATCCAGTGATATAAACAGTTTTAACCATAATTTCCCTCTTTAAACATTATATTTTAAAATATTATTCAAATCATATTGTACAGCTTTAATTTTTTCTGTAAAAAGCTTTCGACTTGTTCGTTTAAAATGGCATTCTACGGAAAGTTCTTCAATATTTTTAAATAATAAATCAACTTTCTTCTTGTTCATATATGTAGTATTAACGAGTGATTGTTCATAGTTTCTCAGTTGATTGAGCTGTGTATCTATATTTCGAACATATGGTTCTACAACTTTATGAAAATCTTCGTCTTCCTCTTTTTCTCTAACTCGTTCATATTTTTGGCCCATATGATTGACTTCTAATATTAAATTTTTAATGATATCTAACATCTAGTAGCCTCCTACATTATTAATCTATCATATTGTTTATCCCCCGTCATACGTGACGTATTGTTTTTATAGTTATAAATTGCACGTTAAATAAAAAAACTACCTGTTTACTATGCTTTATATAAAAATAAACGTGTTAAATAAGCATACAAAGGAAATAAATGTGTCTATTTTTATTGTTTATTTAATGAAAGCACGTTAAAATAATGTTTGATGTATTTTAGGTTAGTGAAAAATGCATTAATTTTATAAAAGTTTGGTTAATTGTAAAATCTTGTGTATAATAATCGCAGTTTACTACCAGACTTGTGTGGTGAAATATATGAATTATCCTAATGGTCAACCATACAAAGAAAATAAGACTTTGGACGGACGCAAATCGTCATCATACTCAAGTAATATTGAATATGGTGGACGAGGTATGTCACTGGAAAAAGATATTGAGCATTCTAATGCTTACTATTTAAAAAGTGGCATCGCAGTCATTCACAAGAAACCTACTCCTGTACAGATAGTCAATGTTCACTATCCAAAACGGAGTAAAGCTGTGATAAATGAAGCTTATTTTCGTACGCCTTCAACAACAGATTATAATGGTGTCTATAATGGCTATTATATCGATTTTGAAGCAAAGGAAACGAAGAATAAAACTTCTTTCCCCTTGAATAATATCCATGATCATCAAGTTGATCATATGAAGAACACATACCAACAACGAGGTATTGTTTTTTTAATGATAAGATTTAAATCACTTGATGAAGTTTATCTATTACCCTATTCTAAATTTGAATTCTTTTGGGATAGATACAAAAAAGATATTAAAAAATCGATAACAGTTGAAGAAATACGAAAAAATGGTTACCATATTCCTTATCAGTATCAACCTAGATTGAATTACCTCAAAGCAGTTGATAAGTTGATATTAGATGAAAGTGAGGACCGCGTATGACGGAAAACAAAGGGTCTTCTCAGCCTAAAAATAAAGGCAATAATGGGAAGTCCGACGAAAAAAAGAATAGAAATGTGAAGAGAACGATTATTAAGATTATTGGCTTTATGTTTATTGCCTTTATTGTTCTATTGTTACTCGGTATCTTACTATTTGCATATTACGCATGGAAAGCACCTGCATTCACTGAATCTAAGTTAGAGGATCCTATCCCTGCTAAGATTTATGATAAAAACGGTGACTTAGTTAAGACGTTAGATTATGGTCAACGTCATGAACATGTGAATATCAAAGATGTACCACAAAGTATGAAAGATGCCGTCTTAGCTACAGAAGATAATCGCTTCTATGATCACGGTGCTTTGGACTATAAACGTCTATTCGGTGCAATAGGTAAAAACTTAACTGGTGGATTTGGGGCTCAAGGTGCTTCTACCTTAACTCAACAAGTTGTTAAAGATTCATTCTTATCACAACAAAAATCTATCGGTCGTAAAGCTCAAGAAGCTTACCTTTCATACCGATTAGAACAAGAGTACAGTAAAGATGAAATATTCCAAGTTTACTTGAATAAAATTTACTACTCTGATGGTGTAACTGGTGTTAAAGCTGCTGCTAAGTATTACTTTAATAAAGACCTTAAAGATTTAAACTTAGCTGAAGAAGCTTACCTAGCCGGCTTACCTCAAGTACCAAATAATTACAATATTTACGATCATCCTAAACAAGCTGAAGATCGTAAAGACACTGTATTATACTTAATGCATTATCATCATAGAATAAGCGATAAAGAATATGAGAAAGCTAAGAAAATCGATGTTAAAGCTAACTTAGTTCAAAGAAGTGATAAAGAACGTCAAAATACTACAGAAGATAAAAACCCAGAGTTAGCATCTTATGTGAACTTTGTTAAATCAGAATTAATGAATAACAAACACTTCAAGAAAGAAAACTTAGGTAACGTTCTTCAAAGTGGTATTAAGATCTATACAAATATGGATAAAGATGTTCAACAAACGCTTCAAGATAAGATTAACAATGGTAGCTTCTACAAAAACGATGACCAACAAGTTGGTGCTACTATCTTAGATAGTAAAACTGGTGGTTTAGTAGCCATTTCTGGTGGACGTAATTATAAAGACGTCGTTGACAGAAACCAAGCTACAGATCCACATCCTACTGGTTCATCATTAAAACCATTCTTAGCTTATGGTCCAGCTATTGAAAACATGAATTGGGCAACTAATCATGCTATTCAAGACGAATCTTCATATCAAGTAGACGGTTCAACATTCCGAAACTATGATACGAAGAGTCACGGAACTGTCTCTGCATATGATGCATTAAGACAAAGTTTCAACATCCCTGCCCTTAAAACTTGGCAACAAACTAAATCTAGCGCAGGTAACGATGCACCTAAGAAATTCGCATCTAAAGTTGGTTTAGATTACGATGGTAAAATTGGACCATCTGAAGTACTTGGTGGTTCTTCATCAGAATTCTCACCAACTCAATTAGCATCTGCATTTGCTTCATTAGCAAATGGTGGTACTTATAACAATGCTCATTCAATTCAAAAAGTTGTTACTCACGATGGTGACACTATTGAATATGATCATACTAGCCATAAAGCAATGAAAGATTCTACAGCCTATATGTTAGCTGAAATGCTTAAAGGTACATTTAAAGCCTATGGTTCAGCTTATGGTCACGGCGTATCTGGTGTTAATATGGGTGCTAAAACAGGTACTGGTACTTACGGTGCTGAAGTTTATAGTCAATATAACTTACCTGATAATGCAGCCAAAGATGTTTGGATCAACGGATTCTCACCTCAATACACTATGTCAGTGTGGATGGGCTTCAACAAAGTTAAAGAATACGGAACTAACTCTTTCGTAGGACATTCTGAACAAGAATATCCACAATATCTATTTGAAGAAGTCATGTCAGACATTTCTTCAAGAGATGGTAAAGACTTTAAAAAACCAAGCTCAGTTGAAGGTAGTGACCCTGATTCATTATCAGTAAAAGGACATTCAGATAACGATACTACTAATAGAAGCGTGCATGGTAGCAGTGGTGCTTCAACATCTTCATCTAGTAGCGGATCATCTTCAAGTGATTCAAGTAGCTCAAGTAGCTCAAATAGTTCAAATAGCAGTTCCCAACAAAGTGGAAATGCCCTAACTCGTCTATTTAGCTTTAACTCAATATTTAATAATAAAGCTTCATAATATAGACGAAACGCCCAAATCCTATTTAGGATTTGGGCGTTTTTTTGTTTTTATATAAATTAAAAAGCACCTACTAGCTATATTAGCCAGTAAATGCCATAATTCCATTATTAGTAAGAAATACTTAACAAATCACAATACATTTATTGGTTTCTTTTTTTACGAATTTGGTACGAAGCATTCATTTTTATTAATTCGGATTTTAATGTTTTCATTTGTCTATAACCCATAAAATGATATTTTCTTGCTAACATGTATTGATAGCGCTCACCAAAATTCATAGGAACAACTGGATAGTTATCCAGCTCATTTAGATTTAACTCGTTGATTTCATTAATTTGTTTAAAATAACTTATAATCATATCGAAATATGCATCTATAACTGGTTTTGCTTCTGCTGATTTTAATTGTTTTTGGCTTGCGAATTGATCGAGTTGTTGTTCTAATTCTTCAAAGTCTTGTTTAGTAATCAAATGTTTCACGCTTCTTTCAAACTTGCTTTGTATCTTTTCTGACCTTCTCTACAATCTTTGAACAATGGGCAAATATCACACTTTGGCTTACGAGCGAGACAATGATATCGACCAAAGAAAATAAGTTGATGATGGCTTTTATTCCAACGGTCTTTTGGTATGACAGAACAAAGTCTATCTTCAACTTGTCTTACATTATCTTTCCAACGATTAATACCTAAACGTTTAGAAACACGTTCTACATGTGTGTCTACAGCGAGTGAAGGTTCATTAAAAGCGACACTCATTACGACATTTGCAGTTTTACGTCCAACGCCAGCTAAACTTTCTAATTCTTGATGTGTTTGTGGAATCTTCCCATCAAATTGATCAAGTAAAGATTGGCAAAGTTTTTTGATATTTTTAGCTTTATTTCTATATAATCCAATGGAACGAATATCCTGTTGTAATTCTTCATCACTTACATTTAAATAATCTTCTGGTGTTTTATATTTGGCAAATAATGAACGAGTAACTTTATTAACTAATATATCGGTACATTGCGCAGATAAAAGTACTGCAATTGTTAATTCGAATGCATTATCATGTTTTAGTTCACATTCTGCATCTGGAAACATATCGGCAATTACATCAATCATTTCAAGTGCTTTTTTCTTACTAATCATCTGATTTCTCTCCATTTAACCAATCAAATTTTGGTACTTTCTTAACGGTGTGTTTCATTTTTGGTTTATTAAATTGCTTTCTAATTTCTTTAGAGTCGTCAATTGTTTTGACATTATTTTTCTTCCAATTTAACAATATTCTATCCATATATTTAAAACTTAATTTATTTTGACTATTTGCTTCATCAAGAGCAGCTTGAATAATTGAGATATCATGTTTATCAACATCAATCCATTGGTTCAACGTTTCAATTTCATAAGGTGACAATGGTCTAGCAAAAGTTTGTTCTATCATTTGGAATAATGTTTTAAACTTTTCTTTGTCACTTTGCTCATTGGTATCAATTGTTTGCTTTTTGAGCAATTGACTTAGTTTTTCATAAAAAGGATCTAAATTCATATATTCTGTAAAGCGACCTTCTTCATCTTTATTAACGTTTAATTCTAATAATTCTCGTTGAATTAAATTTTGAATGACTGCAGTAACTTCACGCGGTTGCATCGTAGATCCCTGTTGAAGTGATTCAATGGATGGTTGTTTATTTGATGTTTCTGATGCATAAATAAGTTTGATTAAAATGATTAAATCTTGTTCATCTATGCCTAGTTCACTGTAATGATCTAACAATTCACGACGTATCACAACAGGTCGTGTTTTTAATTGAAACTTGTCCATTGTAGTCCCTCCTATCATTAAAATTTAGACCTTCACTATAAACTGATTAAATAGAAGGATTTTTATGGAAGCCCTTAATAAAATGCAACGTTTTATTATAAGTTAGTATAAGATAAAAATGAACGCCCAGTCTATTTATACGACTGGACTACATGTAATTAATAACTTAAATTTAAATGAATAATGCTTATGGATATAAACGATTTAATAAACGTGGGAATGGTGCTGTTTCACGTACATGTTCTACGCCTGAAATCCAAGCAACCGTACGTTCTAAACCTAAACCGAATCCACTGTGAGGTACACTACCATAGCGACGTAAATCTAAGTAGTAGCTATAAGCTTCTGAATCTAATCCATGTTCATTAATACGTTGTTCAAGTAATTCTAAATCATTGATACGTTCTGATCCACCGATAATTTCACCATAACCTTCTGGAGCAATTAAATCAGCACATAATACAGTGTCTTCATTCTCAGGGTTAGGTTCCATATAGAATGGTTTAATTTTTGTAGGATAATTAGTGATAAATACTGGTAAATCGTAATGATTAGCGATAGCAGTTTCATGTGGTGCACCGAAATCTTCGCCCCATTCAATATCATCAAATCCTTCTTCTTTTAAGAATTTAACTGCATCGTCATAAGAAATTCTAGGGAATGGCGTAGCAACCTTTTCAAGTTTTGATGTGTCTCTATCTAATGTTTTTAATTCTAATTCACAGTTTTTAAGAACAGATTGTACAACGTGTGCAACAAATTGTTCTTGAACTTCTAAGCTTCTTGCATGTTCAGTAAATGCCATTTCTGCTTCAATCATCCAAAACTCAATTAAATGACGTCTTGTTTTTGATTTTTCTGCACGGAAAGTTGGTCCGAAAGAAAATACATATCCGTGAGCCATAGCTGCAGCTTCTAGGTATAGTTGTCCACTTTGTGATAAGAATGCATCTTCATCAAAATATTTAGTATGGAATAATTCACTTGTGCCTTCTGGAGCACTTGCAGTTAAAATTGGTGGATCAATTTTTGTGTAGCCATTATCATTAAAGAATTCATAAGTTGCTCTAATGATTTCGTTTCTAATTTGCATAACAGCATGTTGTTTCTTAGAACGTAACCATAAATGACGGTGATCCATAAGGAATTCAGTACCGTGACTTTTTGGTGTAATTGGATAATCATGAGCCTCATGGATAACCTCGATAGATTTAACTTGCATTTCGTAGCCTAAATCTGAGCGGTTATCTTCAGTGATTGTACCAGTTACATATAAAGAAGACTCTTGTGTAATTTCTTTAGATAAATTAAAAACATCTTCGTCTACTTCTGATTTCACTACTACACCTTGCATAAATCCAGTGCCATCACGTAATTGTAAGAACGCAATTTTACCACTAGAACGTTTGTTAGTTAACCAAGCGCCAATTGTCACTTCTTGGTTAAGATGTTGTTTTGCTTGTTTAATCGTTGTATTCATAACCAGTCTCCTATTATTTTATCTTTTTTCAATACTTATTTATTTTAACAAAATATATTACCAACTTCTACAAGTTGAATTAAAAGTATGTGTATCCTATCACACAACTTTTATTTATCCACTGATTTTTGGATTTGTGATAATAATTTACTAAATTGATTAATGTCACCTTTTTTCTGGCGGTAATGTTCTAATGTTTGTTCAAAGAAACTTTTGTAATTACTATTGATGAGACGATCATCGAATGACACAATTAATCCTTTATCATTTTCATGTCGTATTAAGCGTCCTAAACCTTGTCTGAAACGTGTCACAGCATCAGGTAATACATAATCTTTAAAAGTTGATGTAAATTCAGAATTCATTAACCAATATTTAGCATTGTTTTTATTCATAAACGGTAATTTCGCAATCATGACGCATTTAATACCATTAGCTTGAAAATCAAAACCTTCAAAGAATGTTGAAGTACCTAAAAGAATAGACTTATCAAAGTGGTTAAACTGTTGAACAATTTTATAATTTTGATTTTGTTGTTGTGTTAATATGACATAATCCTCAAATTCAGGCAGTTCATTAAGCATATCTTGAACCATATGCATCATTTTATAACTTGTAAAAAGGATTAAACATTTAGATTCTGTTGTCGTTGTATATTCAATAACATAATTAACAATTGATGCTACATAATCGTCGACATTCTTATAGTTGTATGGTGCGACATCCGACGGAATAAATACATTAGTGTTTTTAGTATTTTGTGATGCTGATGCCACTTCGTACGTATTAAATTTAACATCTTTGTTAAACCAATTTTTAAAGGAGTCAAACGACTGATTAAACGTTAATGTTCCTGAAATAAATGTTAAGGATTTGAATTTATCTAAGACTTGTTGTGTCAAAATATCTTTAACAGCATAATCTTTTACAAGTAAACGAATCGTTGATTTTTGGCTTAAATTTTTAATTGAAATAAAGCTTGTATGATTATCTTTCAAACTTTGTTCTGTTTGTCTAAAACGCTCTTTTAGGTATAATAATTGCTTTCTCATAGTCTTTATAGTTTTGTGACTCATGCCATTAAACACTTCTAATGTTTTGTTTAATTTGTGTATTAAACGATGTAAATCTTTGATAATCTGATCATTGTCAAATTCGTAAACATAATGATATTTGTGTATGTCATCGTCATATACGTCTGCGTTTTGTACAATATCGTAAATATTATTGAACAACTGTTCATTAAGTTCATGAATATCGTTAATATTTGATTTCAGACCAAACACATCTATTGGAGCTATATCTAATTTCTCTAAAATACGTTGTTGTTCTAAATGATCTATGGCTTTTAATAATTTTTCATTTTCATTTTTACCGATAAGCCCTAACTGATATTTAATATCTGCATAGTTTAATTCATTTGTAACTTGATTAAGTGCATAATCAGGTAAGCGATGTGCTTCATCAATAATACAATCGTCAAATAGCTGGTAAATTGAATTTTCAGCATCAGAATGAATTAAATGAGCGTGGTTCGTAACGCCAATTTGGATATTTTGAGCATTGCGTTTGAGGTAATTATAGTAATGAATATCATGACGAACTGGAACATAAGTTTCAATCTTCTGATCGAAATACATTTTTTGTCCGCCTTTTAAGTTCAATTCTTGAATATCACCTGTATCCGTTTCTGTAATCCAAATCAATAATTGCATTTTAAGTATACTAACTTCGTAATTGTTAGTTTCTTCTTTTAAAATTTGGCTTATAAGTCCAAGTGAAATATAGTCATTTTTACTTTTAATAAGTGTTGCGTTGACTTTAAAATTGAGTGCGTTATTTAATGCCGGTATATCTTTTTCTAATAATTGACTTTGTAATAACTTTGTATTTGTTGAAATCATAACATGTCGACCAGTTTCGATATTATACATTAACGCAGCTAAAAGGTATGCTAGAGACTTGCCACTTCCAAGTGGTGCTTCTATCATTGCTTTTTCACCATGCATAAGTTGTTCTAAAATAATTTCTGATAAATAAAGTTGTTGTGGTCGATATGTTAAATCTAATTGTTTAGTTGCTTTTTTATATAGCGTCTTTAATGTGCCATTAAATTCAGTCACAGGTCCTTTTAAATCTACTTGCTTTTTATAAATAATTTGTTCAAATTGACCAAATTGTTGATCTAATGTTGCGGATTTATGTTGTCTTACCATTTCAAATAAAATGTGATATAAATCATATTTTAAGTCTTTACTTAAATAATATAATTGTTTCAATGTATCAAGCGGTAATTGTTCAAACTTTTCAAAGGCTTTAATCATTAAGTGAGCCGTGGTTGTAGCATCTTCATCTGCTCTATGTGCATTTGTTAGAAGGATGTTATGTGCTTCGGCTAATTCACTTAATTGATAGCTTTTATCTGTTGGGAAGGCAACTTTAAATAATTCTAACGTATCCATAACTCGTTTAGGTCGGTATTTGATATTGCAATTTTTAAATGCTTTTTTAATGAAGTTTAAATCAAACGCGACATTATGAGCAACGAATACACAGTCTTTAAGTTGTTGATAAATATCATTAGCAATATCTTTGAAATACGGTGCTTGTTCAAGCATTGTCTCTTCAATTGAAGTAAGTGCTTGAATAAACGTAGGTATTTCTAAATCAGTTCGAATCATTGAATGATATGTGCCTATTATTTTGTTTTGTCGAACGAAAGTAATGCCGATTTGAATAATATCATCGTAATCAAGTTGATTACCTGTAGTTTCTAAATCAACAACTGCATATGTTGCTATTCCCATAGCTATCTCTCCTAGTTTACATTGTTATAATTCTATATCTGCACTAATTAACCTTCTAAGTTGTCCTTGATTGTCCTTAACCATTAAGAAACCATCATGATCAATATCAATGGCTTCACCGATAAATTGTTCATTATTTTCTGTGAAACGTAATGGTCTTTGCCACATGTTTGTAGCTGCAATATATTCCTCACGAATCTCTTCAAATGGTACTTTTAAGAATTGATTATATCGCTTTTCAATTTCTTTAATTAATATATCTAAAAATTCATAACGATTAAAATCGTATTCTGAATGTATACGCATACTTGTTGCTCTATGCCTTATCTCTTCATCAAAATCAGTTTCTTGATGATTCATATTAATACCGATACCACAAATAATTGCTTCAATCGCATCGTAATTGGCAACCATTTCTGTTAGGAAACCACACACTTTTTTGCCATCTATGTATATATCATTAGGCCATTTAATCGTAACATCATCAGTTGAAAATTGTTGAATCGCATCTTTAATTCCTAATGCCATAAATAAATTGAATTTCGGAATCATTGCGTACGGTACATCAGGACGAAGTACTAGTGACATCCAAAGACCTTTGCCTTTACTAGAAGCCCAATTTCGATTAAAGCGACCTCGCCCTTTTGTTTGTTCATCACTCAATATTAAAAAGGTATCATGATTACCTACTAGTGCTTGTTTCGCTTTTAATTGTGTTGAATCTACTGTACTCATCACTTCTATTTGATCAAATAAATCACGTTGCTCGATAATCGGATTAACAATACCACTATACCAATGATCTGGGAGTGTTTTTAGTAAATGCCCTTTATGATTAATAGATTCAATATCACAACCGTCTAGTTTTAATTGATCAATGACTTTTTTAACAGCTGCTCTTGAAATATTAAGTTGATCTGCTATGTATTGACCTGAAATATATTCAGGTTGATGTTCATATAGCATTCTTACAACATCTTGACTATATTTTGACATGACTATCCACCCATTTCATTATTTCATTATACGTATTGCTTACTTTATTAGTTACGACGGCAATTTCAACTTTTCTTAAGACATCTTTGACCCAAGGACCACCTTGTTGATTTAAATGTTGCATCAAATCATTCCCGTTTATAGCTAGTTGTTGTCGTTGATTAATAGGTAATTGTTGATATGAATCTTTAATTGTCTGTTGATTTATAATCAGTGGACTTGCAGTTTTAATGTGATTTTTAGAAAGAGTTGGCGTATGCTCAATAATAGTTAAAATATCATTAATATCATAATCATACACCATCATTGTTAAATCTGATTTTGAATTGACTTCCGGTAATTGATTGATGATTGAAACCAGATGCTTAATATGTGATTGTTCTTTATTACTTATTTTAAGTTTTGATAATGGTTCTTCATTATTCATTTTCGCATTAAGTATAGCAATCCATACATCAAACTGCATAGGTTCATCAATTATTAAACGTTGCATGTCTAATTTTTCAAAATATGGAATATATTTAAAAGCATCTAATTGAATTAAATGATGATAGCTAGTAGCAACATTTTGACCACTGATTAATTTCTTGAGTTCAACGATAATACGTTCAATGGATAAATATTTGATATCTTCAATTTGATTTACCATAGCTTGGAACGTGTTATCTTCTATTGAAAAGTTAAGCTGAGATTGAAAACGTAAACCTCTTAATATACGAAGTGCATCTTCGGCAAATCTTTCAGAAGGATTACCCACTGTTCTTATAATGGCTTGATGAATATCACTTTCACCATTAAAATAGTCAAATGTCTTATACTCAGTGTCCATTGCAATTGCATTTATTGTAAAATCACGTCTTTGAACATCTTCGTATAAATCTCTTACGAAATGAACATCACTTGGGCGACGGTGATCAATATATTCCTCTTCAGCACGAAATGTTGTTACTTCATAATTTTCATGATTGAATACTACATTAATCGTACCATGTTCTTTTCCTACTGGGATAGTATGGCTGAAAATGGATTCAATCTCATCTGGTGTTGCGCTTGTAGTAATATCTATATCGTGAATTTCTCTATGCATGAGATAATCTCTTACAGAGCCACCTACAAAATAAGCTTGAAATCCTTGTTGTTGTATTTGAGTTAATATGGGTTTGGCTTTTTCAAATAGTTCATTACTCATGCAAGTTCTCACCTTTATTTAACATTTGACGGTAATAATGTTCATATTGATCTGTAATCAATTCTGAGCCAAATCGTTGTTCTATATCTAATAACATTTGTGATTGTAATTGTTGATAAAGCTCATTGTCTTGTAATAGTTTAAGTGCATAGTCAGCCGCTTGGTCACTGTCACCTACATCGACAATATATCCAGTTTCACCGTGTTTAATGACTTCTTTAATTCCCCCTGTATTTGAACCAATAGGAACGACACCTGTTTTCATAGCTTCTAAAAGCGTTAATCCAAAGCTTTCTTTTTCACTTAATAATAAAACTAAGTCTGATAATTGATAGAATGCACTAACGTTATCTTGCTTGCCTAAAAAGAGAACATTCTCTTCTACACCAAGATCTCGTGTTTTTTGACGCATATCAATGAGTTCTGGGCCATCACCTAGTAAAATTAATTTACTTGGGATTTGTTGATGAACTTTAGCAAATGTTTCAATGACTGTATCAATTCGTTTTACTGATCTAAAGTTAGAAACATGAATCAATACCTTTTCATGTGGTTCAATACCGTAATCAGATTTGAAGCTTTCATCATGACGAGTTGGAAACTCATTTTCTCTGACGAAGTTATATATAGGTATAATTTCTTTTTCAGTATGAATAATTTCTTTAGTTTGTTCTGCTAATGAATGACTGACACTTGTAACGATATCGCTCTCTTCAATACCGAATTTAATAGCACCTTTAAGTGAATGGTCATAGCCAAGAACTGTTATATCAGTACCATGAAGTGTCGTCATAATTTTAATATCTTTACCTGACATTTGTTTTGCTAAAATACCACAAATCGCATGTGGCACAGCATAATGCATATGTAAAATATCTAAGTCATACTCTTTTATCACTTCTGAAATTTTAGTACTTAACGTAATATCATATGGTGGATATTGGAAAACGGCATATTGGTTTACTTCAACTTGATGGAAAATGATATTAGGTAATGGTTTGCGGATTCTAAATGGTATGTTTGATGTAATAAAATGAACTTCATGACCTCGCTCAGCCATTTTAATACCTAATTCTGTGGCAATGATACCTGAGCCACCCATGGACGGGTAACACGTTATTCCTATCTTCATTTATGTCCCATCCTTTCTATTATCAATTTATAAAATAGTTACTTTCTCTCGAATCGATTATAATCACGTGTATTGAATTTTTGCATAGTTTCATCAAAACTTTCAGTCATATCGATTCCTAATGAATTGGCAATACATAGTAATACAAATAAGTTATCGCCTAACTCTGCTTTAATCGTATTATCTTCTTCAGTATCTTTCTTTTTCTTCTCACCGTAATGATGATTAATTTCTCGAGAAAGTTCTCCAACTTCTTCTGTTAGTCTAGCGAGATTAGCTAAGGGAGAAAAATAACCTGCTTTAAATTGACTAATATAATCATCTACTTCTTTTTGCATTTGAGTCATTGATTTCAATTAAATTCTCTCCTTTGAATGCATTTCTAATATAGTATATATCAAAATAAAGTGATATGCATTCTTAGTGCAATTTAAGGTTGGTAATTTATTTTTATTGCTTATTGGGATGGTGATTAATGATGATTAATATGAAAAAGCATAAAAAAAACTGGTTAATAATGTCTGTATGACAATATCAACCAGTGGATGTGTCTAAATTTAAATCATATAGTTATTAATCACTTGATCTAGCGATTAAAATAATACGTGCTAATTCAGCTAATGCAACTGCTGTTGATGCAACATAAGTCATTGCTGCAGCTGATAATACTTTTTTAGCGTGTTTGTACTCTTTCTCATTTACGATATTCAATGCTGTAATTTGTTTCATTGCACGTGAACTGGCATCAAATTCAACGGGTAATGTCACGATTGAGAATAAAACTGCTAGTGACATTAATCCAGCACCAATCCATAATGCAGTAGATCCAAAGGCACTACCTAATGCAGTTAACACAATACCTAACATAATAACAATGTAACTTAATGAACTACCTAAGTTAGCTACAGGTACTAATGCTGATCTGAATCTCAAGAATACATAACCTTGTTGGTGTTGAATTGCGTGACCAACTTCGTGGGCTGCAATGGCTGTACCAGCAACAGAAGGTCTATCGTAGTTTGCAGGAGATAAACAAACAACTTTTTTATTTGGGTCATAGTGGTCTGTTAAGAAACCATCACCTTTAACTACATCGACATCATAAATGCCGTTTGCATGTAGGATTTCTTCAGCTACTTCACGACCAGTCTTACCACTTGTGGATCTAACTTGTGAGTATTTTTCATAGTTAGATTTAACTTTATGTTGAGCCCACATTGGAATGACCATTAATATTACAAAATAAATAATCATTGATATTAAAGACAATAAACTCACTCTCCTTTAATCATATTTTACTGTCAAAATGCACTTTAATCAAATGATTTAACTTTCAATACTTGTTTAAGAAATAAATATAAAAATAGCGAAATGATACTTAGACAAATAGATAATACCCCAATTTCAATAACATGGGAAGCAATAAACTTATAATAAGGAAATTGCATTTTAACATAGTCCATATAATCGTTTAAAAACACCCAAATTAATGAAATTACAAAACCCAAAATAGTTATTTTAAAGCGAGGATAAAAGTAAAATGCTTGTAATGCCATAATGCCATGTGATATCAAAAGCATTAATCCATTAATAGTTACCTCTCCATCTATTACAAACATAATCAAGTTCATAATCACTGCCCAAACACCATATTTTATTAAAGTTACAAATGCTAGAGCTTCAATTATGGATGATGATTTATTTAATAACAATAATGCAATGGCTATAGTTAAAAATAAGGAAGCGGTTGGGCTATCTGGAACAAAAGGAACAAAATAAGATGGTGTTATATACAACTGACCACTATACCAGTCATAGCCATATATTGTACCTATCGCATTACATACAAGTAAAAATATTAAAAACGGTCGATAATATAATGAAACTTCCCAGTATTGTTTAATAGTCATTATTGTTATCTCCGATATCATGTTTAGTTTTCTTAGCTTTTAAAATATTAAGTATTTGTGTAAGTTGGTAAAATCTTTCTTGTTCTTTCATCTGTAGACTTAAATCTATATTATCTTGAAGTGTTTCAATTAAGGTTGTTTGTTTACGATCACTCATAGAGATTGAATACAAATCTTGAACATAAGATGTATAATGTGGCGAATGGATTAATTGCGCTAAAATTAAATCGTCTAATCGACTTTCACGTTGATGTTCAGAAGAAAAATGCAATTGGATATCAAAAGTCATATCGTTATTTGCAATGACTTCGAAAATTTCATTTGTGTTAACGAGTGCTTGTTGATGGTCGCTAAATTGAATTGCAGAAGCATCTGAATTTACTTCTGCAATTTGTAATGTCATATGTTGTTGTATTTTTTCCTCGACGAAATGTATACGTTGTAGTTTTTTTGGACTAGCTTTTAAATAATTTAATACCCATACTGAAATACGAGATTTAAATTCATAATGGAATAGCAAATATTCGATAAAACTTTGTTTCATTTTTGTAAGGGAGCTATTCATTTCGTACCATTCCTTTTAAGATTGTAAACGCATTGCTTCATCATGCCATGTTTCATTGCTTGGATCCATTTCAAGTAGTTGATCAAGAATAGATTTAGCTTGTTCTTTTTGCCCTATTTCTACGAGATAGAAATAGTAGTCGCTTAAGAATTCAGATTGTGTTTTTAAAGTTGGATAAGCTAATTCAAAGAAATGTTGTGCTTCTTTGTCACGTTCTTCTTGTCCGTAGGCATAGGCTAAATGCCACATAAACACAGGGTCTAAATCTTCTTCATCTACATATGTGAGCAAGTCGATAAGTGCTTCATAATCTTCTTCACTTCTATATAAATCACTTAAAATCAATAATGGCTCATGATATGCATTATCTACTTCTAGTGCTTGTTTTAATAAAGTGACACCTTCATTCGCATCGCCATGTTCAATTTCTATACTACCTGTTGAAACCATTAATTCTTTATAAAATTGACTTAAACGTAATCCTTCTTTACCAATTTCAATAGCATCCGGATAATTTTTTTCGTTTTCGTATAATGATTGTAAATAGAAATAACCTTGTAAGAAATCAGGGTCTTTCGTTAATAACGTTTTCATTATTTTAATGGCTTCTTGTGTTATGTCATTTTTTTCATAAGCAATTGCTTTTTTGAAATAATCTTCAGAATTCATCTCAGTTTCATTAATTTCATCATATAGGCGAATAGCATCACTATAATTTCCGCTTTGTAAGCTACAATCTGCTTGTCTAGAGAATAAGTTAATACCATTGACTTCATATTCACCAGTTTCAAGTACTGTTTCATATTCAGTGCTAGCACGTAAATATTGCCCATCGAAATATAGTAATTCTGCTAAAGCGAAATGTAGAATTGGATCATTAGGTTCTAATTGAATCGCGGCTTGAATTTTATCGATAGCGACTTCAAGCATATTAATTTGTTGATATAAATCTGCTTCGAGCATTAATTTTTCTGTAGATTCTTCAACTTGACTTAAATACTCTAACGCTTCGTCTGTTTGGTTCTCTGACATTAGTCCTTCAATAAAGTAAATAAGTAATTCACTTTCGTCTGGATATCTGTGATAGAGCGTTCGGAATACTTCTAAACCTTGTGGTGTTAAACCAAAGTTGTAAAGTGTTTCACCTAAAATGAATAGTGCATCATCGTTATTTGAACTCAACACTTCATTAACGCGAGTATCTAAATTTGTTAATTTTTGTAAATTGATATCGTCTATTAATTTATAGATATCTTCCATTACTATTTTCCCTCATTTTCTAAAAGCTTGAATTTTGGTAAGAAACCTGGAAATGAAACATTAACTGCATCAAATTGTTCTATGGATAAAGGTTCTGAGCTGAGTAGTGATGCAACAGCTAACATCATTCCTATACGGTGATCGGTTTGACTATCAACTGTGACACTAGTTTTAAATTCAGAAGGATGGATTATAAGACCATCATTTGTTGGTTGCAATTCAAAACCTAATTGATTTAGCATATCTGCTGTCGTATCAATTCTGTTTGTTTCTTTAACCTTTAATTCTTCTGCATCTTTAATCACACTCGTACCTGAAGCTTGTGTACAAAGTAATGCAATGACGGGTAATTCATCAATTGCTCTCGGTACAAGTTCTCCATGTATTTGAATGGGTTTTAAATTTGGTGTATAACGCACACGTATAGATGCAGTCGGTTCCGATTCTTCTGTAATGTCACTAAGTTCAATATGACCACCCATTTGTTTAACGATGTCTATGATACCTGAACGAGTTGGGTTAATGCCAACATTATGAATTGTAACATCACTGCCAGGTGTGATTAAGGCTGCAACGATGAAAAATGCAGCAGAAGAAATATCGCCTGGAACATGAAAATCACGTTGTTGTATATGTTGTACTGCTAATGGTTTGGTAGTAATCGTTTTATCATTAACTGAAATAGGAATATTAAAATGTTCAAACATAGTCTCTGTATGGTTACGGCTAACATCTATTTCTGTGATGCTAGAAGATTCTTGAGAAAAGATACTAGCAAATAAGATAGCGCTTTTTACTTGAGCACTAGCTACTTCCATAGTATATTGCATGCCTTTAATGTTTGAAGGCTTAATAATTAAGGGTGTGTAATTACCATCCACGCCACTAATTTGTGCGTTCATTTTTAGTAATGGTTTTAATACTCTATCCATTGGACGTTTACCGATTGAAACATCTCCCGATAATACACTTTCCAGACCAACACCACTTAACAATCCGGCTAATAAACGTGTTGTTGTGCCTGAATTACCTGTATACAGAACTTGATGTGGCGTTTTAAAATTTTGATAACCAGGTGAATCAACAATAATACGATCTTCTTCTTCGGTGATTGTTACACCTAAAAGTTCAAAGATGGCCATCGTTCTTTTACAATCTTCACCTAATAATGGTTTATATATAGTTGTTTGTCCTGTTGCTAATGATGCGAGCATAATTGCTCTGTGCGTGATGGATTTGTCACCAGGCACCTCAATGTTCCCTGTTAAAGGACCATTAATATCAATTGTTTGTGTAATCGACATCATTTATTCACCTACTTTATTTTTGATTGAAGTTCGTTAAATGCAGCTAAGTGTGTAGATTTGTTTACGTGTTCTACAACTGCATGACCTAATGATTTCATTAGAACCATTTGAATGCCATCTTGGTTATTCTTTTTATCTAAAAGCATATATTGATAAATATCATCGAATTCTAACTCTTTTATAATGTTAATTGGATATCCTAGCGATTCTAAATAATTAAGATAATGATCAATATCATATGTGGTTTTTAATATTTGATTAGACACGATAAATTGATAAACAATACCTATCATCACAGCATGACCATGTGGAATTTTATATTTATATTCTATAGCATGGCCAAATGTATGCCCTAAATTTAAAAACTTACGCATACCTTGCTCTTTTTCATCATTCACAACGATATTTAACTTTGTTTCGATACCTTTATAAATATACGTTTCAATATCATCTAATGACGCTAATACTTCTTTATTAGGAAAATGTTGTTCGATATTGCTAGTGTCTTCTTGACCATTCAGTAATGCGTGTTTATAGACTTCTGCATAACCACTAAGTACTTCACTATATGGTAATGTTGTTAAGAAATCTAAATCATAAATAACAGCTTTAGGTCGATAAAATGCACCGATTAAGTTTTTACCATGTTGAGAATTAATTCCAACTTTACCACCAATACTTGAATCATGGGCTAAGATAGTTGTTGGGACTTGTATAAATGACACGCCTCTTAATACACTTGCAGCTATAAATCCTGCAAAGTCACCTGTTGCGCCTCCACCAATAGCAATAATTGCTGTATTTCTCGTAATTTGAAAGCTTAAAATATGTTCGGCAATTTCATGGAAGTAATTAAAAGATTTCGTTTGTTCACCCGATGGAATGATTATTTTATGAGCGTGATTCACACTAATAAAGTGATCTATTTTATCTTTGAAATGTTGATACACTGTTTCATCAATGATAAAAAATGACTGATCATAAGATTGAGTGAAATCTTGTAGTTGATTAATAGCACCATGCTCAACAATAATTGGATAATTATTATCTTGATAAGTTGTATTTAATTTCATATTTATTCACCTGATTTATGAGGATTAGAATTCGATATTTAACTGTCGACGTTCTGCGATTTGTGCTTTTAGTTGGTCAATGTGATTAGCTTGGAATTCTTCTAATAATGCTTTAGCTAATTCAAAAGCGACTGCATGTTCGCAAACAACGCTTGCTGCTGGAACAGCACAACTATCAGAGCGTTCAATCGTTGCTTTGAAATCTTCTTTTGTGTTGATATCTACTGAGTTTAATGGTTTGTATAATGTAGGAATAGGTTTCATTACACCATTAACAATGATAGGCATTCCGTTTGACATACCACCTTCAAATCCACCTAAGTGGTTTGAAGCTCTATAGTATCCTTGAGTTTCGTTATACATAATTTCGTCTTGAATTTCGCTACCAGGCTTTTCAGCGGCTTTAAATCCTTCGCCAAAGCTAACTCCTTTAAAGGCATTAATACTTACTACACCTTGAGCTATACGACCATCTAATTTTCGATCATAATGAACATAGCTTCCGATTCCTACAGGCATATTTTCTGCCATTACTTGAACCACGCCACCAATTGAGTCGCCTTCTTTTTTAGCTGCATCAATTTTATCTCTCATTTGTTGAGCAATATCTTCATTAATAACTCGAACGTCATTTTTATCGATATTAGATTTAAATGTCTCAGCATCGTATAGACCTTCATCTTTTATGCCGCCGATTTCTACAACACGACTATATATATGAATATCTAATTGAGCTAATAATATTTTAGAAACAGCACCCACTGCTACACGAGCAGCTGTTTCTCTAGCTGAAGAACGTTCTAAGACGTTTCGTAAATCTCTGTGGTTATATTTCATTCCGCCAACAAGATCAGCATGTCCTGGTCTTGGTTTAGAAATAGTACGTTTCATATTTTTTCGTTCTTCTTCACTAATTGGTTCAATACCCATGATATTTCTCCAATGAGTAAAATCATCGTTTGTTACGACTAGTGTAATCGGGCTTCCTAGTGTATAGCCATTTCTTACACCTGAAACAATCTCGATAGCGTCTTTTTCAATTTGCATACGACGGCCTCTACCATATCCGCCTTGTCGTTTAAACATTTCTTTATTAATATCTTCAGCTTTAATTTCTAAATTAGCTGGAACACCTTCAATTATTACTGTTAGTTGTGGGCCATGTGATTCTCCTGAAGTTAAATATCTCACTAAAGCACACTCCTTTCCTTTTAGTTCTTTTATGAATTATTATATGTGTTTAATAATATCACAATCAATAAATCAATATAAGTTTATCGAGCTAACGTCATTTTTATTACAAATCAAAAATATGAGTTTAAGATTTATTTCTAAATGAAATTAATTGATTGATAACAGATGATATTATTTTGTACAAGTTTTGATTGAATTATAATTACTTGCATATTATTTTGTTAAAGAACCAAATAAAAAAATGATAAAGTACCACTTCCTAAATTGGGTTAGTGATAGTTACGCATTAGTTTTAGCTAAGGTGCTCAATAAGTTATAACTAATGCAACAACTGCCAATATATAATTGAAGCCTGAGACATTGATTTATGTCTCAGGCTCTAAGGATAAAATGAATTACTTATTTAAATTTTATTTTTTTATTCGTATAACCAAGCATCTCTAGGAGATTCATAAGTATTTACTTCTTCATCATTAAACCATAAACTAATTTCTCTTTGAGCAGATTCCACTGAATCAGAACCATGAATGATATTTCTACCAACTGTTAAACCTAAATCTCCTCTAATAGATCCAGGAGTAGCATCAGATGGGTTTGTGCTTCCGATGATATGACGAGAAACCGCTACAGCATCTTCACCTTCAACAACCATTGCAAAAACTGGTGCAGAAGTAATGAAAGAAATTAAATTGTTGTAGAAAGGTTTACCTTCATGTTCGCTATAATGCTTTTCAGCTAATTCTTGTGGTACTTGCATTAATTTGCCACCTACAAGTTTTAATCCTTTGTTCTCAATACGAGAAATTATTTCTCCGATAAGATTTCTTTGTACTGCATCTGGTTTAATCATTAAAAATGTACGTTCCACTTTGTGTTGTCCCCCTGTAATTTAAAATAACAAGCTTCTGAAGTATGTATAAATTAACTTGTCCGCTAATTATAAAGTAGCTAACTTATATACTACCAATTAATTAAAGCGCTTTCAAGCTGATTTACATGATTTACACATTTCTAGAACCCATTTTTTTAATTAACTTTTTAAATAAGTTTCGGGCTTGATTATCATCTAATTCATCAATTAGATTGAGCGCTTTATTCAAGTATTTTTCACTTATATCTTTTGAAACTTGAATATTATTTGAATTGCGTATAATATCTATACATTTTTCAAATTCTTCTTTATTACTGTCTCTATCTAAGTGAGCAATCATATCTTTGAAAGATGCATTATCTCTCATTTCAAGCAAAACTGGCAATGTGATGTGACCATTCATCAAATCGCTACCTACAGGCTTACCTAATTTCTTTTCAGTGCTAGTAAAATCGAGTATATCGTCGACAATTTGAAAACTCATTCCGATGTAATGACCAATCATTTTTAACTTTCTAATTGTTTCTTTGTCAGATTGAGACGTAATAGCACCTACTTCTGTAGCTAACTGAATTAGTAAAGCAGTTTTACGGTTAATTCTTCTTAAATAGTTAGTAATCGTTTGTTCGCTATTGAATTGATCTTGGAATTGGAATAATTCACCACGACATACGTCCACGATAGATTCAGATAAAATTTCATGAACACGTTGGTCTTTAATTTCTGATAAATGTTGTAAACCTAACGCAAGTAAGAAGTTCCCTGTGATAATCGCTGTTGTTTGGTCCCATTTCTTAGAAATTGTAAGTCTTCCACGTCGTTTATCACTTTTATCGATAACATCATCATGGACTAATGTTGCCATATGAATGAGTTCTAATGCTACAGCCACTTTATACGTATCTTCTGAAACGCCTTCTTCTTTACCGAATTGGCTACTAAGAATGACGAAAGCTGGTCTAACACGTTTTCCACCTGAAGAAAGTAAATGAAAAGCGGCTTCTTCAAGTACTTTATCATTACTATGAATTGACTGTTCTAGACGCTTTTCAACTTTTTTTATTTCATTGTTCATGTTTAACTTTGCCACGTTAATCACCTTTGGTCGTATCATTTTTGTTTATAGCCAAGGTGCATTGCAGCAACGCCACCTGTGAAGCTACGTACTTTTATGTTATTAAATCCTGCTTGTTGAAATAATCGTTTTAATTTTTCTTTACCTGGAAAATCAAAAGTAGATTGTTGTAACCATTCATATTCTTCTTTTGATTTAGCGAATAATTTACCAAAGATTGGCATCACAAATTTAAAATATAAACGATATACTTGTTTGAATACAGGTAATGTTGGTTGACTCGTTTCTAAGCATACAACCATACCGCCTGGTTTAAGTACACGATTCATTTCTTTTAATGCGCCTAAATAGTTTGGTACATTTCTTAAGCCGAATCCGATTGTGACATAATCGAATGAATTATCATCAAATGGTAAGTTCATGGCATCTCCATGGACTAAATTAATATTGTCCATATTTGATGTTTTTTCTTTTCCTACTTCTAACATGTTTTCACTGAAATCAATACCAGTTACTTCTCCTTCAGGACCTACAGCTTTACTTAAAGCGATTGTCCAATCAGCAGTACCACAACATACATCAAGGGCTTTACTCCCTTTTTTGACTGACATTTCTTTCATAACATGTTTTCTCCACACTTTGTGTTGTTCGAAACTAATAATGTTATTAAGTCTATCGTATTTTTTTGAAATATTTTGGAATACTGTATGAACTTGTTCTTTTTTTGCGTTATTTTCAGCCATCTTTAATTACCTCTTCTTTTATCTAGCGTTTGTTTGATGTCTTTCATAATTAGATTAACACGTTCTTTATTATAATTTTTTAAATATGATGGATAGTAGTCATGTACATCGTCATATAAAAAGTCATATATCTGAGTTGCATTTCCTTCATTATTAAAATGAGTTAACGTAATATATGGGAATAATGTTTCAATTTTAAAAATTGCGTCACTCGATTCTTCATCTGTTAATACATGTTGATGTAGTGAAGATTTAAGCTCGCTCACTTCAACAATAGCTTTACTCATTGCTAGTTGATATTCAGGATCATTTATTTCAGCTAGTATAGTATAGAAATGTGCACTTAATAAATCTCCAACTAAAATAGAATGCTTTGATAAACGATTGTTAGATATGTCATCTAGATGTTTCATCGAAGTGTCGATTGTGAGGCAAGCTAACTTTGCTTTTTCAGGTAGTGAGCATGTGTCTAAAAATTGACCCAACTTTTCATTGATTTGTATGGTTTCATAATCAACTATACCCTTAAGCCTTTGCTTAATATCTATATTTAATTTGCTTACAGTAGTTTCCATGTTCACACCTCACGATATTATCACTATTTATATTAACATTATATATCAAAAAATTAAATATTAGAGTCCCTTCTCTTCTTTATTAGATTACAGAATTTATACTTATGTAAAAAGTAATGCTATTTATGTATTATATGATTATGTATTTGGAGTTATGTTAAATAGTTAATTAATTTTTCTCTTTTTGATAGAGAACTAAATTTTTATTTTATACAAAAGAAAAAAGCCCTCGAAGGGCTTTTTTTAAGTAAAATTATTTTACTGCATCTTTTAATGCTTTACCAGCTTTGAATGCTGGAACTTTACTTGCAGGAATGTCGATTTCTTTACCTGTTTGAGGGTTACGGCCTTTACGAGCAGCACGCTCACGTACTTCAAAATTACCGAAACCGATTAATTGTACCTTTTCACCTTTAGCAAGTGAGTTTTGGATAGATTCAAATACAGCGTCTACTGCTGAACCAGCTTCTTTTTTAGTTAAATCAGCTTGTTCTGCAACTGCATTGATTAAATCAGTTTTATTCATTATGAATTCACCTCCTGAGGTTTGATAATGATATCATTATATCATTATGGTTAGACTTTAACACACTGATTACTGTCACTGCAACGATTTATATATTAAAAACCTTAAAATAATACGATTAGAATTAATTTTTTTGGAAAACACATCAATAAAGTGTAAAATGACACTTTATTATTCTGATTTTTTGTCTCTACCCATTAATTCTTTAATACTTTCTTTAACAGGAACATCCTCGAATAACACCTTGTATAATGCTGTAGTGATTGGCATATCAACATTAACTTCTTGTGCTAAATAATAAACAGATTTAGTTGTATAAATTCCTTCAACTACCATTTTCATTTCTTCAAGTGCTTCATCTGTTGTTTTACCTTGGCCTAATTTATAACCTAATGTAAAGTTACGAGAATGAGTTGATGTACAAGTTACAATTAAGTCACCTATGCCACCTAAACCTAAGAATGTCATAGGATCGGCACCTAATTTTTCTCCTAAGCGACTAATTTCAGCTAAACCACGTGTCATAAGAGCTGCTTTTGCATTATCACCAAATCCCATTCCAGCTACGATACCACTTGCTACTGCAATGATGTTTTTCAATGCGCCACCTAGCTCAACACCGACTAAATCATTATTTGTATATACTCTTAAATAATCATTCATAAATAAATCTTGAATTAATTGGCTTACTGCTTCATCTTTTGATGATGCTGCCACAGTTGTAGGTTGTTTGATAACAACTTCTTCAGCGTGACTTGGTCCTGATAATACACCAATACCTGCATTGTGTTCAGGAGAGATTGAATCTTCCAACATTTCAGATACACGTTTGAACGTACCATTTTCAATACCTTTTGCAACATGAATAAAAGTCTTTTTAGTAGTTAGTAATCCATCGATTTTACTAGCAACTTCTCTCATTGCTTTAGTAGGTAAAGCCATTAAATATATATCTGCAAAATCTACAACTTTGCTTAAATCTGTACTGGCTTTAATAGATGGATCTAGTTTTGCTTCTTTTAAATAATTTTTATTCATATGATGTGTATTTAATTCTTCGACGTTTTCGTCATTTTTACCCCACATTAGTACATCATGGCCATTTTGTGCTAATACATTGGCTAATGCTGTACCAAAACTTCCCATACCAAATACTGATATTTTAGTCATATTAATATTCCCCTCCGTTTTAATTTCTTTTTCTTGGAATGATATGAACAGGTGTACCTTCAAATCCAAAGGCATGTCTAATTTGATTTTCAAGATAACGTTTATAAGAAAAATGCATTAATTCAACGTCATTAACAAATACAACAAATGTTGGCGGTTCAATCGCAACTTGTGTTGTATAAAAGACATTTAGTCTTCTACCTTTATCTGTTGGAGTAGGATTCATTGAAATTGCATCAGTCACTACTTCGTTTAATGTTGAACTTTGTACACGTTTTTTATGATTTTCACTTGCCTCTTTAATATAAGGGAATAACGTTTTCAATCTTAATTGTTCTTTAGCTGAGACAAAGGCAATTTGTGCGTAGTCTAAGAATTGGAATTCTTTTCTAACGTCTTCTGTAAATTTCTTCATCGTTTTACTGTCTTTTTCTACTGTATCCCATTTATTAACAACAATGACGATTGCTTTACCTTCTTCATGCGCATATCCAGCGACACGTTTATCTTGTTCAATAATACCTTGTTCTGCATCGATAACAACTAAGACGACATTTGAACGTTCAATTGCTTTTAATGCTCTTAAGACTGAATACTTTTCTGTAGATTCGTATACTTTACCTTTTTTACGCATTCCAGCTGTATCTATTAACACGTAATCTTGACCGTCGAATGAATATTCTGTATCGACAGCATCTCTTGTAGTACCAGCAACATTAGAAACAATGACACGTTCTTCACCTAAAATGGCATTGACTAAACTAGATTTCCCTACATTTGGGCGACCAATAATTGATAAACGAATTGTATCATCATCGTATGGGTCTTCTTGTTCTTCACCAAAGTTTTCAACGACGGCATCTAATAGATCACCTAAACCTAAACCGTGCGAACCTGAAATTGGATAAGGTTCTCCAAATCCTAAAGAATAAAAATCATAGATGTCGTTACGCATTTCTAAGTTATCTACTTTGTTTACTGCGAGAACGACAGGTTTTTTACTTTTATAGAGCATTTGTGCTACCATTTCATCGCTTTGTGTTAATCCTTCTCTAACATTAACCATAAATACGATAACGTCCGCTTCGTCGATGGCTACTTCTGCTTGTGCTCTAATTTGTGTTTGGAATGGTGCATCTCCTATTTCAATACCACCTGTATCTATAATATTGAATTCATGAGTTAACCATTCACCTGATGAATAGATTCGGTCTCTGGTTACACCAGGCGTGTCTTCAACGATAGAAACACGTTCGCCGACTACTCTATTAAAAATTGTAGATTTCCCTACATTAGGCTTGCCTACAATTGCTACTATAGGTTTAGTCATTTGTTAACTTCCTCTCTTTCTTAATCTCTATAATTTTATCACATGCAAGCACTGATTCAAAATACGTTTGTAACAAACGACTAAATATATTAAATAATACTTGAGAAGATGTAAAAAAACACTCCAATTAAAGAGATAACTCTAATTGGAGTGTAAATATAATTTATCGTTTATTAAAATTTAAGATCTTTAAACTTATCACCAAAGACATCACCTAAAGTAGGGTTATCTTCTTCAGTATCTTTATTTAAATAAGATTGTGTTGTAGAAGCATCGCTTTCAACTACATCCTCGTTTGGTAAAGTAGCTTTGATAGATAATGATACACGTTCATTGTCTTCATCAATACCTAAGATTTTAACACTAACTTGTTGACCTGGTTCTAATACTTCACCTGGTGTACCAATGTGCTTATGATCAATTTCTGAGATATGAACTAAGCCTTGTACTCCAGGAGCAATTTCAACGAATGCACCGAAGTTAGCTAATCTTACAACTGTACCTTCGATAACGTCATTTTCGTGGAATTGACCTTTAATTTGTTCGAATGGTGTTGGTAAAGTATCTTTGATTGATAATGAAATACGTTCAGTATCTTTATCAACTGATTTTACTTTTACTTTCACTTTTTCGCCAACTGAAACAACCTCTTCTGGAGATTGAACATGTTGATGTGATAATTCAGAAACGTGAACTAATCCATCTACACCACCAATATCAACAAAAGCACCAAAGTTTGTTAAGCGAGCAACTGTACCTTCAATCACGTCTCCATCATTAAGTGATTCTAATAATGATGCTTTTTTAACGTCATTTTCAGCTTGTTCAACAGCTTTACGGCTTAAGATTACACGGTTATTTTCAGGATCTAATTCTTCAACTTTAATTTTGATTGTTTGTCCTTCAAAGTCAGAGAAATCTTCGATAAAGTCTGTTGAAATTAATGAAGCAGGTACGAAACCACGTTGTCCTACATCGACAACTAATCCACCTTTCACAACTTCTGTTACTTTAGCTTCAATTATTTCATTGTTATCAAGTTTTTCTTGTAAATAGTCATATGATTTTTCAGTTTCAAGTTGTCTTTTAGATAAAATATATGCACCTGAATCATTTTCTTCATCAAATTCAATTTTCGTTACATAGGCTTCTATTTCATCGCCTTCTTTAACTACTTCATTAGGTTTTTCAATATGATGTGTGGATAATTGGCTAATAGGGATTATACCATTGTATTTTCCACCATTAATATGCACAACTACTTGTTTATCTTCAACCTGTTGTACTTCTCCAGTGACTTTGTCACCTTCTTTAATATCTTTAATCATTGATTCGTTGAATTCTTCAGTCATCTTGTCTGCCTCCTTATACACTACATAAGTATAACATCTTACAAACTGACTGAATTGTCAAGAAATTCCCCTTTTACACTTTAAGAAACTTTATGTTGATTTCGTAGATGCAATTAAAAAGTGAATTTTTTAAATAAATTTCAATTTAAAGTTGAAGATGTATATTTATAGTGTTTATTAATATTAAGATTCAATCTAATTCTATTATAAGGGATAATAAAAGCTATATAAACGTTTCTGCTTATAACGATTACATAGCTTTTAGTTAATTATTTAATTTGATCCACCATTTTTAAAATTTCGTTAGTTACTGTTTCAATAGATTTACCTGTTGTATCTAATGTAACGGCATCATCAGCTTTTCTTAGTGGTGAAATCTCTCTATTCATGTCATAGTTATCTCGTTGTTCAATTTCAGTTTTTAATTTTTCCAAGTTTGATTCGATGCCACGTAATTCATTTTCTTTTTGACGACGTTCAGCGCGTTCCTCAACAGAAGCAATCATATATACTTTTAGTTCGGCATTGGGAAGTACAACTGTACCGATATCTCTTCCATCCATAACAATACCTTTTTTAGCAGCTAAGTCTTTTTGCTTTTTAACTGCAAATGATCTAACTGGTTCTTTTGAAGCGACATATGAAACGTTGTTAGTAACATCATTTTCTCTTAAATAATCTGTTACATCTTCATTATCAAGCATCACACGTTGGCCTTTTGTTTCGTCATAAGTTAATTCTAATGTTGTATTTTTAATCAGTGCTTCAAAATCTTCTGTTTGGTTTGTACGTATGTATTTGTATGTAATTGCTCTATACATAGCACCAGTATCTACATAAATCATAGAAAGCTTACTAGCAACTTGTTTAGCAATTGTACTTTTACCTGCAGCTGCAGGACCATCTAAAGCAATATTAATTAAACTCATTATCGAAATACCTACCTTGTTGTTTGATGAATAATATTTTATCATAAATATGTATTTTATTAATAGGAGGAAAAGTATGAAACGTCTACTTGTTATTCATACCGGTGGCACAATCAGCATGTCACAGGATAGTTCTAATAGAGTTATTACAAATAAAGAAAATCCAATTTCACAACATCAAGATATCATTAAACAATATGCACAAGTAGATGAGATTCATCCTATGAATGTACCATCTCCACATATGTCTATACAACATGTGAAGCAATTAAGAGATATCATTGTAGAAGCTCATCATGATAAAGACAATTCATATGACGGATTTGTCATTACTCATGGAACAGATACTCTTGAAGAAACTGCATACCTTTTAGATTTATTATTAGATATAGAGGAACCAGTTGTCATTACAGGTGCTATGAGATCTTCCAATGAAATAGGTTCTGATGGTCTATACAATTTTATTTCAGCGATTAGAGTGGCCTCTTCTGCAAAATCTCGTCGTATGAGTGTTATGGTCGTATTTAACGATGAAATACATACAGCACGCAATGTGACTAAGACACATACATCTAATACAAATACATTCCAAAGCCCTAACCATGGCCCATTAGGTGTACTAACAAAAGATAATGTACAATATCACCATCATCCTTTAAGTCATACAAGTTATCATAATATAAATCCTGGCTTAAATGTCCCACTCGTTAAATCATACATGGATATGCCAAGTGATATATTTAAATTTTATGCAACACAAGAAATCGATGGTTTAGTAATCGAAGCTATGGGACAAGGTAATCTTCCACCTACTTGTTTAGATGGACTAAATGCCTGCATAGATAAGAATATTCCTATCGTCATGGTATCTCGCTCATTTAATGGCATTGTAAGTCCAGTTTATGCCTATGAAGGTGGCGGGTATCAACTTGCTGACAAAGGGTTAATATTTTCTAATGGGTTGAATGGACCTAAAGCACGGTTGAAATTATTAGTGAGTTTAAGTAATGAACTTGAACGACACGATATTAGACAATATTTTGAAGAGTAAAATAAAAAATAATGGCGTAGAATTGATTTGATACTATCAATCTACGCCATTTATTTATGATTCTAAAGGTGTTTGCTTTTTAGCAAGAATACTTTGTGTTATTAAACCACCATGATATTTACCATTTTCTATAAAGATAGTATTGGCATCGTTGCCTGCTGCAATTACTCCGGCAATATAACAGTTTTCAACATTTGTTTCGTATGTTTCGCGGTTATATACGGGTGCAGTGCCGAATTCATTCGTATTAATATCTATTCCGATAGATTTTAAGAATTCATAGTCAGGGTGATAACCTATCATAGCAAATACATAATCATTAGGTATTTCAATAGTGTTACCATCTTTTTCGTAAACTACTTTATCCTCTGTAATTTGAGTTACATTGGCATTAAATTCCATTGTAATTTTTTCATGATTGACTAGTGATTCAAAATTAGGAAGAATCCACGGTTTAATTGCTTTAGGATAACGATCTCCACGATAAATTACTGTGACATTTGCGCCAGCTTTTTCTAATTCTAAGGCGGCATCTACAGCAGAATTTTTACCACCTATGATGACTACATTTTGATCGAAATAAGGGTGTGCTTCTTTAAAATAATGACTTACTTTTGGTAAATCAGCACCTTCAACCTCTAATGTATTATGCTGACCGTAATATCCTGTCGCTACAGTTAAAAATTTACATTCGTAAACATCTTTAGTAGTTGTAATTGTAAATCGGTTATTCATCTTTTTAACAGTTAATACTTCTTCAAATGGATTGATATTTAATTGATGATGTTTAACTACTTCACGATAGTATACTAATGCTTGGTTTCTATGTGGTTTACTTTGTTCAACGATGAATGGTACATCGCCAATTGATAATTTATCGCTTGAAGAAAAGAATGTTTGATGTGTTGGATAATTGTAAATAGCTTCAACAACATTACCTTTTTCAATAACTAATGTTTCAATACCTTTTTTCTTTTGTTCAATGGCTGCACTTAAGCCACAAGGTCCACCACCAATGATGATACTTTCTATTTTTTGCATGTCATACGGCCTCCTTTAATCACCAAACTATTATATCAGTTATGATCTATTTACGCGAAGTCCTTGATTAAGAAAAATTTATAATTTTAGTGACGTTTTAAGAAATGGAAAATAAATGATTTTGGATAAATAAAAAAAAACTGTGAGCAATGATTTAACATTACTCACAGTCTATAAATGGTTATAAATAAAACCTATGGTATTACTAATGTTTGACCATCATGGATATCATTACCACTTATACCATTTGCTTGTCTAATTTTTTGAACATTGGCTGGTGAACCACTGCCATAATATTGAATTGCAATTCTGTATAAGTTTTCTTTACCATTAACAGTATGTGTTTGTTTACCTTGTTGGCTATTACTGCTTTGACTATTATTTGATTGTTGACCGTTTTGTTGAGAATTTTGACTTTGGCCATTTTGGTTATTGCTGCTATTTTGACTATTTGTAGCTTGAGAATTAGCACTATTACTATCATCATTTGAGCTATTACTACTTGAGCCATTGTCGTCTGAATCTGAATCAGATGATGAATTACTATTTGAAGAATCATTTGATGTTGCTTTATCTTTATCAGAATCACTTGATTTATCTTTGTCTTTAGAGCTATCTTTATCTTTTTTGCTATCTTTGTCTTTGCTTGTATCATTATTTTTCATGCCGTCTTTGCTGTCTTCATTAGCTACTTTATTATCATTATTTCCACTATTGTTGTGGTTATTTAAAGCCATACCAGCAAAAATAGCTATAGCACCTAAAATTAATACAGCAGCGATAATTGGTAAGATGATCTTCATGAAGCCGCCCTTTTTCTTACCATGATTATTATCATCATGGTCATGATCATCATTATGATTGTTATCATGGTCATGATCTTTTGCTTCATTTTTATCATGATGATGTTTAGCTAACCCAGCGGCACCTGCAGCCCCAGCAGCACCTGCTCCTACTGCAGCCGCTTTTTTACCTTTGCCTGATTTTTCGTTATCTTTTTTAGTTTCGTTGTTATCATCTTTATGATCGTGTTTGTCATCATGCTTATCATCGTGTTTTGAATCATGTTTGTCAGCATGCTTATCATTTTTATCGTGATGATGTTTAGCTAATCCGGCTGCACCTGCAGCTCCAGCAACTCCTGCGCCTGTAGCGGCAGCTTTTTTACCTTTGTTATCTTTCTTATCTTGACGGTCAGCATCTTCATGACGAGTATCTTCATCTTTGTGACCACGTTGATCATTGTCATGATCTTTTAAGTTATCGTCATGTTGTTTATCATTTGTTGTATCATGGCTATCACTATTTAGATGCTTATCATCGTGTTTTGAATCGTGTTTGTCAGCATGCTTATCATTTTTATCGTGATGATGTTTAGCTAGTCCGGCAGCACCTGCAGCGCCAGCAACCCCAACGCCTGTTGCAGCTGCTTTTTTACCTTTATTATCTTTTTTATCTTGATGGTCAACATCTTCATGACGAGTATCTTCATCTTTATGACTACGTTTTAATGTTTCTTCTTGTCGTGAGTCTTTGTCAGATTCGTGGTTTGAAGTATTGTCATGTGTTGTTTCTTGTCTGTGATCATTATTTACTGTTTGATGCTCTTGTGATTTGCTTGAAACATCCTTAGATGAAGCATCATAGTTTTTGTTGTCTCCGTTATGTAATGATGTATCATCGAATCTATCATCTAATGAGCCATCTTGGTTAGAACTAGTTTGTGATTCAGATTGACGATTATTATTTGTAGCGACATCTCTACGACGTTTACGTCTCTGCGCATTTCTTGGTGGGAATTGTTGATTCGCTTTTTCTTCTACTTTGTCTGTAGGTTTGTCTTCATGATGTTCGTTTGAAGATGTCTGTTCTTTATGATCTTCTGAGTCTATAGATTGACGATTCTTTTCAAAATCATCTTTGAAGTTATTATTAGACACATTCATCATCCTCTCTATTTTAATTTTGTTTTGATACATAAACTATACCCACAAAATAAATGATTATGTATGTTAATCAAGAATTTTTAAAGGTATTAAAGAATTGTTCATAGATTAATTATAGCTTGAATATTTCGTTAAGCAAAATGAAATCTATAGCTCTAATAAATTTTGAAGCTTTTCTTTATAATTTAGCTTACGTTTTACCTTTTTACGGTTAATGACTTTAATTTCAGATAGTTCTGTATCATTATCACAACATTGATTTGGGATTTCTGGTTGTTCATTAAAAAATTCTAATAAATATTTACGACGACATTGATCTAATTGTTTATAACCTAACATTCTACTATATCCTAATTTCTTTCGTTTATAAGATTGATCAAAAATATAATGAAGTTTAGCAATAGTATATTGATTGTACAATATGGACAAAATAGTTTCTTTCTCCGGAGGTATAAATTGACCTAGTTCAAATTGATTAATATCTTCGGGCGTAATTCTATCTGCAAATAAAATAGTTTCTAATATATATGCATCGTCAGGTTGATATAGACTTATAGCTTGGCTTTGACGACCATCTCGACCCGCTCGTCCAATTTCTTGTAGATAATTAGATGGACTTGAAGATAAATGGAAATGTATCACTGTTCTTATGTCTTTTTTATTTATACCCATGCCAAATGCGCTTGTTGCGACAATAACGGGTATATCATTATTTAAAAATTGTTGTTGAACAGTATGTCTCTCTTGATAACTTAAATCTCCATGATAAATACCAGTTAAAAAACCAGAATCATATATTAGATTAGCTAAAGTTAAGCACATTTTTTTAGATGACACATATATGATTGTGGGTCCGGTAGACGTAAGTTGTGGTAAAAGCCAATTTATTTTTTCTTCGTCAGATGCAAAATTCATATGTCTTAAAGAGATGTTTAGACGATTCATACTTGTTTTAACTGTATGAAGATTAACATGTAATATCTCTTTTAAATCATTTTCTAAATGTGGTGGTGCTGTGGCTGTTAAAGCTAGAATTGTTGATGATTTAAAATGAGAAGTGATTTTTCCAATTAGAGCATAATGTGGTCTGAAATCATAGCCCCACTCTGATAAACAATGGGCTTCATCGAGAACGATTAAACCAAAATCAATATTTGCAATCAGTTTGAAGTTTTGAGGTTGTAAAATAAATTCCGGACTAAGGTATATAAATTTACTTTGATTAATCTTTTTAAAATTTTGTCGTTTTTCATTTTCATCCATACCTGAGTGTATACAACTAACGGCATGTTCTCCATTTAATTTCATTTGCATAACTTGATCATCCATTAATGAAATTAGAGGTGAAATAACAAGTGTAGGTTTTTCTAAAATATATGTAGGTAGTTGATAACACAAGCTTTTACCGCTGCCTGTTGGCAATATGCCAAGTGTATGTTGTTGATTTATAACACTGGTTATTATTTCTTCTTGTCCGGGTTTAAATGAATCAAATCCAAACCATTGTTTAAGTTTCTCTTGTAGCAACTATGTCACCTCTTTCTATACCAACAATCATCAATTTTATTTGAAAGTATGATAGTTTAGAGAATTGTTGTTTATATTCTCGAAGTTTCAATCCTAAATTTGAGCTATAGTAATTTATAAAAATGTCTTTTTCCGATAAATCAATAAATGTTTCATAATCGTGCATATATCCTTTTATAAATAATTCTAATAAGTGGTCTTCTATAGTGTTAATTTTAACGTTTTGAATAGTTGCAATTTCTTGGGGTGATTGACCTTGTTGTAGTTGTCTGTATGTCATTTTTGTTTTATTTAGTAATGTGGGTAAAATAATTGTCTGATGTAGTATAGGATAGTCGTTATTATTTTCGAGTTCATACATCAGGTCTACTAATTGATTCATTTCCAATTCAAATAATTCTTCTTGGCTTATGGATTCTATTAAACTTACTTGTTGTCTAGTATACATAGGCTCTTCATAGCCTTGTAAATAATAATGCAAATAAATATGTTCATTTTTACTTGCTAATTTATCAAATAGTTGATGAATTTCATTATAAACTTGTGTTTCTAGCTGCTGTTCTCTGATTAGTTTGTATATATCTTTAACACGTTGTTGTATGTATGTTTGTTGAGCAATAGGGACGAATTTATATGCTTGATGTTGACTTTGGGAAACTGTTTGAATCAGTAGCTGTATACAATTAAATGTCTTAATAAGACTGTCATAAGTAAATCTAGGATGTATTTTAATTTCGTATAAAGCATCATAATTATCTAATTCGTTTAAATATCGCTCAAAAGACGGATATTTTAATCGTGGTAAACTATGATATAATGACAAAAGTTGTTGACTACAAGCGTCGAAAAATGTTTGATGAGATTTCTTTCCCATCAAAATATTATATACACTTTTATTTGTTTTGTAGTTGAATGCATGTTGATAAGCATGTTTGATAATTTGATACAAAATGAACCCTCACTCTATAAAACGAATATATTGAAAATTAGACTATCGATGTCTACAATAGTAGTATTGTATTTACTAGTGTAGCATTTTTTTCAAAGGAGGCGAATGAAATTGGCTAAATATACAATCGTTGATATGGATACTTGTATTGCATGTGGTGCATGTGGTGCAGCAGCTCCAGATATCTATGATTATGATGACGAAGGTATAGCATACGTAATCCTTGATGATAACCAAGGTACTGCAGAAGTGCCTGAAGAGTTATATGAAGATATGGAAGATGCACTAGAAGGTTGTCCTACTGACTCTATTAAAATTGAAGAAGAGCCGTTCGATGGTGACGCGCTTAAATTTGAATAATAAATATTTAAATCTCCCTATCACAATCACATTTTGTGAAGGGAGATTTTTTAGATCGTCGACAAAGTTATTGACTTTGCAGGCAGCTTTATATGTACATATTTTTCCAAGGTACAGTTTCAGTCTATAATTCTATACAGATAAATCTGTAAGAATTTATTTAGTCTTCAACTAGTACTGTTCCTTTGGGAGTCAGCACATTAATACTGCCCTATATTTTTATATTATAAATGTATATTATTTTTAACTCTGTTATATATGAAGAAGAATATCAGTGAGATAACAATTCCTTTAATAATATTGAAAGGAATAACACCAGATACGATAATTACTTTTAGGTTATGGACAATGTCTGTTAAGTTAAATATCATACCGTAAAGTGGTAGTAAAACGAAATAATTTAAGATACTTAACACGATTGTCATAACAATTGTACCGACAATAAGTCCCATTGTTAAAGATTGATTACTACGTTTATTTTTATAAATATAGTAAGCAGTTAATAGGAAACTTGTAATTGCAAGGAAGTTGGCAACTGGCCCAACTGGATCTCCCATGTTAAAGAAAAAGTTAAGTAAGTTCTTAATAAAAGCGACAATTATACCAGCTACTGGCCCTAATAAAAATGTAGCTAGCAATGTAGGTACATCACTAAAATCTAAAGTTAAGTATGGTGGTAAAAATGGCAATGGAAATTTAATGAAAGTTAATACAAATGCCACAGCACTTAACATACTTATTGTAATTAAACGTTTGTTTTGGTTTTGTTGCATATTAAATTTTCTCCTTTCATTCATCTTGCTAGAAAAGGAGGAAATTTGCACAACAAAAAACCTCCATCTTCTCCCATCCAGACTATACTGTCGGCTTCAGAATCTCACTGAATCAAGCAAAAAGAACGCATACATTTATACATTTGTTCTTCTAGCGTCGCAGGCTTTATTTACTGCCGGTTGGGAATTACACCCGACCCCGAAGATGAATTGAATATTATTTTTTTATTTAAATATATCATACATGATAACTTTGTAATGCACAATGCGTTTGCTCGTTAGAGTGTTGATATCATTCCTAATAGTGACACTAAATAAATTGATATGGATTTCTAATAGTTTGTATTAGTAATTTTAGTTGGAAATCCAAGTTATACATTTTTAATATCGCACTCAAAAAAGCACTAAGATGATTTCATGTTAATCACCTTAGTGCTTTTAGCTTGTTAATTATATTTTGGACTGATCAATTTTAGGTAATTTAATAATAAATGTAGTACCTTCTCCTAGTTGGCTTTCTACTTCTATAGAACCACCATGCTCCTCAATGATCATTTTACATATAAATAGTCCTAAACCAGTACCTTGTTTGCCTCTTTTTCTTGAGGCATCTACTTTATAAAAGCGGTCAAATACTTGTTGTAAATGTTCCGGAGCTATACCAGTACCTGTATCTTGAATGCGTAAAATATCTTGATTGTCATTTTCATCTGTAGTAACTGATATAGTGTCGCCAGGTTGAGTATATCTTGACGCATTATCTATCAAGTTAGTTAACACTTGATCCATTCTATCCATATCATAGCTCCATAAATTATCATTGTTCACATCGAAATACATGTTTAATTCTAAATCAGTAGCTTGTTGGCGGTATTTCATATTCATCTTATTTAATAAATCTGAAATAGGTTGTATTTCTTTTTCTACTGATAAGCCTTCTGCATCCATACGTGCAACATTTAATAATTCGTTTACTAATCGATTTAATCGTTTAGATTCATCTAGAACAATAGCTAAGGATTCATGAATCTCGTCAGGTTCTGTCACTATACCATCTACAATAGATTCAGTATATCCTTGTAATAGCGCTATTGGAGTACGTAATTCGTGAGATACATTAGCTATGAAATCTTTTTTCATTTGATCTAAATTATGTTCATTTGTCATATCACGAATAATCGCTACAATACCGCTTCTTCCATCATTTTGGATTCTATCAATATAGCTCATAATAACGACGTAGTATCTTGTATTAGCTTCCAATTCTTGGAATTGTGTTTCTTTTGTATTAAAGGTTTGTTCAATTTGTTGTTCTATTGATTCAACAGCACATTCATCTAAGTTATGGAAGACTTGGTCTGCCATTTTATTAGATATAATGATTTCTTTTTGCTCATTAATACCTATTACACCTTCAACCATTGAATTAATTAAACTATCACGTATATTCTTAGATGTTGATAATGCTTCAACATGCTCTTGAATTTCAAAACTCATGTTATTAAATGCACGAGACAATTCACCAATTTCGTCTTTTGTAGTAACAGATGTAATTTGTGAATAATCACCTTGCGATACTTTTTGAGCTTGATTTCTAAGTTGACGTAAAGGTTTTGTGATTCGTGATGATAAGAAAAATGCAAAAACAGTACTCACCGCTAAGAATATAATTGCTGTTATTAATATAATGATAGTAATCGCATTATTTGTATCCTCAATAGATTTTAAATCTTTAAAAATGAATACACCACTATAGTTTGAATCACTACCATCTTGAGCTTTCATTGGATAACCAACAAGTATATAAGGATGAGATTTACCCTTTTCATTAATAGTGACATTACGTGTTAATGATTCACCATGTTCAAATACATTATTAAATTCTTTATTACTTTTAATTTCTTTAAGCATGGATTGCTTTGATGATGACGTTGTTTGTTGATAGGCAGTGTTATTATTTTTCATAATAATTAAACCACCTGGATTATCTATTAGCGTTTGACTATTTTTAATGGCTATATTTTGATTTTGAGAGCTTTCTACTAAATGACTAATTCGTTTGGCGTCTTCTTTAATTGAGTCTTCAGCTTCTTGAGTATAATAATATTGAATAAACGTAATGAGCGCGGCACTTAATAAAATTAAAACTGTCGTTACTATAAAGATTATAGTTAACCACAGTTTTATTACTACACTATTTAGCCGGTTCATCGTTAGCATTTACCTCAAATTTGTAGCCGACTCCCCAAACCGTTTGTATCATATGAGCTGCGTCACTTGATACTTTGTTAAGTTTTTCTCTCAATCTTTTAACATGCGTATCTACTGTACGCAAATCGCCATAGAATTCATAATGCCAAACTTCTTTTAATAATTGTTCTCTTTCAAAAACTTTGTTAGGTGTTTTTGCTAAATAAATTAAAAGTTCGTATTCTTTTGGCGTTAAATTTACCTGTTCATTATCAGCTAATACTCTATGTGCATCGTTATCTATAATTAAATGATTAAATTCAATTACATCTCTTGCATGAGGTTCACTTTTCTCAGGTGTTGTTGATTGTGTTCTTCTTAATAACGCTTTGACTCTTAATACCACTTCTCTTGGTGAGAATGGTTTTACAATATAGTCGTCGGCACCTGACTCAAATCCTTCAACACGATTTGTTTCTTCACCTTTAGCAGTAAGCATTATGATAGGAGTATCTTTATGCTCACGTAATTGAGTGGCTACTTCGATACCGTCCAATTCCGGTAACATTAAATCTAGAAGAATGCACGCATAATCATTTTCCATTGCAAGTTGTAAAGCTTCTTTACCATTACTTGCTTCATGTGTTTCAAAAGATTCTCTTTCTAAATAAAGCTTTAGTAATCTTCTGATTCTGTCTTCGTCGTCAACGATAAGTATTTCATTCGTCATAATACTAATTTACCTCCCACACATGCTGTTCATTTCATTTGTTATTATAGCATATGAAATAATATTTAAGTTAGTATTTAAAATAACTTTGTGAAAAAAATCTCAAACATTAATTTCTACTATCTTATACATTACCATTTTCAGCTAAATGTCTAATAGTTTTAACTTCATGTGGTGTAAGTACTCGCCCTTCACCAGCATTTAACCCTTTTAAATCTAACGGTCCAAACTGGATACGAGTTAATTTACTAACTTGATGGCCGAAATGTTCAAACATACGACGTACTTGTCTATTTCTACCTTCACTTATTGTTATTTCCACTAATGTAGTATTCTTGTCTTTATCTTGATTTTTAACTTTAACTTGAGCTGGTTGTGTAAACCCATCTTCAAGTTCAATACCTTTTTCTAAAGCTTTCACTTCTTCACGCATCAAATAACCTTTAAGTTTAGCTACATATTTCTTTTTAATATGGTATCTAGGGTGTGTCATTAAATTAGTAAATTCACCATCATTAGTTAACAATAATACACCTGATGTATCGTAATCTAATCTACCAACTGGGTATATACGTGTTTCGATATCTTTAAAGTAATCAGTAACAACTTTACGACCACGATCGTCAGATACACTCGTAATAACTTGAGCTGGTTTATTAAATAAAATATAAAGTTTATCTTCTTGTTCTAATTTAATTCCTTCAACTTCTACAGTGTCAGAACTTGAAACTTTAGTTCCTAATTCAGTAACTACTTGACCGTTTACTTTAACCTTGCCATCTGTAATTAGTGTTTCTGCTTTACGGCGTGACGTATAACCACTACTTGCAATTCTTTTTTGTAATCTTTCTAATTCTTTACTCATTTGTATCTCCTTTTTGATTTACCAAGTTACTAAAGAATGCGTCCATTTCTTCGTCATCTTCTTGAGTGGTTGGTAAATCTTCTAATTTTTCTATACCAAATACATTTAAAAATAGATCTGTTGTAATTAATTGTTGACTACGTGAATTTTGGACTTCTTTTGCTTCAACTAGACCTCTTGCAATAAGTGTTTTAACAGCGCCGTCAGAATTGATACCTCTAATCATTTCAATATCGCTTCTAGTTAGTGGTTGATTATAAGCAATGATAGATAAAGTTTCCATCGCTGCTTGAGATAATTTCATTTTAGACTTCTGCTCTATGAGGGCTTCGATATAATTTGCCGCTTCTTTCTTAGTAGTAAGAACACAAGTTGTTCCAAATTGTTGAATGATGAGACCATTTGACTCATAAGTTTCGATTAACTTTTTTAATTCATCTTCATTTACTTCTAATATTTCGAGCAACTGTTTAACTTCTAGTCCTTCATCACCAGAGGTATATAACAAAGCTTCTAATATGCCGTGCTTATTCAACGCTGTAATTCACTCCTCTTAAAATGTTAATATCATCAAAATTATGGTGTTGTTCAATATTAATGATACCTGATTTAGACATTTCTAAAATTGCTAAAAAGTGTGTGACCACTTGTTCGATTGGTTCTGTAAATGTAAATAGACTAAAGAAATTAAATGATGCATTGTTCTTTAATCTATCAGTTACTTGATGTGTAGCTTGTTGAATTGTAAATGTTTCTTTTCTGATTTCTACTGAATGAGGTTTATTAATTTCAACACGATTTTTAACACGTTGATAAGCGACTATTAATTCGGTTAAGTCAATTGTATTAGATGGATCCCATGATTCATCTGTTTCCAAATGTGATAAATCAGTTGGATGTTTTGTATAATAATAATCACGTTCTGCTTTCATGTCATTTAGAATTTCAGTGTATTCTTTATAATTTTGGTATTCAATTAACCTACCTACTAAATCTTCACGAGGGTCTTCATCTAAGTCTAAATTTTCTTCTGATTGTGGTAATAATAATTTACTTTTTATCATTAATAATTCAGAAGCCATAACCAAGTATTCGCTAGCAACGTTAATTTCTAATTGATTCATAGCGTGAACATACTGCATGTATTGTTCTGTTAAAGATTTCATAGGTATATCATAAATATCTATTTCAAATTTTTGAATTAAATGTAATAACAAATCTAGAGGACCATTAAATGCGTCCAGTTTTACTTCATACATAGTATCTACCTCATATTGCAACTTATGTGCATATTTCACTAAAATATTATAGCATGAATTTATATAACTTTTAAAATTAAGGTGAAAATCAGATGGAACAAGCATTAATTCAGTTTTACTATCAGTTTCATAAAAATCAACATTATTTTTTATGCCATGATATTTTGGAAGAAGCGTGGAAAGAAAATAATGATTACAGTAAACAAGATGCTGTTGTGAGTTTAATCTTATGTGCGACAGCATGCTATCACTATAGAAGACGTAATTTCAAAGGCGCAATAAAATCTTTTAATAAAGCAAAGCAAGTGATTACTTATGCTTCACGAAAAGATCAAATGACACTTCATTTAGACATTGCCATGTATATTCAATTGCTTGAAATGCAAATAGATAGAGTTGAACAACAATTACCATTTATACCTATCCAGTTACCAATAAATATTCAAATGTTAAATCAATTAGAATTAACATTTCCAGATTATTACTTTATGTCCACACCTGTAAAAAATGAAAACATTGTTCATCATCATTTGTTGAGAGACCGTAGTGAAGTAGAATTAGCTAGACAAGCGGCATTAGAAGAAAGACATTATAAAATAAAAGATATTAATAATAAGAAAGACCAGTAATATAGGTGTATTTACCCTATTATTACTGGCCTTTTATAATATAATAACTATGCTCTAGGATGATATTGATTATATATTTTTCTGACTTGAGATTTTGATACATGTGTATATAACTGAGTTGTTGAAATATCTGAATGTCCTAGCATCTCTTGTACTGCACGTAAATCAGCACCATTTTCAAGTAAATGAGTAGCAAATGAATGTCTTAGTGTATGTGGTGTTAATGTTTTGTTGATATTAGCTTTAAGACCATTTTGTTTAATCATTTTCCAAATACCTTGTCTTGATAATGGTTTCCCATGCATATTTAAAAATAGAACATTCGTTACAGTTTGCTTTAATAATTGAGGTCTAACTGTTTCGATATAAGTCGTTAAATAATCTATAACTGTATCACCTAAAGGAACAATACGCTCTTTATCACCTTTACCAAATACTCTTACAAAGCCCATCATTAAATTAACGTCTTCAATTTCAATTTGTATCACTTCAGATACCCGCATACCAGTTGCATAAAGTAGTTCTAACATTGTGCGATCACGGTAGCCATTATTTTTATTTAAATCTGGTGCATTTAATAATTGAATAACTTCGTCGACTTCCAATACGTCTGGTAATTTTTTCTCATATTTGGGCGTTTCGATTAATACTGTAGGATCTTTTGCAGCATATTTTTCGCGTAATGCAAATTGGTGAAAACTTCGTATTGTTGAGATGAAACGTGCAATAGATTTTGAAGATTGACCTTGATCAATTAAATAACCTAAGCATTCTTGAATTATTTGTCGGTCTACAAAGTCAATATTCGCTATTTTTTGTAGTTCTAAAAACTCTTTGTATTTATTTAAATCTCTTCGATAAGCACCAATTGTATTTACGCTTAATCCTTTTTCAATTTGTATAAATTTTAAATACTCTTCTATGATTGTATCTATCATAAAGCACCTCTTTTGAAGCGGTGGCTTCTTAATTAAATTACTTCACCAATAGAGATATAAAGACTTTCTCAGTTAATAATGCAATATGATTGTATTATTGGCTGTGTAATTAACTATAGTGAGAATAATCTTTATTATTTCTGTTCGGATTGCTTTTTAGCTTGGCAATCTGAACATACACCGTGGAAAGTTAAGCGGTGATCTAAAATTTTGAAGTTAAATTCTTTTTCAACACGATTTTCAACTTCTGGTAATAGGTCTTCTTCAATTTCTTCTACTTTACCGCATTCCATACAAACTAAATGGTGATGGAAATGTTTAGCGCCCTCTTTACGTAGATCAAAACGTGCAACCCCATCACCAAAATTGATTTTATCTAAAACTTTTAATTCTGCTAATAATTCTAAGGTACGATATACAGTTGCTAAACCTATTTCTGGAGATTTATCTTTAACTTTTAAATATACATCTTCGGCACTTAAATGGTCTTTCTCATTTTCTATTAGAACTCTTACAGTAGCCTCACGTTGTGGAGTTAATTTATATGAAGACTGTTGTAATTGTTGCTTCACGCGATTTAATCGTTCTTCCACGGAAGCCTCACTCCTCTACTAAGAATTATAATCATTTTAATCTAAAGTATGATTCACAATATAAATTACCAGTATTCTCAATAAAACGCAAGGATATTCCTTTATTATTTAGAATGATTATAATTTAATAATAGATGCTGAAGTGCGATAATTGTTTTCGCATCTTCAATTTCAGCGTTTTGCAAGGCTTTTCTCACTTCTTCAATTGAGAATTTATGAACTTCAACGAATTCATCTTCATCTAGATTCATTTCGCCTACTTCTAAATTATCAGCAAAATAAATCGTTAATTTCTCATTTGAAAAGCCAGGAGAACCATACATATCAGTAACATACTGTAAATCTTTAGCAATGTATCCTGTTTCTTCTTCAAGTTCTCTTTTTGCTGCTTCTTCACGTTCTTCATCTTTTTCCAATTTACCCGCAGGTATTTCAAGTAGTGGTTTTTCTACTGGTTTTCTAAATTGTTTTACAAGTAATACTTCATTTTCAGGAGTAACTGCACATATTGCAACTGCGCCGTTATGATAAATCAATTCACGTTTAGATGTTTGTCCATCGGGTAATTCAACATCGTGGATTTCTAAATCTATAATTTTACCATTATAAATCACAGTTCTATCTATCGTTTTTTCGTTAAATTCCATTTATAATCACGGTCCTTTTAAATGTTTTAATAAATTGATAAACTTAATGCGTTAGTTAAAGTGTATCGAAAGGAGAAACTACATGCAAAAGAATATTTTGAAAAGTGGTTTAGAAATTTCTGAGTTAGGTTTAGGTTGTATGAGTTTAGGTACTGATTTTAAAAAAGCCCAACCTATTATTGAAAGTGCAATCGAAAACGGTATTACTTATTTTGATACTGCAGATATGTATGATCAAGGTAAAAATGAGGAAATCGTTGGCAAAGCATTGAAACAATATCAAAATCGAGATGATATTGTCATCGGTACAAAAGTTGGAAATCGACTCACTGAGGATGGTAATATCACTTGGGACCCATCTAAAAATCATATTAAAGAAGGCGTAAAAGGTTCATTACAACGTCTTGGATTAGATCATTTAGATTTATATCAATTACATGGTGGTACTATAGACGATCCATTAGATGAGACAATCAGTGCATTTGATGAATTAAAACAAGAAGGTGTCATTCGAGCATATGGTATATCTTCTATTCGCCCTAACGTTATAGACTACTACTTAAAACATAGTCAAATTGAAACATTGATGTCTCAATTTAATCTAATCGATAATCGTCCCGAAAGTCTATTAGATGATGTTCACGAAAAGCAAGTTAAAGTATTAGCTAGAGGTCCTGTATTTAAAGGATTACTAACATCTAATAGTAATAATGCATTGGATAAAAAGTTTGCTGATGGTATTTTCGATTATACAAATGATGAGTTAGGAGAAACAATTGCATCTATTAAAGAAATTGAAAGTAACCTTACTGCCCTTTCATTTAATTACTTAACTTCTCATGATGCATTAGGTTCAATCATTGTTGGTGCAAGTAGTGTTGAACAATTAGAAGAAAATGTTAAGAACTACTATAAAGATGTTAGCTTAGATCAAATTAAAGCTGCAAGAGAACGTGTGAAAGACTTACAGTATACACAACATTTAAAATAAATTAATTATAGTTTGAGCCATTAATTGATGTCATATAACATTGATTAATGGCTCTTTTTCTTTTATGAATTATATTCTATTTACTTAGTGATTCGTTTTATTCTTAAACAATGAAGAAAAATGTTTCTCTAAAAATCTTGGAGCTAATTGATATAGTTTTAACATATTGTGCATCCATGATGGTTGGTTAATTTCTTCTTTCTCTAAAATGATACCTTCTACTATTCTAGAAGCTAGTTGTTTCGAATTAATCATGATTGAGCGATATTGATTAAAATAAGATAATGACGGATCAGCTTTTTGATGAAAAGGTGTATCGATTGGACCTGGGTTAACAGTCATCACATGAAGATGTGGTTCTTCTAATCGTAAAGCATTAAGAATTTGGTTAAAAGCAGCTTTAGATGCACCGTAATGTGCTGCATGCGCTTGTGTGACAAAAGCAGCTTGGCTTGAAATACCTATAATATGTGCGTGTTCTACTAGATGAGGTTTTAGTATTTTAAAAAGTAAATTGAAGCTAATGATATTTATATTATACGTTTCTATGATTTCATCGGTTGTATGAGCCGATAAAGATTTAAAATATCCTAAACCAGAACTATACACTAGTCCATGAATTGGAGATTTAATTTTATTCGATAAAGCCCTAATATCATATTGATTTTGTAAATCACATTTTAAGACATCAACCAAATAGGATTGAGAACCAAAATTGATTTGCTGAAATTTTTCAATATTACGTGCAAGAATTGTTACTTTCGCACCTCTTTTAATAAGTTGATGTACAATTTCTAATCCCAGTCCACTTGTTCCTCCTGTAACTATATAATGTTGGCCTATCATGTTTAATCCCTCCTTCGTATATACCGTTTACAATTTATGTTACTATATATTTATATTCTTAAAGTATCATTATTTTATAATTAAAATGAAGGTGATGTGAAGTATATGAAACTTGTATTTTATGGTGCTGGTAATATGGCACAAGCGATTTTTACAGGTATAATTAACTCTAGTAATTTAGATCCTAATGACATTTATTTAACTAATAAGTCTAACGAGAAAGCTTTAAAAGATTTTGCTGAAAAATTAGGTGTCAATTATAGTTATGATGATGAAGCATTACTTAAAGATGCAGATTACGTATTTATAGGCACTAAACCTCATGATTTTGAAGCTTTAGCTGAGAGAATTAAAGATTCAATTACAGAAAATAACCGTTTTATTTCTATTATGGCTGGATTATCAATAGATTATATTAGAGAACAATTGAATACTAATAATCCTTTAGCACGCATTATGCCTAATACTAATGCCCAAGTAGGTCATTCTGTAACTGGTATAAGTTACTCTAACAATTTCGGTCCTAAATCTAAAGATGAAGTTAATGAATTAGTTAACGCATTTGGTTCAGTTATTGAAGTTTCAGAAAACCATTTACATCAGGTAACAGCTATAACTGGAAGCGGACCTGCATTTTTATATCATGTATTTGAACAATATGTTAAAGCAGGTACTGAATTAGGTTTGGAAAAAGATCAAGTTGAAGAGTCTATACGTAATTTAATTATAGGTACGAGTAAGATGATTGAACGTTCAGATTTAAGTATGGAACAATTAAGAAAGAATATTACTTCTAAAGGTGGTACAACACAAGCTGGTTTAGATGCCTTATCTCAATATGACTTAGTAGCTATTTTCGAGGATTGTTTAAGTGCAGCTGTTGATCGCAGTGTTGAATTATCTAAAACTGAAGATTAATTTATTATATACTAAAACGCCGCAGAATTTGTCTCTGTGGCGTTTTAAATTTAAATTTTGAATGAGTCAAAATCATTAACGAATGTAAAGTTAGGTGTGTCTGTGGTATTTTTCAACTCATTATAAACTTCATCAATATATTCTTTTGTATATCTATTGCTCATATGTGTTATCAAACTTTGTTTAACATTTGCTTGGCGCATCAGTTCAAAGACATCATCTATATGACTATGATGATAGCTATTTGCGAGCGTCTTTTCCCCTTCAATATATGTTGCCTCATGTACCATAACATCTGCATCTTTCGCTATGATATGTTCGTTATGACATGGCTTGGTATCCCCAAAAATAGCAACGATTGGTCCAGATTTAGCATTTCCTTTAAACTGATCAGATTGGTATATCTTCCCATTAAATTCAAAAGTATCATTCATTTTAACTTCTTGATATTCAGGGCCAGGCTCGAGACCAATTGATTTAAGTGATTCTACGTCTATAGTTCCAGGTGTTGTAGGTGTTTCTAATCGATAACCGTATGACGTTATCCCATGATTTAAAATTTCAGCATGTACTGTAAAACCGTCATGATGATAATCTAAACGTTCATCGATTTCTATGTATGTAATTGGATAATTGAGATGTGATTCTGACAACGATAATGTTGTTTCTACATACTGTTGTATTCCTTTAGGTCCAATTAATGTAAGAGGTTTATTTTCTCCACCTTGAAAGGACCTACTCGTTAGTAATCCTGGAAGCCCAAAAATGTGATCTCCATGCATATGAGTAATAAAAATATGATCAACTTTACCTAATTTTATTGAATGATGAAGAATTTGATGTTGGGTACCTTCTCCTACATCAAACAACCAAATTGAATTGGAATAGGGTTCTAGATTTAAAGCAATTGCTTGCGTATTTCTCTCTTTAGTTGGTAGTCCGGCACTAGTACCGAAAAATGTGACTTCCATGCTCACACCTCCCTCTCTTCGATTCATTCTATCATATATAATGACAATTTTTATAATAAGAAATAAAATATAATTATCAATATTCCATTTGAGTACAACGTATTAGTTTTAATTTCATATCATAGTTTTACACATGTTTGTGAGTCGTATAATTTGGTAAATATGTATGATATCGATTATCATTTATTTAAATGATAAATTGCTTATGAACTTTAATAAAGCATATTATATGACCATAAGTTTTCTTTATCATATAATATAATAATCATATATCTTTTTATAGAATTGAGGTTTTATTCTTGGGTACAAAACAAAAACACATACCTTGTTTAATTACAATTTTCGGAGCAACTGGTGATTTAAGTCATAGAAAGTTATTCCCTTCCATTTTCCATCTTTTCCAACAAGACAACTTAGATGAACATATAGCTATTATAGGGATTGGACGTCGTGATATTAGTAACGATACATTCCGTGAACAAGTTAAAGCGTCAATCCAAAATCACGTTAAAGAAACACAACGAATTGATGAATTCATGGAACATGTGTTTTATCATAAACATGATGTGAGTGATGAAGAAAGTTATCAATCATTACTAGAGTTTAGTAATCAATTAGATACTCAATTCAGTTTAAAAGGTAATCGTCTGTTTTATCTTGCTATGGCGCCACAGTTTTTCGGAGTCATTTCAGATTATTTAAAATCATCTGGATTAACTAATACTAGTGGTTTCAAACGTTTAGTTATTGAAAAACCATTCGGTAGTGATTTAAAATCAGCAGAATCACTAAACAATCAAATTCGTCGTTCATTTAAAGAAGAAGAAATTTATCGTATAGACCATTACTTAGGTAAAGATATGGTTCAAAATATTGAGGTATTACGCTTTGCTAATGCAATGTTTGAGCCTCTTTGGAATAATAAATATATTTCTAATATTCAAGTAACATCTTCAGAAATTTTAGGTGTAGAAGATCGTGGCGGCTATTATGAATCTAGTGGCGCTTTAAAAGATATGGTTCAAAACCATATGTTACAAATGGTTGCTTTATTAGCTATGGAAGCCCCTATTAGTTTGAATAGTGAGGATATACGAGCTGAAAAAGTTAAAGTATTAAAATCATTGCGTCAATTACGTCCACAAGATGTTAGAAAGAATTTCGTTCGTGGACAATATGGCGAAGGAGTAATTGATGGTAAACAAGTTAAAGCTTATCGCGATGAAGATCGTGTTGCAGAAGACTCTATTACACCTACATTTGTATCTGGTAAATTAACTATCGACAACTTTAGATGGGCAGGCGTACCGTTCTATATTAGAACTGGTAAACGCATGAAATCTAAAACGATTCAAGTCGTTGTAGAATTTAAAGAAGTTCCAATGAACTTATATTATCAAACTGACAAATTATTAGATTCAAACTTATTAGTTATTAATATTCAACCAAATGAAGGTGTATCACTACATTTAAATGCTAAGAAAAACATTCAAGGCATTGATACAGAACCTGTACAACTTTCTTATGCTATGGGTGCACAAGATAAAATGAATACAGTTGATGCATATGAAAATTTACTTTTCGATTGTCTTAAAGGCGATCCAACTAACTTTACTCATTGGGAAGAACTTAAATCAACTTGGAAATTTGTTGATGCTATTCAAGAACAATGGTCAATGGTGGAACCAGAATTCCCTAACTATGAATCTGGTACGAACGGTCCATTAGAAAGTGACTTACTACTAAGTAGAGATGGTAATCATTGGTGGGACGATATTCAATAAAAAGTTTAAATTGAAAATGTGACTAAATAAATCTAATAGTGAATGATTATAGTATAACTGTGATGTTTGATATCTTATCTCCAAACAAGTGAGTTGAGTTCATCAACATTTCAGTTTCTGTAGTCGTTCACTTTTTTATTAATTTGATTTATTGATAGGCTTTCAGGTGTATATTTAGTCAAAATAATGTAGAATAAAAGTTAATGATTGAAAATAATTGGAGTGAATATATTGGACGTTATCAAGCAAATACAACAGGCAATTGTTTATATCGAAGACCGTCTACTTGAGCCGTTTAATTTGCAAGAATTAAGTGATTACGTTGGTCTCTCCCCCTTTCACCTTGAACAATCTTTTAAAATGATTGTAGGGTTATCACCAGAGGCGTATGCACGGGCAAGAAAACTCACATTAGCTGCTATAGATGTTAAACATAGTGCGAGTCGCTTGGTAGATGTTGCTAAAAAGTATAGATATGCAAATTCAAATGATTTTGCAAATGACTTTAGTGATTTTCATGGCGTTTCACCAATTCAAGCATCAACTAAAAAAGATGAACTCAAAATGCAAGAACGAATTTATATAAAATTGACAACTACAGAAAGAGCACCTTATCCATATAGACATGAAAAGACTGATGATATTTCGTTAGTTGGATATGCACGTTATATTGACGCTAAGGATTTATCAAATCCTTTTAATGTTCCTGATTTTTTAGAAGATTTGTTGTTAGATGGTCAATTAAAAGAGTTACAGCGTTATAATGATGTAAGTCCATTTGAATTATTCGTCATAAGTTGCCCTCTTGATTCTGGTTTAGAAATTTTTGTAGGTGTACCAAGTGAACGATACCCTGCTCATTTAGAAAGTAGATTCCTACCTGGTAGGCATTATGCTAAGTTTAATTTACAAGGTGAAATTGATTATACGGTGAATGAAGCTTGGTATTATATTGAAACAAGTTTGCAATTAACTTTACCTTATCAAAGAGATAGTTTATATGTGGAGGTATACCCATTAGATATATCATTTGATGATCCTTTTACAAAAATACAACTGTGGTTACCTGTAGAACAAGAAAATTATGATTATGACAATTGAAAATGTATAAAAAAGCATGCCCTTAATAATGACTATATGTCAGTATTAAAGGCATGTTTTTCATTAAATATAATTAAATTTTAAGCACAAAAGCTTCATAAGGTTGAATCTTATCAAAATTAATATCAGTATCATAATTGTGAAGTAATATATCGAATGCTTTGATGTCGTCATCTAAATTAAGTTTACTTTCTTTATCAGTTAAGTTACCAACAATTAATACTTTTTCGTTATCAAGCGTTCTAGTATAAGCAAATATATTTGGATTATCAGCATCAATTAAATCAAATTGACCGTATGTGTAAATATCAGCTGATTTTTTTAATTGAATTAATGATTTATAAAAATTTAGAACAGAATTTTCATCTTCTAATTGGTCAGCAACGTTGATTTCTTTATAATTTGGATTGACTGGGAACCATGGTTCTACATTGGTAAATCCGGCATAATTATTGCTATTCCATTGCATAGGCGTACGTGAATTATCTCTGTTTTCCATTTTATACTTATCTAATAATTGATTAACATCTCCACCATTTTCTTTAACGATTTGGTATTCGTTTTTAACTGCAACATCATTAAAGGTTTCTATACTTTCGAATGGATAATTTGTTATACCAATTTCTTGACCTTGATAAATAAACGGCGTGCCTTGTTGAAGGAAATAGACAACAGCATGGCTAGTGGCAGATTCGTACCAATATTGACTATCATTACCCCATGTGGACACACGACGAGGTTGGTCATGATTTTCAATAAAGAGCCCGTTCCAACCTTTACCTTCTAGTTGCTTTTGCCAACGATTTAATACATTTTTATAAGCAGTAACATCAAATTGTGAATCTCCTGTACTCCATAAACCTAGATGTTCAAATTGGAAAATCATATTAAATTTACCATTAGTTTCGCCAACCCATTCATCGGCATTATCTGGTGTTACACCATTTGCTTCTCCAACAGTCATAATATCGTATTGAGATAATGATTCATCTTTCATTTCTTGTAACCAATCTTGAATACCAGGTTGGTTCATATCTACATCAAATGCCGGCGCATATGTTTTACCTTCTGGTACTGGTAAATCACCTGCTTCAAAAGTTTTCTTAATATGCGTAATAGCATCAACTCTAAAGCCGTCGATATCTTTTTCAAACCACCAATTCATCATATCGAATACAGCTTGTCTTACTTCTTTATTATTCCAATTTAAATCTGGTTGTTTTTTACTAAATAGATGGAAATAGTATTGCCCAGTATGCTCATCATATTCCCAAGTTGACCCGTTAAAAATGCTTTCCCAGTTATTTGGTTCGGAGCCATCTTCTTTCGGGTCCTCCCAAATCTACCAATCACGTTTAGGATTGTCCTTACTTGATTTAGATTCGATAAACCATGGATGCTCATCAGAAGTATGATTAACAACTAAATCAAGTATTAATTTCATACCTCTTTGATGAACTCCTTCCAATAAACGATTAAAATCATCCATTGTACCAAATTCATCCATTATATCTTGATAGTTACTAATATCGTACCCATTATCATCATTAGGAGATTTATACATTGGGCTTAACCAAATGACATCAATGCCTAGGTCTTTTAAGTAATCTAATTTCTCAATAACACCTGGTAAATCCCCGATACCATCATTATTACTATCTTTGAAACTTCTTGGATATACTTGATATGCTACTGCCTCTTTCCACCAATTTTTTGTCATTTGAAAACACACCTCTATTAATATTTTGTAATGAAACCGGTTTCTTTAGTAATTATTTTATCTTTAAAATGAAACGTCGTCAAAATATTTATTTTATATAGTAAATCAGTTACTTATATCTTTGGGAGTAATAAAAAGATTATAAAAAACGCCTTACATATGTATGTAAGACGTTAAAATAATTTATTTATTCTTCTTCAACCCATTGTGTATGGAATACACCTTGTCGATCTTTACGTTCATAAGTGTGAGCACCGAAGTAGTCACGTTGTGCTTGGATAAGGTTAGCAGGTAAATCTTCTGAACGATAACTATCGTAATAGTTTACACTTGCAGAGAAACCTGGTGTTGGAACACCATTTTTAACTCCTGTTGCAACAACGTCTCTTAAAGCGTCTTGATAATCTGTTACGATATTTTTGAAGTAAGGATCTAATAATAAGTTTTCAAGGTTTGGATTGTTATCATAGGCATCTTTAATTTTTTGTAAGAATTGAGCACGAATAATGCAACCTTCTCTCCAAATCATTGCAAGCTCGCCTAATTTTAAATTCCATTCATGATCTTCACTTGCTTTTCTCATTTGAGCAAAACCTTGTGCGTATGAACAAATCTTACTCATGTATAAAGCTTTTCTAATTTTTTCTAAGAATTGTTGTTTATCACCATCAAATGAAGCAGTTGGACCATTTAGTGATTTTGATGCATTTACACGTTCTTCTTTGATAGATGAGATGAAACGAGCAAATACTGATTCAGTAATAATTGTTAATGGAATACCTAATTCTAATGCGTTAATAGAAGTCCATTTACCAGTACCTTTTTGACCAGCTGTGTCTAGAATCTTTTCAACTAAAGGTTCGTTATCTTCATCTAATTTAGTGAAAATATCACCAGTAATTTCAATTAAGTAACTTTCAAGTTCTCCTGCATTCCAATCTTTGAAAGTTTGAGAAATTTCTTTATGACTCATACCTAACAAGTCTTTCATCATTGCATAACTTTCAGCAATTAATTGCATATCTGCATATTCAATACCGTTATGAACCATTTTTACATAGTGTCCAGCACCATTTGGTCCAATATAAGTTACGCAAGAAGCGCCATCTTGAGCTTTTGCTGCAATAGCATCAAGGATATCACTAACTTTATTATATGCATCTTCTTGTCCACCTGGCATTAATGAAGGACCAGTTAAGGCACCAACTTCTCCACCAGATACACCCATACCAATAAAGTTAACACCACTTTCAGCTAAAGCTTTATTACGACGGATTGTATCTTGATAGTTAGTATTACCGCCATCAATAAGAATATCATCATCATCTAATAAAGGTAATAAACCATCTATTGTTGCATCAGTAGCAGGTCCGGCTTTAACCATTAATAAAATTTTACGGGGTTTTTCTAAAGAATTAACAAATTCTTCTAATGAATATGTTGGGTGGATACTTTTTCCTTTTGATTCTTCCACCATTTCATCTGTTTTTTGTCTTGAACGGTTATAAACAGATACACTGTAACCACGTGATTCGATGTTCCATGCAAGGTTTTTACCCATTACGGCTAAACCTACTACACCTATTTGTTGTGTCATATTACTTACCTCTCTTATTCGAATATTTCAATAGTATTGTATCACAAATTAAGTATTTACTTCACTAAATTGACCGTGCTATTCTGCTACGAGTTCAATTATTTTTAGAACTTGATTTGTTAATAAATTAAGGTCTTTTACTGCTATTCTTTCACTAGTAGTATGGATATTTTCATAACCAACACCTAAAATGACAGACGGTATTCCATAAGTATTGATAATACTACCATCTGATCCACCACCAGAAATAACAGTATCACCTTTAAGACCTAAACTAATTGCACTTGCTTTAGCAAATTTAGTTACTTCGGCATCATCACTAATTTTGAAACCAGGATAACTTTTCTCGATTTCTACTTGAGCTTGACCTCCAAGTTCACTTGCAGTTTGTTCAAAAGTATCTTTCATGTGTTGAGCTTGTTGTTCAATACTTTGGTCATTATGTGAACGTGCTTCTGCCTCTATAACAACTTCATCAGCCACTATATTAGTAGCAGAACCACCATGAAACTTACCTATATTAGCAGTTGTTAAGTCATCAATTTGACCAAGTTTCATTTTACTAATCGCTTTAGCTGCAATATTTATAGCGCTTATACCTTCTTTTGGCGTACTAGCATGTGCGGTTTTCCCTTTTATCGTTGTGTTGATTTTCATTTGTGTTGGCGCACCAACAACTGTAGTTCCAACGTCAACACTCGCATCAATTGCATAGCCAAAATCAGCATCTAATAAAGAAGTATCTAGTGCTTGGGCACCAAGTAATCCTGATTCTTCACCTACAGTAATAACGAATTGGATTTGTCCATGTGATAAATTTTGTTCGTTAATTGTAGTGATTGCCTCTATAATAGCGGCTAAACCTGCTTTATCATCAGCCCCCAAAACTGTTGTTCCATCTGAGTATACATAGCCATCATCCGCTACATTAGGTTGAACTTTAATTCCTGGCACAACTGTGTCCATATGGCTTGTAAAATACAACTTCGGAACATCTTTATCTGATAAATTACTTCTTAATGTACAAACAAGATTGTTAGAACCTAATCCTTCTGTTTCACTTGCTTGATCTTCTTTAACCTCTAAACCAAGTGATTCAAATTTCTCTTTTAAAATGGGTTGGATGACTTGTTCATGTCCAGTTTCTGAGTCAATTTTTACTAATTCTAAAAATGTATTTAAGAGACGTTCTTTATTCATCTTTAATATTCCCCCTTAATCATATAACTATAGTTTAACTGAATTCTGAATATATCAAAAATAAATTGATTGCATTCTCGATTTAAATCATATAATGTTATCTTATAATTAGATTTCGTATTAAATTAAGACACAATTTAATATGTATTAGGCAATTGGAGGAACACCTTATGATGAATAAAGTTTTACGTATTATTATTATTGTTATGTTAGTTGCTGTAGTTTTAGCACTACTACTTACAAGTTTAGTTCCTATGATGAATTAATCTGATATTAAAAGATGTTCTTAATAGAAGTAGCCAGTGGCATAAATGCCACTGGCTATTTTTTAATATACTTATTAGTTTTTATGCGAAGTTCTTAATTTCACTATGCATTTTTAATGAACCAAAGTGAGATTTAATATTCAAATATTCTTCTAATTCATTTAACAACTGAATGATATTAGCACGTGAATTTAGTGCTTGATGTGTTGTTGGTAAAGGTAATTCATCTAATGATAGTCGTATTTCATATAAGGAATGTAATCTTAAAGCAGTATAATCATTACTATTGACGTTATGACCAATTTCACAAAGCAATTGTGAAATATGCTCTAAAATAGGATCTTTAGTTTGAATATTTTCTATTAAAAATTTCATTCGTTTTAATAATTCAACTTGTTCTTCTCGCATATCAAAATAATGATAATATGAGTTTTCATTTCTCACGAAGTGGTTTTTAACATCTCTAAAAGCTAAAGATTTTGCTTTTTTAATATTTAAAACCAGTGGTTCGAACGTTATATTTAGGTCATGGTTTTGTTGTTTGCAAGCTTTGTCAAATGCAATAAATACATCAGTAATTTGGTGTTCAATGTCATTTTTATAGCGTTTTAATGTTTTATCTAAACTTGGCATCATTAAGTTCATAATAAATGCTATACCTAGCCCAACAATGAGTAATAGTATTTCATTTATTATAAGATGTCCATCGATTGTTTTAGCATTAAAAACGTGTAATAAAATAACACAACTTGTAATGACACCTTCTTGTGCATTCAATACAACTGTTAACGGTATAAATAGCAATACTATTAAACCTAACACAATTGCGTGTTGTCCAAGTATGGAAAATATTGCAGAACCTAAAAATAATATTAATAAACAAGATACTAAACGTGAAATAATAGCAGTTAAAGAATGCATTTTTGTATGTTTTATACAAAGAACTACTAGGATCGCACTTGAAGCATAATTATCAAGGCCTAGTAGTTTACAAATAATAACGCCTAGAGTCATACCAACAGCTGTCTTGAGTGTTCTAAATCCAATCTTATAAGGATTTAACTTGAGCATCTAATTATGACCTCTTATCTTTCTTCACAATATTGATCAAATAATCCTTGTAATTGACTAATGACATTCATTACATCATGTCCTTCGATTTGATGACGTTCAATCATTTCAGTGATTTTACCATCTTTAATAAGTGCGAAAGAAGGACTTGATGGTGCATAACCTTCAAAATAATCTCTTGCTTGTTGTGTTGCTTCTTTATCTTGACCAGCAAACACTGTTACGAGTCTATCAGGTAATTTATCATAATGAAGTGCATGTGTAGCCGCAGGACGAGCAATACCACCCGCACAACCACATACAGAATTAACCATAACTAATGTTGTGCCATCTTGTTTTAAAACTTTATCTACTTCGTCTGCTGTAGTTAATTGTTCATAACCAGCTTCTTCAATTTCATTTCTAGCTTGATCTACGACCCCATTCATATATAAATCAAAATTTAAATCCATAAATTAGAATCACCTTTCATTTTTTAAATTTACTGTCTTTATTTTACTAATTATAGTTACATACTTCAACATGCTTGATTAACCTATATGATAATAGGCATAAATACTTTCTAATATATGAAAGCATTTATGCCTAATCTTATAGTTGAATTTTCTCTTACTTTATAAATCTAAATATCTTTTAATCATTCCGTCCTTATGAACGGTAATGTTATTGTATAGATTTAACTATATAGTAAATTTAATAAATATTTGTATTTTCTACAGTATATTGTTCAACACGTTGCTTAATATGATTCATAAATTGACCAGTTTGTAAGCCATCTAAAATTCTATGATCAATAGAAATACATAAATTAACCATGCTTCTAATTGCAATCATATCATCGATAACAACAGGTTTCTTAACGATTGATTCAACTTGTAATATAGCAGCTTGAGGATGATTAATAATACCCATAGAAGATACTGAGCCGAATGAGCCAGTATTATTCACTGTAAATGTTCCACCTTGCATATCTTCTTGAGTTAATTTGTTATTTCTAGCTTTTTGAGCAAGTTCATTAATTTCTCTTGCTATACCTTTAATTGATTTTTCGTCAGCATGTTTAATGACTGGAACGAATAATTTATTTTCATGAGCTACTGCTATAGAAATATTAATATCTTTATGAATTTTAATTTCGTTACCATTCCAACTACTGTTTAACATTGGATAAGCTTTTAATGCATCCGCTACTGCTTTTACAAAGAAAGCAAAGAATGTAAGATTATAACCTTCATTTTTCTTAAAGCTATTTTTAAAGTGATTTCTAGTTTTCACTAGGTTAGTTGCATCAGCTTCAATCATCATCCAACCGTGTGGAATTTCAGTAGCACTTGTAACCATATTTTGAGCAATCGCTTTACGCACACCATTCACTGGCATTGTATTTTGAGTAGATTCGATTTGATCTTGTGAATGATTAGGTATAGTAGTTGATTTTGGTTCATTTTGTTCTTGTGCATGATTGTTATTAGTTTGATTTTCAGTAGGGTTATTAATATAAGCCAATACATCTTTTTTCGTAACTCTACCTTCAAAACCTGTACCCGTAACCTGTGATAAATCGATTTGATTTTCAGAAGCTAATTTAAATACTACTGGTGAAAATCGTCCATTATTTTTAGGTTTGTCTGAGTTTTCTTTTGATGTCGAGTTTTGTTGGACACTAGATTGTGTATCTTGATGATTTACTTGAGTGTTTTCAGTTTTCTCTTGTTGTTCATTATCATTAGAAGTATTTTCTACATTATTTTCATTAGGTGAATCGATTTTACAAATAACAGTATTAATTTCTACTGTTTCACCTTCGCTAATAACTATTTCAGTAATTGTACCTGCAACAGTAGAAGGCACTTCAGCAGTTACTTTGTCAGTAATTACTTCACATAACGGTTCATATTCTTCAACATAATCGCCAACAGATACTAGCCATTGTTCTATAGTACCTTCATGTACACTCTCGCCTAGTTTTGGCATTTTGATATCCATTATTAAGCCTCCTTAAAATTCTGCGAGTTCTCGCATTTTCGCTTGTATTTTTTCTGGATTCATCATTAACTCGTTTTCTAATACTGGAGAGAATGGCATTGATGGTACATCAGAACCTGCTAAACGCATGATTGGTGCATCTAATTCGAATAAGCAATTTTCAGCAATAATAGCTGAAACCTCTGACATTACGCTACCTTCCAAGTTATCTTCAGTTACTAGTAGTACTTTTCCTGTTTTCTTAGCACGATCAATGATTGTTTCTTTATCTAATGGATAAACAGTTCTTAAATCAACAACTTCTACATTGATACCATCTTCTGCAAGAATATCGGCAACTTGTAAGCAATAATTAACCATTAAACCATAACAAAATACAGTGATATCATCACCTTCACGTTTTACATCAGCTTTACCTAAAGGAACTGTATAATATTCTTCTGGTACTTCTTCTTTTAAGAAACGATATGCTTTTTTATGTTCAAAGAAAAGTACTGGATCATTTGATTCAATTGAAGACAATAATAATCCTTTAGCATCATATGGAGATGAAGGGATAACGATTGTTAAACCTGGTGTTGATGCAAAAATACTTTCAATACTTTGTGAATGGTATAAACCACCATGCACGCCACCACCAAAAGGCGCTCTTATAGTAATTGGACATTGCCAATCATTATTTGAACGATAACGCATTTTTGCAGCTTCACTAATAATTTGGTTTGTTGCAGGTAAAATAAAGTCGGCAAATTGAATCTCTGCAATAGGACGTTTACCTAACATTGCAGCACCAATAGCTGTACCAACTATATTAGATTCTGCTAAAGGTGTATCAATGACGCGTTCTTTACCATATTTACTTTGTAGACCAAGAGTAGCACCGAATACGCCACCTTTTTTACCAACATCTTCTCCAAGAATAAAAGTATTTTGGTCTTTTGCCATAGCTAAATCTTGAGCTTGGCGAATCGCGTCTAAATAAGTCATCTTAGTCATGATTGATACTCCCTTCTTCTTCATAAACATAGGCATAAGCTTCTTCTACAGAAGGATATGGTGCTTCTTCAGCAGCTTTAGTAGCATGATTAATGATTTGTTTATGCTCCTCTTCAATTTCTGCTAACCAAGCGTCATCAATAATTCCTAAATCTAATAAATGGTTTTTAAAATGAATATTACAATCTGCTTCTTTTAATCCATCACGTTCTTCTTGTGTTCTATATTTATCATCATCATCAGATGAATGAGCAGTCATTCGAGAAGTTACGGCTTCGATTAGTGTAGCACCTTCTCCGTTAAGTGCGCGATCACGCGATTCTTTCATCGCTTTATATACAGCTATTGGATCATTACCATCAACTTGTTCTCCATGCATACCATAACCTATTGCTCTATCTGATAGATTTTTAGCAGCATATTGTAAAGAATCTGGAACAGAAATAGCATATTTGTTATTAATAATGACACAAACAAAAGGTAATTTATGTACACCTGCAAAATTTAAACCTTCATGAAAATCACCTTGGTTTGAACTACCTTCACCAACTGTTGCAGTTGCTATGTTTTGTTTGTTGTCCATTTTTAAAGCTAAAGCTGCACCAACTGAATGTGGTATTTGAGTAGCCACGGGTGAACTTTGTGATAAAATCCCCTTTTCTCTGTGACTATAGTGGGATGGCATTTGTTTACCACCTGAATTAACATCACCTCTTTTACCGAAAGAAGCTAACATCGTATCTAAAGGTGTAATACCCATATATGTTACGAAAGCTAAATCTCTATAATAAGGAGAAGATATATCACCTTGTTTCATAGCGTAAGCCATTCCTATTTGAGTTGCTTCTTGTCCTTGACCACTAACAACGAAAGGAATTTTCCCAGCTCTATTGAGTAACCAAAGTCTTTCGTCCAGTTTTCTGCCAAGATCCATCCATTTATACATATTTTTTAGGTCTTCTTCTGTAAGGCCTGCTGACTTATAGTCAATCATGTCATTTCCTCCCTAATTATACGTGAATTGCTCTGTCTTCAACTTTTAGTCCAAGTTCCATCAATACTTCAGAAAGTGATGGATGGGCATGTGTAGTTAATCCGAGTTCTAATGAAGACCCATTCATAAATTGTAGTAATGATACTTCATTAATTAACTCAGTTACATGTGGACCTATCATATTTAGTCCAATAATTTCATCTTGTTCTTGATCAATAATGATTTCACAAAAACCATTTTGATTATCAATTGAATCAATCATGGCTTTCCCAATTGCTTTAAAAGATACTTTAAAATTCTTGGCTTTAATATTATCATTTTTAGCTTGTTCTAAATTTTTACCAATTGATGCAATTTCAGGATAAGTGTAAATGCATTTTGGCATTAAATCATAATTAACTGGAAGTGGAGCATTATCAAACATATGTTCAACTGCCACTATTCCTTCTTTAGAACCAACATGAGCAAGCTGAAGTTTACCAATACAATCACCTGCTGCATATATATGTTTATCTTCAGTTTGTTGATATTGGTTCGTAATAATGTGACCAGATTCTGTTGATTTAATTTTAGTATTATTAAGTCCAATATCAGTTGTATTAGGCTTTCTACCAACTGATAATAGGATACGTTCAACAGTGATTTGTTCATCATTAATTTTAATTGTTGCTTCATTAGTTTCATCATTAATAGAAACACTTTGATTATCTAAGGCAACATTTTCAAAAAACTTAGTTCCTCGATTTTCGAGCTCATTCTTAATTGTTTTAGCAATTTGTTTACTTTCATTCGGTAAAATACGCTCATTAGCCTCAATTACGGTAACTGAAACACCTAAATCAGTTAAATATGAGGCAAATTCTAATCCAATTACGCCCCCACCTATAATAGCTATACTATTAGGTAATTGATCCATTTTTAAGATATCATCGCTAGATAAAATAACTTGATGATCAAATTGTAAAAATGGCAATTCTGAAGGAGTTGAACCGGTAGCTATTAATACAAATTGATTAGGAATCATTTCATTTTCGCCATCTTCAAATTCTACTGAGATAGTTCCACTTTGTGGTGAAAAGATAGACTCACCTAATATGCGTCCAGTTCCATTATAAATGTCGATATGGTTTTGTTTCATCAAATGTTGTACACCTTGATACATTTGATTGACAATTTCGTCTTTTCTTTCTAATATTCGTTCATAATTAAGGCTATATTCAGGAACTTCGATCCCAAATTGCTTAGCGTGTTTCACTGTATGGAAGACTTCTGCAGATTTTAGTAATGATTTTGTAGGGATACAACCTTTATGTAAGCATGTACCACCTAAAAGAGACTTTTCTACAATTGCAACTTTCTTACCAAGTTGTGATGCACGAATTGCTGCCACATAACCAGCAGTTCCTCCACCGAGTACTACTAAATCATATTGTTTTTCAGACATTTGCTTACTCCTAACTCTATGTATAGAGAAATTCAATATACATGTGTTATTGAATATTCTCATATAAATTGTTATTAACTATCTAACGTTCTCTCAAATAAAACAATACTTTAATATTTTACATCAGTTAAAACATTTTAGAAATTCTAAAATGTTCATTTTTTTGAATAAAAAGTGACTAAACACATTATTTGTTTAAAAGAAATTTCAAAGTTTATGATTTTCTTTGATTTTGAGCAATCATTTCTTTTGCATTTTCTCGGGTAAGATCAGTTACGCTAGCTCCCGAAATCATACGTGCAACTTCATCAATTCTATCATCATCTTCTAATTCTTTTACTTGAGTCGTCGTACGATCTTCTGTTGTCTGTTTAGAAATAAGTAAATGATGATCACTCATTGTTGCAACTTGTGGTAAGTGAGAAATACATATAACTTGAATATATTCAGCAATATCACGCATTTTTTCTGCCATTTTTTGGGCTGCCTGACCAGATACTCCAGAATCAACTTCATCAAATAAAATAGCAGTTTGTCCTCTAGATTGAACAAATATACTTTTTAACGCTAACATAATTCTAGATAATTCGCCTCCTGAAGCTATTTTATTTAAGCTTTTTAGAGGTTCGCCTTTGTTAGGACTGATTAAAAATTCTACAAATTCTATACCTTCGATATTAGGTTCATCTAAGGGCTTGAATGATATTTCAAGATTAGCGTCTTTCATTTGGAGATTTTGAATTTCAGCGACGATGTGGTCTCTTAATTCTCTTGCAACTTTTCGTCTTTCTCCTGATAATGATTTACCTATTTTAATCACTTGTTTATATAAATCGTTAATTTCCTCGCGTAATTGTGAAGTACTTTCTTCATAATTTTCAATTTTACTTATTTCATTTTCTAACTTACCTTGGTATGCGATGAGTTCAGAAATATCTTTACCATATTTTCTTTTTAGATTATTAAGTAAATTCATACGTGATTCTAGTTCATTTAACATTTGCTCATCAAATTCTGTATTTGTCATTTCATCGTATAGTTCATGTTTTGCATCTTCTAAAGTATAGTAAAATTGATCCACTTCTTCTTTTAATTTTACATATTTATCTGGAACAATATCATTAATTTCATTTAGAAAATTACTTAATTCGTATAATCGATCAGTGATAGCATTTTCATCAGTTAGTGTTAAATGTGCATTATTTAAAGCAAGACTTAATTTTTCTGAGTTTTGAATTCTTTTTATATCTGTTTCTAACTGCTCAACTTCACCTTCTTTTAATGAAGCTTCAGTTATCTCTTCTAATTGGAATTTCATTAAATCTAATCTTTGTAATAATGCTTGGTCGGCTGATTCTAATTCCTCAAGCTCTTTACGTTTTGCTTTATATTGATTAAATACATTATGATATTCTGAAAGTAACTGACTATATTGGTCGCCAGCATAATCATCGAGTAACTGTAAGTGATACTTCTGCTTTAATAAAGATTGTGTTTCATGTTGACCATGAATATCTAATAATTCTTGCATCACTTTTCTTAAATCTTGTAAAGTGATTGTCTGATTATTAATTCTACAAATACTTTTACCTGAGCTAAAAATTTCTCTCTTTACTAATAAAAAATCTTCATCAATATCAATATTTAGATTTTGTAAGACATGAATTGCATCTTTACTGTTATCGATATCAAAGATACCTTCAATTATAGCTTTCTTTTCACCGTGTCTAACATAATCTGATGAAGCTCGCATACCAATGAGTTGACCAATTGCATCGATAATGATTGATTTACCTGCACCAGTTTCACCACTTAAAACAGTTAAACCATCTGAAAATTGAATTTCTAATTCATCGATGATTGCAAATTGTTTTATTGATAAGGTTTGTAACATAAATTCATCGCATCCTTATAATAAATTGAAAATTCTAGTTTTAATTTCTTCACTTGCTTCTTCATTACGACAAATAATAAGGCAAGTATCATCACCACAAATTGTTCCTAATACTTCTTCCCAATCGATTTGATCTAAAATTGCGCCTATAGATTGGGCGTTACCTGGTAATGTTTTGAGAACAAGAAGATTTCCAGTTCCTTCTATATTTACAAATGAATCCATTAAATATCTTCCTAATTTTTCTAAAGGATGATATTTACGATCATTTGGTAAACTATATACGTATTGACCTGAAGCAGCAGGAACTTTGATCAATTGTAGTTCTTTAATATCTCGTGAAACAGTTGCTTGTGTTACATTAAGTTCGTATTCATTTAAACGTTTTACTAATTCATCTTGTGTTTCAATTTGTTCATTCGAAATAATTTCTCTAATCTTTATATGTCTTACAGATTTCTTTGGCAAAATTAACACCTCTAGTTACGAATATTTATACAATTATTTTAACATATGCATTTCATATCTACTACTCATCACCATTCGAAATACTACTATAAATTAAGTTCAATAGGCATGATGATAATGATGTAATAACAACTGAAGATAAATTAATTAATAGTTAATTATATGGATTTTAGAAATATAGTGAATATTTATTGTATAACGACAGTGAGATTCTAATTAAAACATAAAATAAGGTTAACAAAAATTGAATGTAATTTCTGTTAACCTCTTATTGAAAAATTATTATAAGTACTAAATGGTTTAGTGATCTCGATTGTAAAATAATTCTACGATTTGTTTTAAGTTAGAAGTATCATATTTATCATTAATATTTTCTAAAGATTTAAGTGCTTCATTTTTATGATAATTTAACTTTTCTTCTGCACCGTCTTTATTTAATAGTGATACATAAGTACTTTTATCATTTTCTAAATCACTACCAACTTTTTTACCTAATTTTTGTTCGTCACCATAGATATCTAATAAATCATCTTTAATTTGGAACATTAATCCTAAATGATCACTAAATTCGTTTAACATTTCTGAAGTTTGTTCGTCAGTATGAGCAATATCTACTGCACTCATAATTGCAAAAGTTAATAGTGCACCTGTTTTTGTTCGGTGAATTGCTTCTAAAGTTGATAAATCTATTGCTTTGTCTTCACTTTGCATATCAAGAGTTTGTCCACCGACCATGCCTAAATGTCCGCTAGCATATGCTAAACGTTGGATGACTTTGATTTTAGTTGTATCGTTTATATTTGTGTCATTCGATACTAGATCAAAAGCTTTTGTTAAAAGTGCGTCACCTGCTAAAATTGCTTTCCATTCGCCAAATACTTTATGATTTGTTAGTTTACCTCTACGGTAATCATCATTATCCATCGCTGGAAGATCATCATGAATAAGCGAATATGTATGAATCATTTCTAATGCTAAAGCAGTTTGCATTCCTTTTTGGTAATCTACCTCTAACATATCTAATGTAAGAAGTAAGAGAACTGGACGGAGTCTTTTGCCGCCTGCATTAAGTGAATAAAGCATACTTTCCTCTAAATCAGTATTTAAATTCGACTGTGGAATAGTTTCTTTTAGAGCGATATTAATCTCATTAATTAAATCATTCATTTGTAGATTCTTCATTATCTTGCTCCTCGTTTTCCTCTTGCATTAATTTGTTTACCTTTTTCTCGGCATCTTTTAATGTTGAGTCACACGCTGTAGATAGTTTCATTCCTCTTTGATATAAATCTAAAGATTCCTCTAATGAGACGGTTTCATTATCTAATTTTTGTACGATACTTTCTAGTTCTTGCATCATTTCTTCAAAGCTTTGTTTTTCTTTACTCATCATTACACCTTACTTTCTTAACAATGGCGTCGACTTGACCATCTTTCATAGTTAATACTATGTCATCATTTTCAGACATATCTTTAGTACTAGTTATAACATTGTCATCTTTATTAACAATAGCGTAACCACGTAACATCGTATTTGTTGGACTTAACTGATTAAGTTGTTCTAGCTTAGATTTAAGTTCTTTTTTATATTGAGTTAAATCATAATTCATCTTTTGTGACAGACGAGATTTGAATTGATCATTTTGTTGCTGATTTCTAATAATAGATGTTTGTAAGTGTTTAGGATTAAATCGTTGCTTTAATAAATTGAGTTGATGTTGTTGTTGTTCTAATTTAATCGTTAATTTTTGTTTTAATTGCTTTTCTAAATCGTCTCTTTTTTGAATTTGTTGATCATATAATAAAGATGGTTGTTTGAATTTATAATATGATGACAAATGCTCAAGATGTTTCTTTTGCTGTTCGACATATTGTTTAATGTGTCTAGTTAATGTGAATTGATATTGTTTGATTTGTTGCAATAATTCATACTGGTCTGGCGTTGCCATGACAGCAGCTTGAGTTGGCGTTGCAGCGCGTACATCCGCTACAAAATCACTTAATGTAAAATCTGTTTCGTGTCCAACTGCAGAAATAATAGGTGTTTCACATTCGAAGATTGCTTTAACAACTTCTTCTTCATTGAAGTTCCATAAATCTTCAATGGAACCACCGCCACGACCAACTATAATTGTATCAACATCAAGACTATCAGCATATTTAATTTTCTCTATAATGTCTTCTTTTGCTTGTTGTCCCTGTACGAGTGTACTTATTTGTACTTGTTCAACTATAGGATATCTACTATTGATTGTTGAATGTATATCTCTAATAGCTGCTCCTGTACTTGCTGTTAATACCGCAATTTTCTTAGGGAATTTAGGAATAGATTTTTTATTACTATTATCAAAATAACCTTCTTTTGAAAGTTTCTTTTTGAGTTCTTCTAATTTTTGATATAAATTGCCTATTCCATCCAACTGCATTTTATTAACATAAATTTGATAGTTACCTCTACGCTCATAAACAGAGACTCGTGCTTCTAATAAAACTTCGTCGCCTTCTTTAGGTTCGAAGTTAAGTTTTGACGCACTACCTTTAAACATCATTGCACTTATGACACTTTCTTTATCTTTCACATTAAAATATAAGTGGCCGCTAGAATGTTTTTTGAAATTGGATAACTCGCCTTTGATTAGAACTGATTGTAAATGTGGATCTTGATCAAATTTGTATTTAATATATTTGGTTAATGTTGAAACTGTTAAGTAATCAGTCATAATTATCACTCAATTTTATTAGTTTATATTACTTAATACACCATTGATAAATTTATAATGGTCGTCATCACTAAATTGCTTAGCTAGTTCTACGGCTTCGTTAATGACTACTTTTGCTGGAGTTTCACTATGCAAAATTTCAAATGTTGCCATACGTAAGATGATACGATCTGTTTTTAGTAATCTTTCAAGTGACCAATCTTTAAGGTATGGTTTTATTTTTTCATCTAAAACAGGTTCATGATCCTTAACTCCAGTTACAAGCCAATGAATAAAATCGAAATCTAAATCTGGATAATCATCTTTGATAAAGTTTATAGCTTCATTAATTGTTAAATCTGTATCTTTTATCTCTAATTGAAATAAAGTTTGGAAAGCTTGGACTCTTGATTCTTTACGACTCATAAATTACTCCTTCAAACGTTTTTATAAAAGACAAGGTACTGTTGAGAAATATTATTTTAATTTTAAAATCTCTGAACAAGTACCTATCTTAAGTTAATATTTATTTTTCTATTACTATTTGAGTAATATGAACATTAATTTGTTGTGGTTCAATGGCTGCCATTGTTGATATTTGATTAAAAATAGCAGTTTGAATTTGATTTGCGGTTTTGGAGATATTGATACCATGCTTAAGTGCACAATAAACATCAATATAAATACCGTCTTCTCTTGCATCTATTTTTAAATCTCTATTTAAATTTTTACGACTAATTTTTTCTAAGTTAGTATTTTTAAGTTCTGCAAAATGTCCTGTAATGCCATCTACTTCTGATGTGGCAATACTTGCAATAACAGATAAAACTTCTGGAGCAATTTCGATTTTGCCTAAATTTGTATGAGAATAATCTGCAACATTGACCATTGTTTTAACCTCCTATTGTTTGTCATCAGCCATAATATTATATTTTTCAAGGAATTTCGTATTAAATTCACCACTTCTGAATACATCATTATTCAATAATCTTAGGTGGAAAGGTATTGTCGTATCTATTCCTAAAACTAAATACTCACTTAAAGCTCTAATACCTGTCATGATAGCTTCATCGCGCGTTGATTCATGAACGATTAATTTCGCTACCATAGAATCGTAATAAGGTGGAATTGTATAATTAGTATAACATGCAGACTCGATTCTTACTCCGAATCCACCCGGTGCTAAATACTGAGTAATTTTACCTGGAGAAGGCATAAAATCTTTATATGGATTTTCAGCATTTATTCTAAATTCAATAGCATGACCATTAATTTTGATGTCTTTTTGTTTGAATGGTAATGCTTCACCCATTGCAACTTTTAATTGTAATTTAACTAAATCAACACCTGTTACCATTTCAGTTACTGGGTGTTCAACTTGGATACGTGTATTCATTTCCATAAAGTAGAATTTATCATCATTTAAGTCATATATAAATTCGATTGTACCTGCGTTTTCATAGTTTACAGCTTTAGCTGCTCTAATAGCTGCATTACCCATTTCTTGGCGTGTTTCTTCAGATAATATAGGTGATGGTGCTTCTTCAACTAATTTTTGCATACGACGTTGAATTGTGCAGTCTCTTTCACCTAAATGGATAACATTTCCGAAACTATCACCAATAATTTGGATTTCAATATGACGGAAGTTTTCGATGAACTTTTCTAAGTATAAACCGCCATTACCAAATGCAGTTTCCGCTTCTTGTTGTGTCATTCTATATCCAGTTTCAAGTTCTTTCTCATCACGAGCAACACGGATACCTTTACCGCCGCCACCTGCAGTAGCTTTAATAATGACTGGGTAACCAATTTTCTTAGCGACTTTCTTTGCATCATCGATATTATGAACTAAGCCTTCACTACCAGGTACAACAGGTACATTAGCTTTTATCATTTCTGCTTTCGCAACGTCTTTGATACCCATTTTTTGGATTGATTCATAGCTAGGTCCGATAAATTTTAGCTGACATGCTTCACATAATTCTGCAAAGTCAGCATTTTCAGCTAAAAATCCATAGCCAGGATGTACGCCATCACAACCAGTTGATGTTGCAATTGATAGGATATTGGGAATGTTTAAATATGAGTCTTTAGACAGGGTTGGACCGACGCAGTATGCTTCATCAGCAATTTGAGTATGTAAAGCGTCTTTGTCTCCTTCTGAATAGACTGCAACTGTTTGAATACCTAACTCATGGCATGCTCTTATAATTCTTACAGCAATTTCACCACGATTAGCGATGAGTATTTTCTTCATTATTTCACCTTAAATAACGGTTGGCCATACTCTACCATTTGTCCGTCTTCTACTAATATTTCTACTATTTCTCCTGAAATTTCAGCTTGAATTTCATTAAATAACTTCATTGCTTCTAAGATACAAACAGTTGTATCGTTGGAAACTTTATCTCCAACTTGTACATATGCACCCTCTTCTGGAGAAGGTGATTTATAAAACGTTCCAACCATTGGTGCGTTAATTGTTTCGTAATTATCTGAAGCTGTTTCTTGAGTTTGATTATCTTCACTAGGTTGTTGCACTGGTTGAGTAGCATGTTGAGGTTGTGCTATTGATTGAGCAGGCGCTTGTGCTACTTGTGGCGTTATAATTTCAGTTTCTTTTTGTTTTTTTAAGTTAACTACGCTACCTTTGTTATCTTCAATGTTAATTTCAGTTAAGTTTGATTGATCAAGAATCTCAATTAATTCTTTTATTTCTTTAAAGTTCATAATTATTACTGACTCCTTCAGTTTGTTTTCATCTACCCGTCTATTTTACTTGAGTAAACCGCTCAATTCAAGCATGAGAAGATATCCTCTAATTTCATTTTAAATTGAGAGCGATATATCAACGATTAAATTGATAAGTAATATAAATAGATTAATCGTATATAGTCATTTGTAAAACATAAAAAACGTGAAAGATCGTATGTTGATTGCTTTCACGTTAATGTGTTTGTTTAATATTTTTTATTGAAAATTTGATTTAAAATGCTTATTGCTTTATCAATTTGTTGTGAAGTAATAGTAAGTGGAGGTAGTAATCGAATAACATTTTTGCCTGCTGGTAAAACAATTAATCCTCGGCGACGAGCTTCGTTAACTAATTGTTCTATATTTAATGTTGTTTCAATACCAATCATTAATCCTTTACCACGGATGTCTATTACATTTGTATTATCATTTAATTGTTTCTTTAATTTAGTAAGTAAAATTTTACCTTTTAAACTAATTTGATCTAAAAATTCTTTATCATTCAAAATTGAGAGGGTTTCTTTAGCCACTGTCATTGCTAATTTATTTCCGCCAAATGTAGATCCATGACTACCATAATCAAAGGCATGGCTCAAACGACGATGTCCTATCATAGCACCACACGGTATACCATTTGCTAGCCCTTTAGCAGATGTAATAATATCAGGTTGAATACCATACTGTTCATATGCAAATAGCGTTCCAGTGCGACCTATTCCAGTTTGAATTTCATCTATTATCAATAATATGTTGTTGTCTTTGCATAACTGATTTAATTGATTAATAAATGTTGATTGCGCCAGATGTATACCTGATTCACCTTGAATTAATTCGAGCATAATTGCTGCAGTATCACTAGAAATTAATGATTTAACACTTTCAATATCATTGAATTTGGCAAACGAAAAATGTGGAACACCATCACCAAATCCATATTTAATTTTAGATTGTCCTGTCGCTGACATTGCACCATAAGTCCTACCGTGAAATGATTGTTCAAAGCAAATTATAGATTGTTTACTAGTGAATTTTCGTGCTAATTTAATGGCTGCTTCATTTGCTTCGGCACCACTATTACAAAAGTAAACACAATAGTCTTGATCATCTACTAACGATTTTGCAACTTCTTCTTGTAATGTATTTATGTATAAATTAGGCGTGTGCCAAATAAGGTTAATTTGCTGTTGTAATGCATCAATAAGTAGTGGATGAAATCCTAAGTTTGTAACACCAATTCCTGATGAAAAATCGAGATATTTATTACCATTTTTATCGATTAGTTCATTGCCCTGTGCTTTTACGAATTCAATATTTGATCGTTTATAATTTTGAAATAAATAACTCATTAGATGTTCCCCTCTATGACTGTCCCTGTTAACAAGTTGTCACCTATGATAACTTTCTTGACCCCTGATTTTACTGTATCAACAGCACTTTCAATCTTAGGTATCATTCCACCAGTAATAATGTTTTCTTTTATTTTAGTTTGTACCTCATTTATATGTAATCGATTGATAAGTTTTCCGTTTTCTAAGACACCTTTTACATCTGTCATTAGAATCAATTTTTGTGCTTTTAGTGAAATAGCTATGGCAGTTGCTAAATGGTCCGCATTAATGTTGATTAATTCACCATTTATATGAGTTCCTAATGATGCTAATACTGGGATATTATTTTTATTTAAAAGATCGTTAATATAATTTGGATTAATTTGTATAGATGTACCTACAGAACCATATATTTTATAATTCAAATACTCTGCTTGTATAAAAGAGAGTTGCTTTTCTTTTAAGTGATTGACTGCTATGTTTTGCTTCTTTAAATATGCAGTTAATTGTGCCCCGACATGATTGAAAAGTGCTTCTTTTATTATAGGAAGATCTGATTGTGATGTTATTCTAAGACCATCTTTTTTTATTGTAGTATGGCCAGCATTGATTAATAATTCTTCAATCACTTTTCCTCCGCCATGTACGATAATAATTTTATATCGTTGTTTAATCCAAATTTTTAATTGTTGAATTGTTTCAGGTGTAATGTTTTTTGTTGCAATACCGCCCATTTTTATTACTATAATTTTATTCATATTATTACCTCTAAGTTGTATATAAAGCGTTTATTTTTACATAGTCATAAGTTAGGTCACATCCCCAAGCAGTTCCATTTTGATTTCCTTGATGCATATTGATAGAAATTTTAATATGATCTTTTTTTAATAGATGTTGCATTTGTTGTTTATCAAAAGCTTCAGGAGTTGAATGAGTCATAACAAGTATATCTTCAATAGCAATGTCTATATTTGTTACATCAAAGTTTGTCTTTGTATAGCCTATAGAGGCAAGAATACGTCCCCAATTCGGGTCTTCTCCAAAAATTGCTGATTTAACCAAACTAGACCCCACTACTGTTTTAGCAATCATTCTAGCAGATGTTTCTGTAGGCATTCCCATTACTTTAACTTCTATTAGTTTGGTTGCACCTTCTCCATCTTTAGCGATTTTCATAGCAAGATTTCGCATGACGTGCTCTAACATATTGCAAAACGTTATGTATTCCTCCGTGTTCGGTAAAATTTCCTGATTACGTGCTAAGCCATTTGATAATACAAGTACTAAATCATTAGTTGATGTGTCTCCATCTATTGTGATTTGATTGAACGTTTTATTGACATTAGTTTGTAATGCCAGCTGTAATGTTTCAGTTGATATATTGGCATCACAAGTGATAAACGCTAACATCGTAGCCATATTTGGATGTATCATACCTGATCCTTTTGCGACACCTGCCATAGTTATTTTCTGTTGATAAATTGTTTCAGTGATTACACAAGTTTTAGTAGTTAAATCAGTAGTTAATATAGCTTTTGCAAAGTGATGAGCGTTACCATTTTTATTTAACCGTCTAATCCCATTGTCGATGATATCCATTGGCAAGTGTTTACCAATGACACCTGTAGATGCGACAGTTACTAGATTTTGATTAATGTTCAGTGCATTAGCAGTGAGTTGTTGCATTGAGACAGCATCTTCCATACCTTGAGAGCCAGTAAATGCATTTGCAATACCAGAATTAACAATAATAGCTTGTACTTTACCATTTGCCTGAATAGTTTCATTATTTAAAATTAAGGGAGCGGCTTTAACTTTATTAGTTGTTTGTACATATGCAACACTTGCGGGTATTTCAGACACAATCCATCCTAAATCTAAGTTTTTCTTTTTTATGCCTGAATGAATACCATCTGCGGTATAACCAATAGGACTTGCTATGTTTCCTGTGATTTCTATCATGTTGTTACTCCTTACTATACTATTGATGGTAAAGTGCGAAGGCCTTCTGTTTCATCAAAACCATACATAAGATTAATATTTTGAAGGGCTTGTCCAGAAGCGCCTTTGATTAAATTATCTAACGCCACCATAATTGTTAAAATATTCATAGATTTTTTATATTTAAAACCAATATTTACAAAATTTGAACCAATCACATCTGTCAATTGAGGCATGTTATTCACTATACGTATAAAATACTTATCTTTATATGCTGAGTCATAACTAAGTTTAATTTTACTTGGATGAATGTCGCTATTTAACTTGCAATATATAGTAGAAATAATTCCTCTATTAACAGGTATTAATGATGTAGAAAATTGAATATTCTGTAAATTTTTATCGTACTTTTTTAGCATTTGTAGAATTTCTGGTATATGCTGATGTTCATTCAATTTATATGTAATATAATTATTGTTTATATTTACAAAATGACTAGTAGTGGTTGGGTTTTTACCTGCTCCAGATAATCCACTCTTTGCGTCAACGATGATTGAATCTAACTGAATTAATTTATCTTTTACTAGTGGTATAAGTGCAAGTTCTACTGCTGTTGCGTAACAACCTGGGTTTGAAATGAATTTTTGGTTTTTTATATTAGAAAATTCAGGAAGACTATATGTAAATTGTTCTTGTATATCTAATGAAACTGCTTCTTTCTTGTACCATAATTGGTAATCATCAGGAGGCAGTCTATGATCTCCGGATATATCAACGACTGGAAATTTATAATTAATAAAGTATGAAGATAATTGACTTGCTATTCCGCTAGGTGTGGCAAATACTACTAAATCTGCATGTTTCATTATGTAACGAGCATCAAATGGTTTAATTACTAAGTCACAGATACCTTTTAAATGTGGATAGATTTCAGATAGTTTAGTGCCAGTAGATTGAGTCGCATGTATAGAAACAACTTCTAAGTGGTTATGCGAATGGATAAGTCGCACTAATTCTAATCCAGAATAACCAGTAATCCCCACAATACTAATACGCATACTTAAACCTCTTTTCGTATTTTTATACAATTATATTGTATACTTATAAAATTATCAAGCCTACAATATAATATTTTAGTTAATTAAAATGCAAAAAAACACTCACAACTATCATTTCTGACAGTTATGAGTGTTGAAGAACATCAATTTGATGACTATCCTCTTGAAATGTAACTTCCGTCTCCAGTATTAATTACTAGAATGTCACCTTCGTTAACGAATAAAGGTACGTTCAATGTATAACCAGTTTCAACTGTAGCTGATTTTGTAGCACCAGTTGCAGTATCACCTTTAATACCTGGTTCAGTTTCAGTAACTTCTAATTCAACAGTTTTTGGTAATTCAAGTCCAATTACTTCTCCATCATAAGATTGAATTTGAACTTCCATATTAGCTTTTAAATAATTTAATTCATCTTTTAGATAATCGCCTGGTAATTCTGTTTGATCGAATGTTTCATTATCCATGAATACATGATTATCACCATCTGCATATAGGTATTGCATACGACGATTTTCAATCATAGCTTGTTCAACTTTTTCGCCTGCTCTAAATGTTTTTTCTTGAATAGCACCAGTTCTTAAATTACGTAATTTAGAACGAACGAATGCAGATCCTTTTCCTGGTTTTACATGTTGGAAATCAATTACTTTCCAAATACCATTATCTACTGATATTGTTAAACCTGTTTTAAAATCATTTACTGAAATCATTCAGTTTCCTCCTCAATATACATGCTTATTCTAAAATAATAAGGTCTTTTGTGCATTTAGTAAAGACTTCACAACCATTTTCTGTAATTAAAATATCATCTTCAATTCTAACGCCACCTAATCCATCAACATAAATACCTGGTTCAATCGTAACGCAATTATTAACTTGAAGATGTCCAGATGCTTTTCGTGAAAGCAATGGTCCTTCGTGTATGTCTAAACCAATACCGTGACCTAATGAATGGCCAAAATGCTCACCATATCCTTTTGCTTCAATGTAATTACGGGATAATGCATCTGCTTCTTTAACAGTTAAGCCCGGTTTAATTTCATCGATAGCTTTTATTTGTGCTTTTAATACTATATCATAAATTTCTTTCATTTTTGGATCTGGTTCACCTATCGCAAATGTTCTTGTTATATCAGAACAATAACCTTTGTAATATGCGCCAAAATCCAATGTGATCATATCGCCTTGCTCAATAATTTTATCACTTGCCACACCATGAGGTAAAGCGCCTCGATAACCTGATGCTACAATCGTATCAAAAGAAGGACCATCTGCTCCTAATTGTAACATTTTACTTTCTAAGGCAGCTTTGACTTCACGTTCTGACATACCAGCTTTTACAACTGTTAATATATAGTCATATGTTTCGTCAACGATTTGTGCAGCTTTTTTAATTATATCAATTTCTTCTTCTGATTTTACTTCTCTAATTTTTTCAATTGCATCAGAAATACTGATTAATGTAATCATACCTTTATTTAATTCGAGGTACGTATCATAACTCACCTCATGACCTTCAAAACCTACATTTTCTAATTTTTCTTTTTCAAGAATAGATTTGATTTCGGAAATCATATCATTTTTTCTATTTACAATTTCAAACTCAGTAGCTTGTTTTTTAGCTTGTTCTGTATATCTAAAATCTGTAACTAAATATTTGTGGTTTGATGAAATAATCAATGCCCCACTTGTACCAGTAAATTCTGATAAATATCTTCTGTTGTAATCTGAAAGGATGACAATTGCATCTAGTTTTTTAGATTTTAATAATTGTTGAACTTGCTCTAATTTATTCATATAATACCTCCATAATTAGTATAACGTTTGTACATTTTATTTGAATACATTAAAATGATAGCATAATCAATAAATAATATAATAGTTTTTAGTTTAGGGAGATAATCATGAAGAAATATATAATCGTGATTGGCGCATCTTGCTTATTAGCTGGTTGTGGTAGTCAAAATCTTGCACCACTAGAAGATAAAACTACAAAACTTAGAGATGACAATCATCAATTAAAATTAGATATTCAGCAATTAAATCAAGATATTAGCGATCAAAAATCTAAAATTGCAGGATTACAAAAAGATAAAGAAAATAGTAAGCAAACAGCTACTAATAAGAAAAAAGAAAAGAATTTAAATGCAAGCTCTTCTTATTATAATAAAGTTGCAAAATCTATAGAGAAGTATAATGACATAGATGCGGATGTGACTAAAAATAAAGGAAGTAACTCTATCCAAAAGAAATTATCAACAATTACATCTGATTTAAACGATGCTTATAGTACATATAAATCTGATATAGATGAAGACTCAATGACAAGTGAAGATAAATCAACGAAAAAAAGTATTAATAAGATAAATAAAAATATAACTTCAGCCTTTAGTGACATCGAACAAGGTTATCAAGAAAAAAATAAAAAGAAAATTAATAAAGGACAGAAAAAATTAGCTAGTGTACAAAGTGAAGTTAATTAGAATTAGGTGGATTTAAATGAAAAATATAATGTTTTATATCGTTATAGCGATTGCAGCATTTGGTTTGATAATGAATTTAGACGTATTTTTGTTTTCAATCGTTAAAATGTTAATTAGTTTCGCAGTTTTAGTGTTAATTATTTATCTAATATACTACTTTTTCTTTTTAACAGAAGATCAAAGAAAGTATAAACGAGATGCAAGAAAATATCGTAAAAGAAATAAATAGTAATAAAAATAAGCAGTAGTCATTGATATCATTAATTTGATGATGACTACTGCTTTATTATTGATTATATTACTTTCTATATGTCCATTCATCTGAACGGAATTTTTCTTCTAGTTCTTTAACTTCGTTCATTTGTTCATCTGTAAGTGTTAATGGTTTAAATTCAATTTGTAAACCTTCTTTAAAACCTTCTTTAAATGCATCTTCCATTTCATTTAGGGTTATGTGCTTTTCTGAGATGTCGTTAATCGCTACCGCTTTATCTACAAATGCTTCTTTCATTTTGTTTTTTAATCGATCATGTTTAAAAATAAATAAGTCAAAAAGTTCGTCTACATCAATGTCTTGTAAAATAGATCCATGTTGTAGAATCACGCCTTTTTGTCGTGTTTGTGCACTTCCAGCAATTTTACGACCTTCAACAACGAGTTCATACCAACTAGGTGCATCGAAGCAAACTGAACTACGTGGTTGTTTTAATTTTTCTCTTTCTTCTTTGGAACGAGGAACAGCAAAATAAGTTTCAAAACCTAAATTTTTAAATCCTTCTAATAATCCTTGAGAAATAACTCTATAGGCTTCAGTTACAGTTGTAGGCATTTTAGGATGTGATTCAGGAACAATAACACTGTAAGTTAGTTCTTTGTCGTGTAACACACCTCTTCCTCCAGTTTGTCGTCTCACTAGTCCATAGCCTTTTTCTTTTACCTTTTCAATATCTATTTCTTTTTTTAATCGTTGGAAGTAACCTATTGATAGTGTCGCAGGATTCCATGTATAAAACCGTATGACCGGATCAATTTCCCCCCTAGAAACGAAATTAAGTAGTGCTTCATCCATTGCCATATTATAATATGGATCTTTACTACCAGTGTTAATAAAATTCCATGTTTCTGTCATGATTAAATCCCCCATTAATAATTGCTTTAGTAACAAATTTGATTATAGCCCTATAATTACGAATAAATTATTAAAACATCTGTAAATGTATAAAAATATTTTGATAATTTGTTCTAACAGTCTTATAATTATAATATCGGTAAATTAGGGAGGATGCAACATGAGTATCTCTTTGTATATTGCAATTATTATTTTAATAATAATAATTGGTTATATGGTCGTTCAACAAATTCTTAATAAACGAGCTGTTAAAGAATTAGACCAAAATGAATTTCATAAAGGTTTACGTAAAGCACAAGTAGTTGATGTGAGAGAAAAAGTTGATTATGATTATGGTCACATTAACGGTGCTCGAAATATTCCAATTACTATGTTTAAACAAAGATTCCAAGGTTTAAGAAAAGATCAACCTATATATCTTTGTGATGCGAACGGTATAGCAAGCTATCGTGCTGCTCGTATGTTAAGAAAAAATGGCTATAATGATATTTATATGCTTAAAGGCGGCTATAAAAAATGGACTGGTAAAATTAAGTCCAAAAAATAGTCATTTGATATTTTTATGAAAATATTAAATGATTTCGGAGTAAAGATAATGTGACTTATATAAAGTCGCATTATCTTTACTCTTTTTTATGTAAAAAGAGCCCGTTAGTGTACTGGAATGATACACTAACGGGCTCTATAAAAATTATTATTTTTCAGCATGTAGATTTTCAAATTTAAGAATTGGTTTTCTTGCAGCTGTTGTTTCATCTAATCTGTCTATTATTGTAGTATGAGGGGCTTCAAGAACTTTATCTGGATCGTCTTTAGCTTCATTAGCAATTTGGATTAAAGTATCTGCAAAATGATCTAATGTCTCTTTAGATTCAGTTTCTGTAGGTTCAATCATCATACCTTCTTCCACATTTAATGGGAAGTAAATTGTTGGCGGATGTACACCGAAGTCTAATAATCTTTTAGCCATATCTAATGTTCTAACACCATATTGTTTTTGTTTAATACCACTTAACACAAATTCGTGTTTACAATATTGTTGATATGGAATCTCAAAATGATCATTTAAGCGTGCTTTTAAGTAGTTAGCATTTAATACCGCAGCTTCTGAAACTTCTTTAAGGCCTTTTGCACCCATTGTTCTAATATAAGTATAAGCTCTTAGATAAATACCAAAGTTACCGTAGAATGGTTTAACTCGTCCAATAGAGTTTTTGATATCATTATCATATTTATAATAGTCATTTTCTTTAATTACCATTGGTTTTGGTAAATAACTTGCTAATTCTTTTACAACTCCCACAGGTCCAGAACCAGGGCCACCGCCACCATGTGGACCAGTAAATGTTTTATGAAGATTTAAATGAACTGCATCAAATCCCATGTCTCCTGGGCGAACTTTATCCATAATAGCATTTAAGTTAGCGCCATCATAGTATAATAAACCACCAGCTTCATGGACAATTTCTCTAATTTCCATAATATTTTTTTCAAAAATACCTAATGTATTAGGATTCGTTAACATGATCGCTGCTGTATTTTCATTTACAACACGTTTTAAGTCTTCAATATCGACTTCTCCACGTTCGTTTGATTTTACGGTAACTGATTTGAACCCAGCAAATGATGCTGACGCAGGGTTTGTTCCGTGAGCTGAGTCAGGAACGATAACTTCATCACGATGACCTTCACCATTATTTTGGTGGTAAGCTTTGAAAATCATTAATGCAGTCCACTCACCATGTGCCCCTGCAGCTGGTTGAAGCGTAACTTCATCCATACCTGTAATTTCTTTAATTTCTTCTTGTAAACTATAAATAATTTCAAGAGATCCTTGGATTTGGTTTTCATCTTGAAGTGGGTGTGCTTCACTGAAACCAGGAATTCTTGCTACCTTTTCATTAATTTTAGGATTGTATTTCATAGTACATGAGCCTAACGGATAAAAACCGGTGTCGACACCGAAGTTTTTGTTAGATAACTCTGTATAGTGACGTACTAAATCTAATTCAGCTACTTCAGGGAATTCAGCTTTATCTTTTCTAATAAATTTATCATCTAAAATCGATTCAAATGAATTGTTGTTAATTTCGCTTTGCGGTAAAGAATAGGCATATCTACCCTCTTTAGATCTTTCAAAAATAAGTGGACTTGATTTACTTACCATTAATTTCACCAGCTTTCTTAACAAATGTATCGATTTCTTCTTTAGTTCTTAATTCAGTAACTGCAATTAGCATATGGTTATTGAATTCACTTGAAACTACACTCAAGTCAAAGCCACCAATAATGTCTTCCTCAGCTAAAGCTTTATTAACTTCGGTAATTGGTTTATTAAATTCTACTACGAATTCATTGAATGAAGTACCTTCTAAAACATTAAATCCAGCGTCTTTAAATGATTGTTTAGCATAGTTAGCATGTTCAAAGTTTTGTACAGCTATATCATATATACCTTGTTTACCTAAAGCTGACATTGCAATAGATGAAGCTAGAGCATTTAACGCTTGGTTAGAACAAATATTTGAAGTTGCTTTATCACGACGAATATGTTGTTCACGTGCTTGTAAAGTTAATACAAAACCTCTGTTTCCTTCATCATCTTGGGTTTGACCAACTAATCTACCTGGTACTTTACGCATTAGCTTTTTAGTAGTAGCGAAGTAACCACAATGTGGTCCACCGAATTGAGATGGAATACCAAATGGTTGTGTATCTCCAACTACTATATCAGCACCGAATGATCCAGGAGGTGTTAATAAACCTAATGCTAAAGGATTTGCATAAACAATAAATAATGCTTTTTTATCTTCTATAAAGCTTTGAATTTTCTCTAAGTCTTCTATTGAACCAAAGAAATTTGGATATTGTACAGCTACTGCTGCAGTATCATCGTCAACTGCTTGTTCTAGTTTTTCTAAATCAGTTATAGTACCATCTAAATCTACTTCTACGACTTCAAATTCTTGACGTGTTTTAGCATACGTATTTAATACTTGTAATGCTTGATAATGTAATCCTTTTGATACAACAATTTTATTCTTTTTAGTGTGACTATAAGCTAAAATACATGCTTCAGCAAAACTAGTCATACCATCATACATAGAAGAGTTTGCTACATCCATATTAGTTAATTCACAAATTAATGTTTGAAATTCGAAAATAGCTTGTAGTTCGCCTTGTGAAATTTCTGGTTGATATGGTGTGTAAGCAGTATAAAATTCTGATCTAGAAATCATTGCATCTACAACAGAAGGTGCATAGTGGTCGTACACGCCAGCACCAAGATAAGATGCGTGAGTTTCTTTTGTAACGTTTTTACTAGCAACTTTATTTAAACGTTTTAATAAAGTTGTTTCAGATTCACTCTCTCCAATGCCTAAATCTCTATTTAATAAAATATCTGAAGGAACGTCTCCAAATAATTCATCAATTGATTTTGCACCTATAGTGTCTAACATTTCTTGCTTATCTTGATCAGTTAATGGTATATAACGATGACTCAATTCGTCCACCCCTTTGTTCTATTTTTCAATTTGGTTCTTCTTAACAATTTTTGCTTTTACTTGTCTTTTTCTAATTTGAACAAGTACTTCTTTACCCATTTCAAACTCATCTCTATTGATAATAGCTAATGCGATTGATTTATCAGAAGAAGGAGATTTTGTTCCTGAAGTTACTTCTCCAATTTGATTACCATCTAAATCTAATACTTCGTATCCAGTTCTAGCAATACCTTTATCTAAAATTTCTAATCCAACAGTACGTCTTGTTGAACCATTTTCTTTTTGGTCTTTTAATACAGATTTACCGATAAAATCTTCTTCAATTAAAGGTTTAGCAGCAAATGCAATTCCACCTTCATATGGAGTAATTGATTCAGTTAAATCTTGACCATGTAATGGTAAACCAGCTTCTAATCTTAAAGTATCTCTAGCTCCTAAACCACAAGGAACTACGTCGTATTCTAATAAACCATTCCAGATATCTACAGTATCTTTAGCATCACAATAAATTTCAAAACCGTCTTCACCTGTATAACCTGATTGAGAAAGAATAACGTTTTTATTTAAAAGTTGAACATCTTTTTTAAATTCAAACATACCCATTTCAGAAATATCTATGTCTACTAATTTTTGAATTAAGTCTCTAGCTTTTGGTCCTTGCAATGCTAATTGACCATAATCTTTAGAAACATTTTTTACTTCAACATCAAATTTTTTAGATTGTTTTTCAATCCATTGGAAGTCTTTATCGGTATTTCCAGCATTAACAACTAATAAATAGTCATTATCTGCTAATTTATATGTAACCAAGTCGTCAATAATGCCGCCTTCTTCATTACATAAAGCAGTGTATAGAGCTTTTGAATCAGTTAGATTATTAGTATCATTCGATAAAATATATTGTACGAATGCTTTAGCATCTGTACCTTGGATTTGAATTTCTCCCATATGACTTACATCGAATAAACCAATTTCATAACGAACTGCATTGTGCTCTTCTTTAATACTTGAAAATTGAACAGGCATTGCCCATCCACCAAATTCTACTATCTTAGCACCACTGTCTACATAATTTTGATATAATGGCGTCTTTTTTAACTCGCTTGTCATGTCAAAACCCCCTATATTTATTTAAAAACAGAGTAGCAAAACAATTGCTACCCTGTTTAAAGTTATTCTCCAGGAACGCGTAACAGTATTATCCTTTTGCCTGAGAGTTTCGTAGTATTGCTACTTGCACCTTCGGCGATAAAAGCTTTCTTTTATTCTCTCTAATACTGATCAATCGCTAGTTAATGAAGTTGTAATTTCTTGATAAATATCTGATACATTTTGATTACTATTCACTTTCATGAATGCGATTTCATTATATCTTGAAATCCTTGATGAATACAAGTTTTTTAGTTGATTTAGTGACTTATTATTAGCATTTGGTCTATGAGGATCATTAACAATCCTTTCAAATACAATTTCAATGTCACAATCTAACCAAATTACATTTTTTTGTAATTTTAATAAATCAAGAGAAGCTTGATTTTCAATTATTCCACCACCTGTAGAAATAATATCAAACTTATTTAAAGTGTCTTTTAAATATTTATACTCTAAATCTCTAAAGTGTGTTTCACCTTGTTCATCAAAAATTTGAGGTATTGTCATATGTTCTTTTAGTTCAATATATTGATCTAAATCCATATAACTAAGTTTTAATTGATTTCTCATGTAACTTCCTACTGTAGTTTTACCAGTACCCATGAAGCCTATTAATATAATTGGTGTTTTATTTAATTGCAACAACATCTACCTCTTTGAGCTTATTAACTATAACTTCTTTATATGTTTTTTCTAAGTTATGTGTTGTCTTTAATTTTAAACTATATTGGCTTACATAAAAAGATATAATAGTTAAATAAATGAAAAAATAATCATTAAAAAAGGACTTATAAATGCTTTTTGTTTATAAATAGAGGGTTTTGCTTTGTTTATAATTCGGATTTCCTACCTTCAGTATAATTTTGATTATGTTATCATTCGACTTTATTATTTTTTCTACATTAACTTGATTTAATAAAGTAACATTCCCCTTGCCGTTAATTTGTTTGTATACTTTATTGTTTTTAAATGTATATTCTACGCCACTTTCATTATTCCTTAAAATGAATGTATGTTTGTTTTTCACAAATAATTTAAGATTATTTTGATTTATGTCTCTTATTAAATCTCTATGAAAGAATTCAAATTCTATCGAGCTGTTTTCGTTAGCTAACGCTTTATAATGACTCACTAGTTTTATAGTTAAGGGTAGTGAAGTAAGGATTACTATGGTAATAAGTAGAGCAAAAATCATTTCAATAAAAGTAAACCCTTGTATCCTATTTCTCAACACAATAGTTTTTCTTTTTTGGCCAATTTGAAACACAAATTGTTTGTTTAGACATTCTAACTTGAAATTGATCAATAAATACTCCTTGCTTTATTTGTTTTATATCGAATTTATTTAAGGCTACTATAATGACTTTTTGCATTTCTAATAAATCTAATTGATTTTGATATGTTTTAATAAGATGATTAATTGAACTCATGAACACAAGTGTAATCGTACTCATGATTAAAAAGGCCAATAAACTATCTAATAGAACACTCCCCTTAATTTTATATTTTAATATACCTTATGCGCCCCTTTTCTATGTGAAATATTAATTTATAATTCCCATGTTTCATTTTTAAGTTTATTGAACCAAAATTATTAATATGTCCATCTTTATTAAATGTTAATAATTGTATCTTAGCTATATTGACTATTTTTCCGCCTTTAATTTTCAACTGATATTTTGAACCATGTTCTTCTTTTACTTTTATAGAATTTGTTTGGTTAGTAAATATTAATGAAATTGATTGTTTCTCATTGATAGCTTTAGATTTTAAATAATTCATTTGAGTTATCAGATGATTAATGTTTAATTCTTCGTTAGAAGCTGATACTGATAATAGTGTTTTACCAATAAGTGTACATGCAGTTAGTATAGCTAGAATAAACATAACCATTAACATCTCTAGATAAGTAAATGATGGTAAATATTTAATTTGCAACCGCTTCGCCATTATTAATACTAATAGTTTCTCCTGATTTGCAATTTTTTTGGTTTTCTTTAATAAATCCTTCAGAAATTAAATCTTGGATGGTATTAGGATTTCTATTGTGTTTTAAAGTATATGCTTCAATTTGACTATTAACCATTTTCACTTGAGCGTCACAACCAGTAGTTTGTATATGAGCGGTTTGTTTAGCTATATTGGGAATAATTAGAATAAGCAATAAGCTAATTATTAATAAAACTAGTAACATTTCAATTAATGTAAATGCCTTTTTGTTAAACAGTGTTTTGAATATCTTCAATTTATAAGTCCTCCTTACTATTTAATTGACTGCAACATGTCAAATATAGGTAGCATAATAGTTAAATAAAGTGCAACGATAAATAATCCTAATATTAAAAAGATAACTGGTTGAATGAATTTAATGTGTCTTTTAGCCATAGCTTCGAATTGTTGTATAAGTATCTGACTATATAGCGTTAATTCGATATCAAGTTTTCCACTTTTTTCTCCTTGTTCTATAAATTTAATCAAGTCATTTTCATAGCAATTTAATTTTTTTAATATATCAGGTAGATTTTCTCCTTGATAAGATTGGTTGAGTAACCTGTCTCCTAAAAATTGATGAAATTGATTATTCTCTGATTGTTTATAAATTCTAACGATTATCTGTAAATTAACTCCATTTCTATAAAAATGGGCAAACTCATTTGATAATTGATACGTTTTTAAAATTTTATAATAATGTTTAATAATTGGAATGTGACACATTAATTGAATTTGATTTTCTATAGTCATCTTATTAAAACGATATTTAAATATGATAGATAATATACATATTACACTGGATAAAATTATGATGAATAAAGGGAAAGTTGTAATAAAATAAGAAAGAATAGATTGTAATGGAGAAAGTTCTATATTCATAGATTGGTATAATTCTTTAAATTGAGGTATAACTGTAAAATTGAGTAACGTTAATATTAATATAAAAGTAATTATTAATACAATAGGATACTGTATCGTCTTTAAAACATTTTGAGTAACTTGTATTTGCTTTTTTAAATATCTTGTAGCTTCTAATAGAGAAAGTTCTAAATTTCCAAATCTTTCAGCTAAATATGTTTGTGTAACAATGTCACTTGAATAATCTAAGTATTTAAATACTTCCCAGCAAGTTGCACCTTGTTCTATTTTATTTAACACTTCATCATGTGATTTATCTCCTCTATATTTAAAATGTAGATTTAAAAATTTAAATGATTCGTAAAGAGTAAATCCATGTTTAAGTAATTGATGTAATCTATACACTAAATCTAATTGTTCAGATTTAGTTAGGCATTTGGATTGTCTGAATTTAAATATATTTATCAGCAATAGTTTCACATATAATACCTTCTTTAGTCATATCATCTAATTTTGATACTAATCGTTTAAAAGATTTTGGCATCGTTTGGTTATGTTCAAAAAAGTAATTAATTTGATTTTTAAACATTAGTTCACACACTAATTGTCTTTGATTATGTGATGTTGTAATTAATCGTTGATTGGAAATTAAATTTATAGCTTGAGATAATTCTTGAACTGTTACTCCCATTTCTAATAATCTAAGTAAAGCCCCTCTACAATCGTTGGCGTGTAATGTACTTAATACCAAATGACCACTTAGACTAGCTTGAAAGACATATTTAGCGATTTCGGCATCACGAATTTCTCCGATTAAAATAACGTCTGGATCACATCTTAAAATTGCTTTAAATGAACTAGCGTAAGTAATACCTGCTTTGTTATTAACAGAAATTTGAGTAATACCTTTTAAAATTTGTTCAACTGGATCTTCAATAGAAATAACATTTAGGTTTAACTCTTTTTGTGCATACATAACCATTTGATACATTAATGTACTCTTACCTGAACCTGTAGGACCAGTAAAAAGCAATAAACCTTGCTTCTTATTCATAAAATGTTTAAAATCTTTAAACTCGTATGTTTCCTTTTTACTTTGAAAATATTGAGGCACAATTCTTATAACACAACTTTCACATCCAATTGATAAAGGAAGGGTTGAAATACGTAAGTAATAAACTGACCTTAATTTATATGTATAGCGGCCACTTTGAGCGATTTGTTGTGTAGAAACATCTAAACCAGCTTGGAATTTCATAAACACCAATAACTTACGATATATATTAATATCAAGTGTTTCATAAGGTGTTAATGTATCATTTACTCTAAATTTAATATGAACATAATGCTCCATAGGAATAAAGTGTATATCACTCGCTTTATATGCAATTCCTTTATTAATTATTTCTTGAAATAGAATCTTCATAAAAACACCTCCTACATATATTAACGTAGGAGGTGTTAGTTTTACTTTAACCATTTAAAAATGGATTTAATTGTTCATCATCAACAGTTGTATAAGTACCGTGGCCTGGGAATAATGGTAAATCTCCATCTAATTCAAATAATTTATCTTTAATAGAATCTACTAAAGTTTCATAATCGCCTTTGTATAAATCTGTTCTACCAATGCCATTATTAAATAATGTGTCACCGACTACTGCGAATTCTTTGAAAACAAAAGATAAACTTCCTGGTGAGTGTCCAGGTGTATGCAATACATCAAATGTAAAATCACCAATTTGAGCTGGTCCCTCATCAAGTGATTTTGGTTTGGCCTGGCTTATAACTTGAGGCATACCATATTGCTTGAATTTTGATGCACCATTTTTTTCTGGATCATTTAAGAAGTCGAATTCTTCTTTATGCATATAAACTGGTACATTATATTTTTCTATAATATCGTCAAGTGCCCCAATATGATCGTAATGGGCATGTGTCAGTATAATAGCTTCTAAAGGTTTATTGATTTGGTTTAATTTTTTTATAATTTTATCAGATTCACTAGATGGATCTACGAGTAATACTTTGTTTTCATTTTCAATAAAATAGGTATTAGTATCTACTAAACCTAAAGTTAAACTAGAAATTCTCATGATTTATTCCCCACTATTATCTAAATGTTTTTGTACAGATTTTAATTTATCATTCATCTTTCTAGATTTATCTCTGCGATCATCAATTCTTATATTTGTACAAACTCTATCTAATCCTTTATCAAATGGTAATTCATGTATTGCTTGTACAACTTCGAATAAATCCTTTAAATCACCTTCAATAAGTGTATTCATAGGTGTTAATTGATAATCGATTTTACCTTGATCTTTAAATTCTTTTAACTTTGTTTGAATTTCAGCGATGTATTTACTAACGCTTGGCCCTTCAGTGCCTACTGGAATAACTACTACGTCAACAATTGCCATTATTTTACACCTTCCTTATCTAAAATATATGTTTTGATAAGTCCTGCTGCACCTGTAATACCTGCATCATTACCTAATTCTGCTTGTACAATTTCTGTTTCATGTTGAGCTGGATTAAACGTTAAATTACGATATTCAGTTTTAATATTTTCAACTAAAATTAAACCAGCTGTAGACATTCCACCACCTAGTACAATGTATTTAGGATTACTAGTAACACTAATAATACTACATAAATAAGCGATATAATTCGCTACTTTTTCAGTGATAAAGATACAGAATTGGTCACCTTCTTTAGCTGCATCAAACACTGCTTTAGCTGTAACTTCATTATCTTTTATAAGTTGTAAAATTGAAGATTTAAACGTTAATTTTGGATAATAAAAGTTAACTAAATTGACAACACCTGTAGCAGAGGCAACCGTTTCAATACAACCTGATTTGCCACAGTTACATTTGAAACGTTGGTCGAAATCAGCTCTAAAATGGCCAATTTCAGCACCTGAACCATTATGACCATGTACTAACTCACCATTTGAGATAATACCTCCACCAAGGCCTGTACCTAATGTGATAGTTACAACATCGTCAGCACCATTACCAGCACCTTTATGTTTCTCGCCTAATGCAGCAACATTGGCATCATTATCAACATACACTGGACAATCGATGAAATTTTGATAGATTTCAGTGACATTAACATTGTTGTCCCAATGTAAGTTAACAGCTCCGTTAACGATGCCTGTTTCAAAATCTACAGGTCCAGGAACTCCAATACCAACACCGATTACATCAGACATGTTGTAATTTAATTCTGCAATTTTTGCTTCAAATGATTCATGTATATTTTTTAAAAGTAGTTTTCCTGTATGATCAGTAGTGTCTGTATGAATTGACCATTTTTCAATTCTATCTAGATTAGTATTAAAAATACCTAATTTACAAGTAGTCCCACCAATATCAGCAGCTAAAATAATTTTTGTCATTTATGTTCATTCCTTCTTTGGTTTATTATCAATATACATTTAAGATATTCATCTTTAGTTAATAATTCATAACTGTATAAAGATTTGATTTCTTGTAACATCATTTCATACATATCTTCTGGATCTTTGAAATAGATGATATATCCATATTTTTTTAATAATTGCAAAACATCATAGAAATTATTAATTTTACGAGTCACTTTTCTCACTCAACTCTTTTTCTAAATTTTTATATTGAGCATTTTGAGGATTAGCTTTTCTAGCTTTTTTAATATATTTTAAAGCTTTACTTTTATCTTTTAGTGAACGATTAGCAATTGCCATTTCATAATTCAATGCACCGGAATTAGGAAACAGCCTTAATCCACGTTCCCATTCCGCCATTGCTTCAGCTTTAGAACTTTTAGCAGCTGTAATTAAACCGCTTAGGTAATATGTTTGATCATCAGCGTAATCTTTTTTAATAGATTTATTTACAATTTTTCTAGCTTCATCATAATTACCGGATAACATTTGATCCCGAATTAATTTATCATAAATATTATCTTCTTTAATACTAAAAATTCTTATCTGCATTGCCACAAACAATACTAATAAAATAATCAGTAGTATCCAGAAAATATTACGGTTAACAGTAAAATAATAACCAATTAAGGTAATTAAGAGACCACCAATAAATCCGCCTAAATGTGCCATAACATTAATATTAGACATGAATATTGATAATCCGATTAAAATAACTAAAGCTATTAATAATTGGCCAATTACTTTTTTATCAAAGCTTTTACTTAAATATAAAATTGCAAAAATTGAACCAATAAGCCCAAAAATAGCACCACTGGCACCGACAGAAATCGTTGTGGTATTAAATGATAAAGAAACAAAATTTCCAAATATGCCTGCAAATAAATAGATGGCTAACATCCGCCATGAACCTAATACTGATTCAACTATTTTACCAAAAATAAATAGTGAAAGCATATTCATGAGTATATGTTCAAAATTAAAATGTAAAAACATTGAGGTAACTAAACGATACCATTCACCATGTACAACATTGAAATGTACTAATCCACCTACATCAAGTAATTTTACATCAGAAAATCGATTAAAATAAAGTATCATGCATAGCCATAAGACTATATTAATTATTATTAAGGAATATGTAACTGGTGAAAAGCGTTGCATATGTTTATCTAAGAGATTAGATGAAAGAACTTTGTTTCTATAAAAGATAGATGTCTTTTTAGAATCCTCTCGATTTATCATTTTAGATAAAATAACATTGGGCATTGCAAGTTCTAATTCCCTCTCATCACTAATCCTTCTAAATTTTATCTTCTGAGGATAGGTTTCATCTAATGATTCTGTCGATAATGATTTATCAGTAAAATAATAAAATAGAATTGTTTGAGGTTGAAAACCAGCTAGTTGTTCTATATTTTCCTTATTTTCAATAACTCTGCTTTTATCAAACCGAATTTCCTGAGTCGTAGTGATATGATTCGAAAAAATTACAATTGTTTTCTTTCTTTTGTTACTTAACCAAATTTCTTGGTCATCTTTTTCTCTATTAATTACATCGTAGTTTAAATACCTAATCCAGTAATAAATGGTTTTCCAAAATTGCTTTTTAATGTTCATATATGCCTCCATTGGTGGCTATTATAAATAATTAATTGATCGACCGGTTGATCGTGTGTATCGGGTTGAAAATCAGTTAATTGAAAATCATATAGCAAACTTATTGTATTGGTCTTGAAATTTGATAGAAAGCGATCATAGTAACCCCCTCCATATCCTATTCGATAGCCATCTTTTCTAAAGCCAACACCAGGTACGACGATTAAATCTAAATGATTGGAAGTATTTGATTCAGAAACTGAATGATTAATACCTTTTTCATCTTTTTCTATGTCATTAATATTTAATAATTGTTTAAAAGTCATAACTTTAGTCTGATAATTAACTTCAGGTACATATACTTCTTTATTATCGTTTAAAGCTTGTTGAATCATTTGATATGTATTTACTTCATGTGACAATGACAACACAAATCCTATAGAAGATGCATTTTGATATGCTTGAGAATTAATAAGTTCTGTGGCTAACCAATTGTCTGCCTCATTTTTCTGCATGCTATTATGCTGTTTCATTTTAGTTAAAATATTAGCTCTTATATTTTTTTTGCTCAAATTTTCACCTACTTTTACTACCCCATATTATAACGTTTATCTAATTTTATGTCATTATGTTGACTAAGATATTAACTTTTTAATGATATTAAAATAAGCGATTGTACAAATTTTGTTAAAAGCTTTGAATAAAATGAGGTTTTGTAAACATAAAATATTTGACTATAAAATTTAAAAAGACGAAATTCCGTCTGAGGAATTTCGTCTTTTGGTATTGAATATTTGTTAAATAAATTAATTATTTAGTTTCACGGTGTAAAGTTTGTTTATTATCACGTGCACAGTATTTTTTCATTTCAATACGTTCAGGGTTAGTTCTTTTGTTTTTTGTAGTGATGTAGTTTCTTTCACCACATTCAGTACAAGCTAATGTAACGTTAACGCGCATGATTATTCCTCCTTACCTTTTCTAAATACGACCTTTACATTATACCAATTACTTTATTAATTGCAAAGTAAATTTTAAGAATCTGTATCAATAGTTTGTAATTTATTTAAATTTTAATTATTTATCACTACTATTTTCAGTGCTATCTCCATTTTTATCTTTATCTTTGAAATAATAATTGATAACATCTCTTCCTAAGTCTCCACCGTTTAACCAAGGTGGTGGAACTGGTTGATTGGTATAGACAATAGAAAATGCTAGTTTTGGATCTTTAATTGGTGCATAACCAATATAAGTTGAGTTTACTCTAGATTCCCCATCTTGGAATACTTCTGCTGTTCCTGTTTTACCTGCTGAAGGTACAACTGTGTTTTTAAAGCTAGCATAACCGGTACCATCTTTTTCATTAAATGCCATTTTGAATCCGTCTTGAACTTCATTTATTTCTCTTTGAGAATTATTTACTTTATTCAATACATTACCTTTAATTTTTCGTTTTACCGGTCCTAGTTCATCTTTATTAGTTGAATCGTGTATAGACAGTCCAATATGCGGTTGAATTCTATAACCATCATTTGCGATTGTTGATACATATTGAGAAAGTTGCAATGGTGTATAAGTATCGTATTGACCAATAGATAAGTCTAAGTAATTACCTGGATTATTAGTTAATGGTTCAATTTGACCATTTGTTTCATTTGGTAAATCTATACCTGTTTTAACACCAAGACCAACTTGATTTAAACCTTTTCGAAGCTTTTGACCAGCTAATGTAATATCGTTTGGTAATGGCATACCAGAATAATATGGATCTCCAGCTAATTTTAAGGCTGTTTTAAACATATAAACGTTTGATGAATGCATAAGTGCTTCTTTATCATTTATTGTCACTCGACCATCTTTATTAAAGTATGAACGTTTAGTTAAACCGCCCTGGAATTTTAATGGTTCATCGACCATTTTTTCTCCTACTTTAATGGCATGATTTTGATAACCGGCAAGTAAAGTTCCGCCTTTTACCGATGAACCTACTGCAAATTGAGCAGTAAAATTACCAATATCATAATCTGTTAATTTACCGCTTTTACTTATTTGTTTACCAGCCATAGCTAAAATGTCACCATTTTTCGGATCTTGAACAACTATCATGGCATTGTCCATATCTTTAGCACCTTGACTACGTAATTTTTCAATTTGTTTATCTAATAATGATTCCACTTTTTTCTGTAAATCAATGTCTATTGTTAATTGTAAATCATGTCCTCTAGAACCTGGATTAATAACTTCAGATTTTATTACTTTACCAGATTTATCAGTCGTATATTTCATTTGTTTCTTCTTACCACGAAGTACATCTTCATATTGATATTCTAAATATGATTTACCGACACGATCATTGCGTGAATAACCTTTAGATAAATATTGTTCAGTTAGTTCTTTAGGCAAACCTTCTGTAGATGTTGAAACTTCGCCAAATATACCTCTAAGCGTATCTTTATATGGATACTTTCTATCCCAATCCATAGATGTATTTACACCAGGTAACTTAGATAATTGTTGAGATACTGCAGCGTATTCTTTTTCTGTTACATCCTCATTTTTAATAGTTTGCGGATCTAGTGTACTACCTGCATTCATCTCACGGTATATAGCTAAAATTTGTAAATCTTTGTCAGATAAGTCATCTAATTGTTTTTTACCAATTTTCTTTCTTTGCTGTTCATCATATTGTTCTTGTGTAATGCTACCATTTTCTAATAGAGATTGTTCTTTTTTCATTAAAGCTTTAGCTTTTTCAGGGTGTAAAGTGACCCAGAAGTCTTTTTCGTCTCTATCAGTAATTTTGTCAGTATCCATTTTGATTAATGATGATAATTTTTTAGCTGTATCTAACATTTCTTTTTGTGAGGTTTTACGACCTCTAGTATATGTAATCGCCATTTTAGAGGCATTATCAACTAATACTTTACCATTACGGTCTACAATACGACCTCTAGGCACAGATTCGTTCACAGTGATATTCTCATCGCTTTTGATTAATTGCTTATAATGAGAACCCTGGGCAATCTGTAGGTAACCGAGTCTGAGTACTATAATTGCAAATATAAACACAACCAAACCAAAAATGAAATTAATTCTCCGGTTCATCGTGTTTCTTACTTTTTCATCATTTGATTTTTCCTTTAATCTTTTAAGCAAAACAACCTACCTCTATTCAAAGTATCTCTTTAAAATGATATATGAAAAACAAAAATTTTTCTATCATTTTGATAAAAAAGTGAACAGACATTAATTAAAACACTATCGTTTTTTATTTATGACGACCTTTTTGTAATCCTTATTTATAATTAATTTTACATTCAAATCATTTTCATTAATAGACATAATATCATATTAATCATAGAAAAAAGAGCCTAGAACATTATCACAATGTTCTAGACTCTAACATCAAAATATAAATTATTTTGCAGCGTTATATAATTCGTCAACTTTATTCCAGTTAACTACATTCCAGAAAGCGCTGATATAATCTGGACGTTTGTTTTGATATTTAAGGTAATAAGCGTGTTCCCAAACATCTAAACCTAAGATAGGTGTTTTACCTTCAGTTAATGGATTATCTTGGTTTGGAGTTGTAACGATTTCTAATTGCCCGTTATTTACTACTAACCAAGCCCAACCTGAACCAAAACGAGCTGCTGCTTTGTCAGCAAATTCTTTTTTGAATTCATCTAAAGAACCCCATTGTTCTTTAATTTTATCTACTACTTCACCTTTTTCTTCTGAGTTAGGTGTTAGTAATTCCCAGAATAATGAGTGGTTTAAGTGTCCGCCACCATTATTTCTAACAGCAGTTTGGATATCAGAAGGTACACTGTCTAAATTAGCTACAATTTCTTCGATTGATTTAGCTTCTAAATCAGTACCTTCAACTGCAGCGTTTAATTTTGTTACATAAGTGTTATGGTGTTTATCATGGTGAATCTCCATAGTTTCTTTATCGATGTGTGGTTCTAATGCGTCAAATGCATATGGTAATTTTGGTAATTCAAATGCCATAAATAATCATCCTCCTAAAATGTCTGTATCTTAATCATAACAAGCAGTCACAATTTCGACAATAAATGTGCTTAATATATAACTGCTAATTATTGTTACATGTATTATATATCTCAAAACGATGATATTTAAACATTTATTTACTATAATTAGTGAATTCGTACTAATGGAGTATGTTTTTTTAGTATTTATGTGTATTTTCGCTTTCTAATATAAAAACTAGCCATAGTCTTCTTGTCGATAGACTATGGCTAGTAAGATTAATGATTTACTTTTTGACATTTTTCACAAATACCGTAAACTTCGAGTTTGTGAGTATGAATATCAACATTTGGTAAATATTGTTTAACTTGGTCAATTGGACAAAAATCAATAACTTTAGTATCACCACAATTTTCACATATAAAATGATGGTGATGATGATTAGTACAAGCGATTCTAAATTTCATTTCTCCATCTAGTTCAGTACTTTCAATAATTGCTAAGTCTTTAAATAAATGAAGGTTTCTATAGATGGTATCAAAAGATATACCTGGATAATCTTTATCCATAACTTGTTGAATATGTTTAGCATTAATGTATTTATCTTCTTTAACAAATATATTAAGCATATCGTTACGTTTATCTGTATATTTTAAACCATTATCTTTTAATATTTTAATAGCATCACTAGTGTTCATATTTACGATCCCCTTTTTGTGACTTTAATTTTAACTTTTGATAAGTCATTGTAATCATTAGCATAATGACTAATAGTACTACAATCACGCCACCAGGTGAAATATTAATGTAAAATGCGAGAACTAATCCAAGTATCACTGATAATTCACCTATGATGATACTAAGGATAATTAATTGTTTGAATCCTTTTGTCCAACGCATCGCTATTGCTACAGGTAAAGTGATTAACGCACTAACTAACAATATACCTACTACTCTCATAGAAGCAGAAATAACCATTGCAACAACTACAATAAATAAAAACTGAATCCATTTTGGTATTCCTATAACTTTACTATACTCTTCGTCAAAAGATAAAATAAATAACTCTTTATAAAATAAAGTTATGAATAATAAAACTAGTATTGTAATGAAGATAATTGTAGTTAAATCACTGAAATTAACTGCACTAATTGAACCAAATAATAGACCAACTATCTCTTGATTAAAACCATCTGCTAATGAAATAAATATAGCACTTAAGGCAATACCTGCACTCATAATAATTGGAATGGCAATTTCTTGATAATTAGTATATGAGGTACGCAATTTTTCAATTAATAATGCACCAATAATGGCGAATAATATTCCAAACCACATAGGATTAATGAAAGTTAGTGCTGGCAATACTGTTATAATAAACATGCCAAATGATATACCGCCCAATGTTACATGGCTTAATGCATCAGCAATAAGTGATAACCTTCGTACTACTATAAAAGCACCAATTAATGGTGCTATAAATCCTATTAAGATACCACTGATTAAGGAGTATCTCATAAAATCAAAGTTTAATAATGCATCTATCACGAGTTACACTCCTCAAATTTATTTCTATGAATCGATTCTAATTTAGGTACAACATTCTCTATCATGTTGATGATCAACGAATTGAACTGGATGTCCATATATTTTAGAAATTTCAACCTCGTCAAGAGATTTAAAATCTTCAGTCGTACCATGAAAATGTAGATGTTTATTTAAGCATGCAACTTCTGTTGCTGTATCTGCTACTACACCAATATCATGAGTAACTAATATAATGGTTATGCCTTCCTTTTTTAATCGATCAAGTGTTTCATAAAACTCATTTACATGTTTAGCATCAATACCATTAGTAGGTTCATCTAATACAAGCACACTAGGATTAGAAATCAAAGCACGTGCAATAAGTACACGTTGTTGTTGGCCACCTGATAATTCTGCAATGTTTTTATCAATTAAATGTTCTATATTTAATCTTTCTAAAACATGTTCTACTTTCTTGATGTCTTTATGATTAAAACGTTGAAAAAGTTTTTTTGTTTTAGTTAAACCACTTAAAACCACTTCTTTAACACTTGCTGGAAAACCAGCTGTAAACGAAGAGGCCTTTTGTGAAACATAACTTATTTTTAGAGCTGATTTATTATTTTTAATAGGATGACCATCTATAAAAATGTCGCCGGATTGTAATGGCAGCAAACCAAGTATGATTTTTAAAAGTGTTGATTTGCCGGCTCCATTAGGACCAACAATTGCTAAAAATTCACCTTTGTTAATTTTAATATTTATATTTTCTAAGACTTGTTTATGATCAAAATAGTAATCTATATTTTTAAGTTCAAATACTGGTGTAGTCATTTTTTCACCTCATTGTATACTATACATGTTGATGAACTTAATGTAAATAGTAATGCTTACGACTAATAAAAGACGTTACAGAAATATCTGTAACGCCTACTTTTAATATTATTAGTTTAAAATTTTATCTTTTAAATCTGGATCAAATGTCTGAGATTTTAACATTTCAATTTCATGTTTATAAGGTGGTTTCTTATTCTTTTTATCTTCACCAACATAAGGTGTTTCCAAAATTTTTGGAATGTCTTTGAAAGTATCGTGATGAACAACGTAATTTAATGCATCAAAGCCTATATGACCAAATCCAATATTTTCGTGTCTATCTTTATGTGCACCTTGTTCATTTTTACTGTCATTTACGTGTACGACTTTAATTCTGTCTACACCTATAATTTTATCAAATTCATTTAAAACACCATCAAAATCTTCTTTGATATTGTATCCAGCATCATGCGTATGACATGTATCAAAACAAATGGATAAGCGTTCATTATGTTTCACGCCATCAATGATACGAGCAATTTCTTCAAAGTTACGACCTATTTCAGAACCTTTACCTGCCATTGTTTCTAAAGCGATACGAACATTGTTATCATTTGTTAATACTTCATTCAGACCATCGATGATCTTTTGAATACCTACATCTGCACCAGCGCCAACATGAGAACCAGGATGTAATACAATATCTTTAGCCCCAATTGCTTGTGTACGCTCAATTTCGTTCTGTAAGAAATTGACACCTAATTCAAATACTTCTGGTTTAGTTGTGTTAGCAATATTAATGATATATGGAGCATGTACTACAATATTAGATAGACCATATTGTTCCATCACTTCATGACCTTTAGTAATATTTAAATCTTCAATACTTTTACGACGTGTATTTTGTGGCGCTCCTGTGTATATCATAAATGTTGATTCGCCAAATTTATGTGCTTCTTCAGCAGATCCTTCTAACATTTTTTTACCACTCATAGATACATGTGAACCTAATAACATCTCTTTCACCTATCCTTTTCTATTCTTTCTATCTTGACGATTTTGACGTTTACTGTATTGTTTACGCTCTTGTCGTTTCATTTTCTCAACTTCCTGCTTAAATTTCTTTTTATAACCAGGTTTAACTTTACGTTTGGTTTTACTACGTACTTTATTTTTAACTTCATTTGTTAAATGATCATCTTTACGTTGTCTAGTACGTCGAGTATTATGCGCCTTGATAGGTGTAAGTTCATCATTTTTGATATCAACATTTTCGAAAACGTATCCTCTATCTTCGATTGCTGAAATATTTTCTTCTTCATCAGGACTATATAACGTAATAGCAACACCGTGATAATTACCACGACCAGTACGTCCAACACGATGAGTAAAGAAATCTATATCATTTGGTACATCGAAATTAATAACATGACTAACACCTTCAATATCAATACCTCTTGAAGCTAAATCACTCGCAATTACAAATTGGAAATCAAGATTACGTATGCGTTTCATTTGTTGTTTACGTTCACGAGGTGTTAATCCACCATGAATCATACCAACTTTGATACCTGCTTCATTTAATGAACGTGCTAATTCATCGGCATTGTCTCTACTATTACAGAATATAATACATAGGTATGGATTTAGAATATCTATTAATTTAAGTGTTTTTTCAACTTTAGCTGCACCTTTTGTAGGAATTAAATAAAATTCTATATTTTTCTTATTTTGAGACTGACTATCAACTTCTACAAAATCTGGTTGTTCTAAATATTTATTTAAAAATGGTTGTAGAGATTTAGGAATTGTTGCACTAAATACTGCAATATTTGAACTATCTTCTAGGCGAGATGCTATAAGGTCTACATCTTCAATTAAACCTAAATCAATCATTAAATCAGCTTCATCAATAATTAAATAAGAAGCTAAATGTGTGTGTAAATGACCACTTTTAGCTAAGTCATTAATTCTAGTTGGTGTACCAATAACTAATTGTGGTTGTTGATTACATCTTTGCTTGTCCTTTTCAATATCAGTACCACCAATAAATAGTTTTACGCTTACGCCTTCTTTAAAACTACTTAAATGATTAGCGGCTTGATATAGTTGTTGTGCAAGTTCTCTAGTTGGTGCTACAACAATAGCTTGTGGTTCTTGAATATTTATATCTATTAAACTAATTAAAGGTAATAAAAAGGCATGTGATTTTCCTGTACCTGTTTGTGACTGTCCAATAATATTAGTTTTCTTTAAAATTCTTGGAATAATTCGATTTTGAATTTCTGTCGGTTTTTCAAAATTTAAATCTTTAACTGCTTCAATCATACTATCTTCAAGACCGAAGTATTCGAATGGATGTTTTGCCATGTTATGGCCTCCTTATAAGTTCATCTTTACTATTATAATGTAATTGATGAAGATTTTAAATATATGTGAAAGGATCTGTATTAATATTAGAAGCAACAACTTTGATATCATTTGAATTTTCTTCTAATAACCATTCCTGTAGTAAAAGTTTTAATCCTTCTTTCATCACATATTCACTATAGTGGTTGATATCTAATAAATTTATTCCTTCTATTTTCGCATCTAATGCATCGTGGTGTTTGATGTCACCGGTAATAAATATATCGGCACCTAATTGAGCAGCTTTATATTCAAAACCTATTCCAGAACCACCAATCATAGCAACTTTACTAATCATAGCATTTGAATTACCTACGTATCGAACACTTGGAATTTGAAGTTGTCTTTTCACTTGTTCTACAAAGTCCTCAATTTTCATTGGTTCTTTTAATTCTCCCATTATTCCTAAACCGTAATTACCTTCTTTATTCAATTCAATAAAGTCATAAACTGGTGTTTCATAAGGGTGATAGTGATGGATAGCTCGCTCAGTTAACTGACGTTGTTGATAAGATATCATAAATTCTAATTTCACTTCATCAACGTATTCTATTTCATCAATTGAACCAATATACGGATCTGCATCACCAACAGGTTTAAATTGACCTCTCCCTTTACTTTCGAAGAAACAATATTCATAATCGCCTTCTTTAGCAAGACCGATATCATTGAGCTGTTGTTTAAATGTTTCTAGATGATCTTCAGGTATAAATGTTTGAACTTTATAGTATTGAATTGGTTCTTTATTAATTAACTGTGTATGTTGTAAACCAATTTTGGAAGCTAACATTGCATTTACACCATTAGGATTAACATCTAAATTCGTATGCATAGCTATTAAATTAATATTATTTTGAATAAGTAATCTGATTATTTCGCCATATCCTTGATTAGTAATTGATTGAATGCCTTTAAAAATAAGTGGATGATGACTAATAATGGTATTAACATTTTCATTAATTGCTTGTTGAACAACATCAATAGTACAATCTAATGCTGTTAATATTCCATTCACTTCTTGAGATTCATCGCCTATTAATAAACCTACATTATCCCATGATTCAGCAGTATTAAACGGAACATGCTCATCTAACATAGCCATTAATTCATTAACTTTCACTATTTAACACCTCTTTAATCAATTTTATTTCTGATTCTATTTCATTATATCGATGTAAGTGTAATTCTGGATTGAGTTGTTGCTTAATCTTTTCTAATGCCTTCAATTCTCTTTCCCATTTATTATAAAAATGTTTATTTTTATTTTCTAGTAAAATAGGACCGAATTTGAGTTCATATTCATTATATTCAAAAGGTGAAGTTTGGTATTCGGCTATAACTATTTCATAGATATGGCCTTTTTCTTCTAAAATGATTTCATCTAAAATTTTGTATTGAATACTTTGTAATAATGTTCTTACATTCTGAGTTTGAATATTACTTTGTAGTATTAATCTAGGATGAGAATGTAATTTATGTTGGCCTTCTTCTAATATTTTAGCTATTAAAGGCCCTCCCATGCCACATATCGTTATGTTATCTATTTGTTCGTTGTCACGAATTACGCTAAGACCATCACCTAGTCGCACTTCAATTTCATTATCCAGTTCATTGGCGTTAACATTTTTTTGGGCAGCTTCAAAAGGTCCTTTGATAACTTCACCAGCAATTGCTTTAGTACTTAGATTAGACTGAATAGCAAAAATAGGTAGATATGCATGATCGGACCCAATATCGGCAAGTGTACCTTGTTTAATAAATTCTGACACTTTTAATAATCTTTGGTTTAATGTGATCACTAAGGTATTCTCCTTTATTTTATTAAAATCATAAATGCCTCTATATGTATTAAAATAATAAATCATCGGTTTATAAAAAATAAAGACTGGGACAAGCTTTATGCCCCAGTCCAAAACTATTTAATCCATAAAGTCTTTAAGACGTTTACTTCTACTTGGATGTCTTAACTTTCTTAATGCTTTAGCTTCAATTTGACGGATACGTTCTCTAGTTACGCCAAACACTTTACCAACTTCTTCAAGTGTTCTAGTTCTTCCATCATCAAGACCAAATCTTAAACGTAAGACATTTTCTTCTCGGTCTGTTAAAGTATCTAAAACATCTTCAAGCTGTTCTTTAAGTAACTCGTATGCAGCATGGTCTGAAGGACTTTGTGCTTCTTGGTCTTCAATGAAATCACCTAAATGACTATCATCTTCTTCACCAATAGGTGTTTCTAATGATACAGGTTCTTGAGCAATCTTAAGGATTTCTCTAACTTTTTCAGGTGGTAAATCCATTTCTTCACCAATTTCTTCAGGTGCAGGGTCACGTCCTAAATCTTGTAATAATTGACGTTGAACACGAATTAATTTGTTAATTGTTTCAACCATATGCACGGGTATACGAATAGTACGTGCTTGGTCAGCAATAGCACGAGTGATTGCTTGACGAATCCACCAAGTTGCATAAGTAGAGAATTTAAATCCTTTATTGAAGTCGAATTTTTCAACTGCTTTAATTAGACCCATATTACCTTCTTGAATTAAATCAAGGAATAACATACCTCTACCTACATATCTTTTAGCAATACTTACTACTAAACGTAAGTTTGCTTCAGCTAATCTAGATTTAGCTATTTCGTCACCTTGTTCAATTCTTTTAGCAAGCTCAATTTCTTCTTGTGCACTTAATAAGTTAACACGTCCGATTTCTTTTAAATACATACGTACTGGATCGTTAATCTTAACGCCTGGAGGTGCACTTAAATCATTAGGATTTAATTTAGCATCTGTATCTGAATTGTCTTTTTCATTTACTAATGTGATATCATTGTCATTTAATTGATCAAAGAAATCATCCATCATATCAGAATCCATTTCGAAATTCTGTAATTTTTCAGCAATTTCTTCGTGACTTAAATGACCTTCTTTTTTACCTTTTTCAATTAATTGTTTTTTAACATCTTCCATTGTTAAAGTCGGATCAATTGTTTGTTTTTTAATTTTAACTTTATCAGACATGAAACGGCCTCCCGGTATTAATATAAACTTTCAATTTATTCATTTTTATTATTAGTAATTTGATTATAATGATGGTAATGCTAATAAAATATAGACTAAATTTCATATTTTCGTTTAGTTAAAAGCAATGTATTTTCAATGATGCGTTAAATAAACCAGTAGATTAATCATCTTCTGAAAAATATTACTTTCTTATGAAATATCAGTCAAAATAACTCCCTTTAAAATACATATAATTATTCTGAATAGTCATTTTTAGATATTATTTGTTTACCCAATGTAAATACATGGTAACCATTCATAAATCTCTAAAATACAACGATATCATAAATTTTTGTAAGATTACATTCTACTTTTGTTTTTATTAACAATTAATTGAAGATAATATTTTTGTAGTTCTGTATCTCCTATACGAGTTGCTTCTCGCAATTTATGATTTAAAACTTCTAAAGATTCGCCATCTTTATTCTCGTTCATGATATTAATATAATCTTCTAATTCTTGTTCAAATGGTTCTTCATTTAAGTTATATGAATCAAGTGATATCAACGCTTCTCTTAAGTCATTATTTTCTATATATTGAATCATTGTACTTAATTGGTAAACATCATTATTAGAAAAATAATCATGCAAAGTATTAAATATACGCTTGAAATACTCATTTGTAAAGTCGTCAGAATTGACTTTTTGATAGTAATTTAAAAATGTATCTTTATCTTGCATAAAGTGTTTTAACAAGGAACGTTCTGCCTTTTCATGACGATTCAATTGATTGAATTGTATCGTTTGTTGCGGTGGCTCGTTATAAAAATAAGATTGATCTGGGTAAGAAGACTGAACATTTTGTGTTTGCTGTTGATGAGCCACTTCATAGTCCAAAGTCTCAAAACTAACTTTAAACAATTCTGAAACGTCTTGCAATACCTTTTTCTGAAGTATGGATGAACGCATTAAAGCTATATCCTGAGTTACTTCTTTTAAATATCTTTCATAAGCCAAATCATTATTTTGAATTTCATCTTTATGTGTTTGAACTTTAAACAAGACGAAAGATTTTTTATCTTTTTGAACAAATTCTAGAAATGCTTCATTTCCATACTTTCTAATATATTCATCTGGGTCCATATCAGAAGGCAATTGAACGACAAATACATTTAAACCTTGCTCTAAAAGCGCTTGTCCAGTTTTTAATGTTGCTTCTTTACCTGCAAAATCTCCATCAAACATTAAAGTAATATTGGATGTTAATTTTTTTATGAATGTGATATGTTCATTTGAAAGTTGAGTCCCCATACTTGCTACAACAGATTTCAAACCAGCATGGTCTGACTTAATAACATCCATAAAGCCTTCAAGTAATATAATTTCATCATTTTTTCTTATATTTTTTCTAGCTTTATCGAGATTATATAATAACTTTCTTTTCTGGAAAATAGGTGTTTCTGGACTGTTTAAATATTTAGGCTCTTGATTAGTATAGGTTCTTGCTGAATATCCAACAATTCTTCCTTGAGCATTTTTAAGAGGAAACATAATTCTATCTCTAAATCGATCATAATAGCTAAAGTTTTCCTCATTTCGAGATAAAAGTCCCGCTTCATACGCTAATTCGATATCATAACCTTTTTTCTCTAAAAAATCATGACAAAAATGAGACGAATTAGGCGCATAACCAATTCCTCTTTCTTTAATTAATTGTTCTGGAAAATCACGTTCTTTCAAATAATTAAGCGCTTGTTCACCTTCAACAGTTTTCATAAGTGCATAATGGTAATATTCTTGCATGAGTTCATGCATTTCTATCATTTGTAAATCATCAGTTGCGATTTGTGTGTTTGTATTTTGATATTGGCTATTACCCACATCAACTGATATATTGACACGTTCGCCTAACTCTTTTACAGCTTCTGTAAAGGAAATATCTTTTATTTCTTGTGTGAATTGAAAAACATTGCCACCCTTTTTACAACCGAAACAATGACAGATTTGTTTATCTTCTGACACAGTAAAAGAAGGGGTCTTTTCATCATGAAAAGGACACAAACCGATATAATTGCGTCCTCTTTTTTCAAGTTTTACATATTCACTTACTAAATCAAGTATATCTGTCTTATCTTTGATTTCATTAATGACCGATTGTTCTATACGCAAAATAAATCACCTATTAAATATTAGTCTTAATATTATACCTTTTTTATGCATTAAATGAAATTATTTTGTTTTATTATTTTCAATATAATAGATGATGTCATTAGCTGTCTCTTCAATTGCTTTATCTGTTACATCTATAACTGGACAACCAACTTTCTCCACTAGTTCTTCAAAATAATTTAATTCTTCTTTTATTCGTGCTTCAGTAGCATATCTTGCTGTGTCACCAAGACCAAGTTGTTTTAATCTTTCTTTTCGTATTCTATTTAATTTTTCTTCACTAATTTTTAAAGCAATACATTTTGATGAATCAATATTAAATAGTGCATCAGGAGGTGTAACTTCTGGCACAATTGGTATGTTCATGACTTTATAACTTTTATGAGCTAAATATTGTGATAGTGGTGTCTTTGATGTTCGAGAGATACCTAAAAGGACGATATCTGCTTTTGGTAAACCTTTAGGATCTTTCCCGTCATCATATTTAACAGCAAACTCAATTGCATCAATCTTTTTAAAATAGGCATCGTCTAATCTATGGACAATACCTGGTTCATAGTAAGGTGTTTCTTCAATTGAACCAGATAATAAATCCATTAAAGGTCCCATAATATCAACTGATTTTAAATTATGTTCTTTTACTTTAGCTACCATATATTTTTTGATTTCTGGTTTAACCAAAGTATATACGATGATAGCATCTGTATCTTCGGCTACTTGAACCACTTCATCTACGTTTTCAAATGATTCTATGTATGGGTAACGTAAAAATTCATGTTTACATTGCTTAGGATTAAATTGTGAAACACCTGCACGAGCAACTAACTCTGCAGTTTCTCCAATTGAATCTGAAGCAACAATTATGTTTATATTATCCATCTATTAACCACCTATTCTTTAAATAATGATACAAATAATTTTGTAATTGTCGTTTTAGATACTCTTCCAACGACTTCATATTTTTGATTATCTTTTAATCTTACAATGGGAATAGCATCTATTTCTTTATCTATCATTTGATTAGCAGCATAGATAATTAGTTCACTTTCTTCTAAATAAGTAAGATTAGGCATACGAGTCATATTAACGCTAATCGGCATTGTATGAATATCATTTCCAATCATTGAAGCTCTCAATAAATCTTTTCGTGAACAAACTCCAATAAAATCATTATCCTTATTTGTGATAAACAAAGTACCAGCATCTTCTAAAAATATAGTACAAATGGCATCGTAAACCGACATATCTTCTTTTACCACTACCGGTTGTGACATATAATCCTTTACAACATACTGGCGTAGTTGTTCATGGATGATTTTATTTTTAGATTTGCCTGAATAATAATAACCTACTCTAGGTCTTGCTTCTAAAAATCCTGACATCGTAAGAATAGCTAAATCTGGTCTTAATGTTGCGCGTGTTAAATTTAATTGATCGGCGATATGCTCACCTGTTATTGGTCCATGTTGCTTGACGATTTCAATAATTTGTTCTTGTCTTTGATTCAGTTCTATAGGTCTTCACCCCTCTTATATACATTATATATTATAACCGTTATTTTTATTTGCCACAAATACATATAAACGCTTGCTATTAAATATTTAATCAATTAGAATAATTATAAAGCGAGCTAAGGATGGTGTAAGCTTAGCATATAAATATTGGCATAAAATTAAATTTATTTTAAAGCGAGTGGCTACACTAATTTGGGTGGAACCGCGGGTTAAATGATATTTTAATGTATATGAATTATACTAAATAAAAATTAACTCGTCCCAAGATGATTAAGCATATTTAATTGTGTTTTATTGTCTTGGGGCGTTTTTATGTGTAAGGAGAGAATTATTAATGGCAAATGATATGGAACAAATCGTACAACTTGCAAAGCACAGAGGATTCGTATTCCCTGGTAGTGACATCTATGGTGGCTTATCTAATACTTGGGATTACGGTCCACTAGGTGTTGAATTAAAAAATAATGTTAAAAAAGCATGGTGGCAAAAATTCATTACACAATCACCATATAATGTTGGTTTAGATGCAGCTATTTTAATGAACCCTAAAACATGGGAAGCATCAGGACATTTAGGTAACTTTAATGACCCTATGATTGATAACAAAGATAGTAAAATTCGTTATCGTGCAGACAAACTAATTGAAGATTACATGCAACAAGAAAAAGGCGATGAAAACTTTATTGCTGATGGCTTAAGCTTTGATGAAATGAAAAAAATCATTGATGATGAAGGTATTGTGTGTCCAGTAAGTGGTACTGCTAATTGGACTGATATCCGTCAATTCAATTTAATGTTTAAAACATTCCAAGGTGTAACTGAAGATTCAACTAACGAATTATTCTTACGCCCAGAAACAGCACAAGGTATTTTCGTAAATTATAAAAACGTTCAACGTTCTATGCGTAAAAAATTACCATTTGGTATTGGACAAATTGGTAAATCTTTCCGTAATGAAATTACTCCAGGTAACTTCATTTTCAGAACACGTGAATTTGAACAAATGGAACTTGAATTCTTCTGTAAACCTGGTGAAGAAATTGAATGGCAAAATTATTGGAAAACATTTGCTAGTCAATGGTTAAAAGATCTAAATATTAATGAAGACAATATAAAATTACGTGATCATGATGCTGATGAATTATCTCACTATTCAAATGCTACAACTGATATCGAATACAAATTCCCATTTGGTTGGGGAGAACTATGGGGTATCGCAAGTCGTACTGACTTTGACTTGAAAAAGCATAGTGAACATTCAGGTGAAGATTTCAAATATCATGATCCAGAAACAAATGAAAAATATATCCCATATTGTATTGAACCTTCTTTAGGTGCTGATCGTGTAACATTAGCATTCTTATGTGATGCTTACGCTCAAGAAGGAGTAGAAGGAAGTAAAGATGAACGTACAGTCTTAAAATTCCACCCTGCTTTAGCACCTTATAAAGCTGCAATCTTACCATTGAGTAAAAAATTATCAAGTGAAGCAATTAAAATCTTTGAACAATTAAGTCAAACATTCTCAATAGATTTTGATGAATCACAATCTATTGGTAAACGTTACCGTCGTCAAGATGAGATTGGTACACCATATTGTATTACATTTGACTTTGATTCATTAGAAGATAATCAAGTTACAGTACGTGACAGAGATTCTATGGAACAAGTTCGTATGCCTATTTCAGAACTAGAGACATTCTTAGCAGAAAAAATTAAATTTTAATTATGTTGAGATAATTTCTCATTGATTAATACTAAAGACCGCAATCACAAGAGCTTTGTGATTGCGGTCTTTTATCTAGATTTTAAACTAATTATTTATCTAAATCATTTAATTCTAATCTTTTCAATTGATTGATTAACTTTTGACTTTTAAAAAACATGCCTGCATATTCTCTATAAAGCATTATCATTAATTCTGACATTTCATCTAAAATGTCTTGATGTATTTTTAGTTCATTCATCTTATCAATTGGTAATTTTAATAATATATCTAATAGATACAATGTTCTATTTGATAATTGTAATGCATGAGGGTCTTGATATGCTTCACTTTTTGAAATGGCACCATCAAATTTAAAACTATACCCTATTAATTGAGATTGGTCTGTATTGCCGCTAACAGCACATATATTAAACGAGGCAGAAAAACCATATTTATTCATACATTTGAGTAAGACTATGATAGACATTAATTGTGCAGATTGTCCTGAAGAAATTTTATTTAAAACAAACTGTAATAAGTCAAAATTAAATTTTGATATTTCTTCTTCTTCCATTGAACGGTCAATTGTTTCAGCACACAATGTCGCAAAGCTACTTTCATACAAATCAAGTTGTAATTCATAATGTTGATCAATGACATCTACAGAATTAAGTGTCCCCATACCTCGCCACTTATTATAAATAAATAAGCCATACACAAACATTTGTGTATGTGCTTGTAAACCTGTTTTAACTTTTTTAGCTCTTCTAGCCATCAGCGGTACTTTAGCGCCATGTTCGTTTAAAATCGTAATGATTTTATCTGATTCGCCGTATTCTACAGATTTTAAAATAATCCCTTTTTGTTTCATTAACATACTAACTCACCATCTTTTGAGTTAATCTTGATCTTCTATATATCCAATTTGGCGAATAAAATTAACTTTATTTCTCCAATCTTTCTGAACCTTAACCCATAGTTCTAAATAAACTTTAGAACCTAAAAGCATTTCTATATCATGTCTTGCACGTTTACCTACTTCTTTAAGTTTTTTGCCACCTTTACCGATAACAATCCCTTTTTGAGAATCACGTTCTACATAGATAGTAGCTTCAATACGTACACGATCTTCATCTTCTTTAATCATACGGTCAACATTTACACCAATAGCATGCGGAATTTCTTCGCTTGTTAAATGTAAAATTTTCTCACGAATGATTTCACCTACTACAAATTGTTCTGGGTGATCGGAAATTTGATCATCAGGATAATATTTTGGTCCCTCTGGTAAATAAGATTTTAAAACATCAATAAAATGATCAACATTTAAACCTTCTAACGCAGAAATTGGAATAATTTCAGTAAAGTCCATATATTTTTGATACTTTTCAATTTGTGGCATTAGCGCATCTGGATGAACTAAATCAATTTTGTTTAATACTAAAAATACAGGTGTCTTTAAATCTTTTAGCATATTCATGATATATTCATCGCCACGACCGATATCTTCATTAACGTTGACCATAAACATAATTGCGTCTATTTCAGAAAGCGTATTTGTTGCCACTTTCATCATAAAATCACCTAATTTATGTTTAGGTTTATGAATCCCAGGTGTATCAATAAAAATAATTTGAGCATCATCTCTAGTCATTACACCCTGAATTTTATTACGTGTAGTTTGAGCTTTGTCAGACATAATTGCAATTTTATGACCTATAACTCTATTTACAAATGTAGATTTACCTACATTAGGTCTTCCTATAATTGAAACAAATCCTGATTTATGTTCTGTCATTTATTTAAATCCTTTCCAGAAAATCCGTATGGTAATAATTCTTTAACTGATGATTCTATCATATCACCTTTGTGATTAGTCATATATACTGGCATATCATCGTCGCATAATTCTTTCAATACTTGACGACATTCCCCACAAGGTGAAGATGGTTGATCAGCGTCTACAGTGACAGTAATTGATTCAAAATCACCGGGCTGATAACCAGCAGATATCGCAGAAACTAAACTAGCTCTTTCAGCACAAATTGACATTGAATATGCTGCATTTTCAACATTCGTTCCGTAAAATGTACGTCCATCCTTAGCTTTTAAATAGGCGCCTACTTTAAAATGACTATATGGTGAATAAGATCTTTGTTGTGCTTCTCTGACTTCTTTAAAATAATGAGATTGATAGCTCATGTTGCCCTCCTATAATAAGTTAATAAAATATGGAATAAAAACAATTAAACCAATTAATAAAGCTAAAATTGACACAATCATTACACTAAATGCGGCAATGTCTTTTGCATATTTGGCATAATCATGATATTCAGATGTAACAAGGTCTACGACGTATTCTACTGCAGTATTAATCGCTTCAAAAGCTAGGACTAAACTTATTGCTAATAGAATAAATAACCACTCTAAGCGATTGATATGAAAAATGAAGCCAAAAACAATTGCAATAATACTAGCATAAATGTGAAGAGAAAATTTTTGGTCTTTAATTAATAGTGTTTTCAAGCCATTGAGTGCATAGCTAAATCTTTTCACGATTAATCTCTCGTCAATCCATAAGCATTTAATATAGCATCTTGACGACCAAACATTTCTTTTTCATCTTCTTCATTCATATGATCATATCCTAATAAGTGAAGAAAACCATGTAACGCTAAAAACCCTAATTCACGTTCAAAAGAGTGACCATAAGACTCTGCTTGTTCTTGTGCAACATCCGTACATATTATAATGTCTCCCAATACTCTTGGAATATCAAATTCGCTTGTATCAATTTCTGGCTCATCTTCTTCTAAAGCAAATGATATTACATCTGTCACTTTATCTTTATCTCTGTACATTTTATTAATTTCTTGAATTTCAGTTTTATCAACGAAGGTTATGGATAATTCAGCATTTTCATTAATTTGCTCTTCTTGTTTAGCGAAGTTCAATAAATTTTCTATTTGTTCATACCAATCATCATTCACTAATTCTGTGTGATCACTAAAATCTATTGTAAACATTTAGTCCTCTCCTTCGTATCTATCTATGATTTTACTTACAAGTGGATGTCTTACTACATCGTCTTGCTCTAGTTTCATGATACTAATTCCTTTAACGCCATGTAGTTTTTTTACTGCTTCTTTCAAACCACTATTAACACCTTTTGGTAAATCTATTTGTGTTTGGTCACCAGTTACTACCATTTTTGAACCAAAACCTAAGCGCGTTAAGAACATTTTCATTTGTGCATGTGTTGTATTCTGTGCTTCGTCTAATATTACGAATGCATCATCTAATGTTCGACCACGCATATATGCTAAAGGCGCGATTTCAATAATACCTCTTTCAATGAATCGAGCTGTTTGTTCTCTACCTAATACAGTATTCAATCCATCATAAAGTGGTCTTAAATATGGATCAACTTTTTCTTTTAAATCACCTGGTAAGAAACCTAGTGATTCACCTGCTTCAACAGCTGGACGTGTTAACACAATACGTTTAACATTCCCTTTACGCAATTGTTTAGCAGCATATACAACAGCTAAAAATGTTTTACCTGTACCAGCAGGTCCAATACCAAATACTAAGTCATTTCTATTCATAGCATTGACATACATACGTTGTCCCATTGTTTTAGCGCGGATAGTTTTGCCGAACGCATCTTTTGTTATTTCTTCTTCATATAAATCTAAAAGTTGTTGAATGGTTCCATTTTCTGCCATCTTAATAGCAGCTTCAACATCTTTAAGCGTAATATTATTTCCCAATTCAATCACTTTTAATAAATTGGTTAGAACTAATTCGGCTTTTTCTACATGCTCAATTTTTTCACCTTTAACAGCGATTTCTTGTCCACGAGCATGAATTACGACATCAAAACTATCTTCAATAGCTTTTAAATGTTCATCATTATTTCCAATTAAAGCTTGGGATTGATTAATGTCGTCGATTTGAATTATTCCAGGCATAAACGCGCTCCTTTTCAAATTACAGTTTTATAATTCAATACACCCATTTTAAGGGCTAACATACTTATATTATACCATTCTTGAACATATATTAATTAAGATTCGTTTCAATTTAAATAACAATTTACTATAAAACTAGCTTTTTCAATAACGAAGTGAGCTATCATAGACTTAACCTTTTAAAACAAGAAGTGGTAATACAACTAAATTTTACTAAATTCTAAATATCTACTCAAATTTTATTAATATAAGTAATAAAAAAGATACTTCTAAATAGTATATTTAAACGTAGTATTTAATGTCAAAAAAAGCCCGAGACATTTCTGTCCCGAGCTATTACAAATTAAAGTTGTTTAGGTTTATTTAAAATTTCATTCCAAATAATACCATTCACTATTTCATCATTATCAAATTGAAAAGCTGACTTACTCATATTACGTTCTACATTTTGTGAATTGAGTAATTGTTTTAATCTGACTCTTTTCGTACGTTCTGAAAGATATTTATCATTAATAATATCTTGCGCCTTTTTCTCAATTAAAGCGAGCTGTTTTTCTTTTTCCCTATCTATCTCACTTCTTACATTCTTTAAATCTTGATGTAAATTTGATTCAAGATCTTTACGTAAATTTTCAGCGCTTTCATCTCTAGATGTTGATTGTTTTACAGGTTCACGCACTTCTTTTTCATTATGATAAGGTGTTGGGTCTGGTTTAGGAATGGAATCATCATAGTCAGTAGGTCTACGATGTAATTCTTCAGATGTAGGTTTACTGTTCTCTATTTCTTGATTCAATGGAGGAAGATTATCGTCAAATGTTCTTTTCTTTTCACTTGATGTTTCTCCATTAATTTCATCACTAAGTTCTTTAAATGTCTTTTCAAATTCTTCGAAAAAACCACCTTTTTTTGGTTGTTGGTTTTCTTTAGGTGTGGACGGTGGTTTTTGATTTTGTCTTTCTTCATGACTCTTATCACGTATGGTACTAATTATTGTTGCTATGATCGATATGACAAAAATAATTATTCCAATATTCATTTAATCACCCCACAATTATTGTTCTGGTGATTCGTCATCATTTTGATCAGTACGTTTATTAATGGCATTTCTCATGCCTGTGTCAGCTTCAATATTTTTTAGATTATAATAATCTTTTACACCAATGTTTCCAGAACGTAAAGCCTCAGCCATTGCTAATGGAACTTCTGATTCTGCTTCTACAACTTTAGCACGCATTTCTTGAACTCTTGCTTTCATTTCTTGTTCTGATGCTACTGCCATTGCACGACGTTCTTCAGCTTTCGCTTGTGCAATATTTTTATCTGCAAGTGCTTGCTCAGTTTGTAGATCGGCACCGATGTTTTTACTAATATCTACATCGGCAATATCAATTGATAAAATTTCAAATGCAGTTCCTGAATCTAAACCTTTACTTAGCACTGTTTTTGAAATATTATCCGGATTTTCAAGAACCTCAGTGTGGTGTTGACTTGAACCAATAGTAGAAACAATACCTTCACCTACACGTGCTATAATTGTTTCTTCACCAGCACCACCGACTAAACGGGCAATATTCGCGCGTACAGTGATACGTGCTTTAGCTTTAACTTCAATACCATTCATAGCTACACCAGCGATAAAAGGTGTTTCAATTACTTTAGGATTTACAGACATTTGAACTGCTTCTAAAACATCTCTACCTGCTAAGTCAATCGCTGCACCACGTTCAAATGGTAAATCTATGTCTGCACGTTGAGCAGCAATGTTTGCATCAACGACTCTATCTACATTACCGCCTGCTAAATAATGAGATTCAAGTTGATTTGTTTTTAAATTTAAACCAGCTTTATGTGCTTTAATTAAAGGACCAATTACTTTTCTTGGTGATACTCTTCTTAAACGCATACCTACTAAAGTACCGATACCAACATGAACACCAGCTGCTAAAGCTGAAATCCATAGGCCTACAGGTACAAATGAAAATAGTATTAATAAAGCTACAACAATAATGACTGCAATTATTATAAATCCAATACTAATCATTTTAACTCTCCTTTATAACTATTCTATTTCTCTTACTACGACACGTGTGCCTTCAACTTCAAGTATCTTTACTTGTCTGTTTCTTAATATGAATGTGCCATCAGAAACTGCATCAATACGTTCATCATCTAACTTAATGATACCAGCAGGTCTAAGGTCCGTGACGGTTTGAGTCGTTTTACCGACTAAATGAGAGCGATCATCGTGAGAAGTGAACCCTGATTCAGCATTAGTTGAATCTTTCAAAATAACTTTATCTAAAAATGGAATATTTTTCTTAAATATTTTCACTAATACCACCCATTCAATTATTGATAATATTAGAGCTACAATCACATTACCTAACATAAGTAGCAGGTTATTGCCTAACATCACAATACTAATTGATATGAGTATTATGCCAATAATACCTATGACTGCACCAACAATAAATAATTCGATAATAACGAATAAAACGCCAATAGCAAAAAGTATTACAGATAATATGTTGACATCACCTTTAATAAGAAAACCTAGAAACAAAATTAATAACGATAATGATGCTAAGATACCAATCATATTTATTTTTTTAGAATATAATTGATATAAAAACCCTAGAAAAATAATACATGTTAGAACAAGTGATACCAACGGATGGACAATAACGTTAGTTATATCTTTAACCCAACTATTTTCAGTTGAAAATTGAGTTAACAGTAAAGTATGTATTACATTTGAATATGTCACTATTTCACCTCACTCTCACCATAATTATACATGAAAACGCAGACATATTATAGTGATTTAGTAATATATAAAAATATTTATTAAATTAAATTTAAACTCAATTTATAAAAGTTAGTTTTCTATAGATAACAAAAAACACCTCAGTTATTACAACTAAGGTGTTTCATATTTATAATTAACATTCTTGTTGAGGGAGTCAACAGTGTTATTAATTATTTGAATTTACGTTTACGTGCAGCTTCTGATTTCTTTTTACGTTTAACACTAGGTTTTTCGTAAAATTCACGTTTACGTACTTCTTGGATAGTACCACTTTTTGAAACTGAACGCTTAAATCGACGTAAAGCATCTTCAAGTGATTCATTTTTACGTACTACTGTTTTAGACATCTGTATTTCCCTCCCTCCAAATATCAACGGAACTTTATATTCAATCGCATAGTAAAACTATGCTTTTATTAGTATAATATATCTGTAATATCCGGTCAATTACTAATATTTATATTTTTAAAATAATTAAACAAGTAATTCTTGTTCAGATTTATTTGTAGCATGATCAACAATACGAATAGCTTTACCTTTATTTATAGGATAATTGGCTTTTTGAATTTTAACTTTCACAATTTGACCTATTAAATCTTCATTGCCTTCAAATTCAACTTTCATGTAATTATCAGCATATCCAACTAAAGTGTTTGGTGTTTCTCCACTTTCCTCAGGAATGACTTCAAGTACTTCATCTTCAAATTTAGATGCATATTCTTTAGCTAATTGATTACTTAATTCAATTAATTTATGCACACGTTCATTTTTGATTTCTTCATCGATTTGGTCGTCCATTCTTGCAGCTGGAGTACCAATACGAGATGAATATGGGAAAACATGTAATTCTGAGAATTTATGCTTCACAATAAAGTCGTATGTTTCTTGGAATTCTTCTTCTGTTTCGCCAGGGAAACCAACGATAACGTCACTAGTAATAGCTACATCTGGTAAAGCTTGATGTAATTTAGTAATTCTTTCTGAGAAGTGTTCCATTGTATATTTACGTCTCATACGTTTTAACACTGTATCTGATCCAGATTGTAAAGGTACATGTAAATGTCTTACAATCTTATTTGAGCTTTCAAGAACACTGATTACTTCATCAGTTAATTGACTTGCTTCAATTGATGAAATACGAATACGCTCTAAACCATCAACTTGATCTAAATCTCTTAATAATTGAGCTAAATTATAATTTTTTAAATCTTGTCCATATCCGCCTGTGTGAATACCAGTTAATACGATTTCTTTATAACCAGAGTTAACTAAAGTAGTCGCTTGTTCCACTACTTTTTCAGGATCTCTAGATCTCATTAATCCACGAGCCCATGGAATAATACAGAATGTACAGAAATTATTACATCCCTCTTGAATTTTTAATGATGCTCTTGTTCTATCTGTAAAGTATGGCACATCTAACTCTTCATATTTACGATTTTTCATAATATTACCAACACCATTAATTGGTTGACGTTCTTTTTGGAATTCATCAATGTAATCAAGTAATTTATGACGGTCTTGTGTACCTACGACTACATCTACACCTGGAATTTCCATAATTTCAGCAGAAGATGTTTGTGCATAACAACCAGTTACACATACTACAGCATCAGGATTTTTTCTGATTGCTCTTCTTATAATTTGTCTACTTTTTTTATCTCCGGTATTCGTTACAGTACAAGTATTAATAACAAATACATCTGCATTTGTTTCAAAATCTACTCTTTCGTAATCTGCTTCTTTAAATAATTGCCAAATTGCTTCAGTTTCATAGTGGTTAACTTTACAACCTAAAGTGTGAAACGCAACTGTTGACATATTGTTCACCCCATTAATTCTTTTTCATAACTTAACGCGCTCAATGCATATAGTGGCGCTGTTTCTGCCCGTAAAATTCTTGGTCCTAAACCAACTAACTGTGAATTTGATTTTAACATTGACACTTCTTCATCAGAAAGTCCGCCTTCTGGACCAAATATAAGTAATACACGATCTTGTGGCTTAAATTGTTTTAACATGTTTTTGAAATGACTATTTTCGTTATGTTTGGCTTGTTCTTCATAAGCAACAAGAACATAATCATACTGAATTATGATATCACAAATTGCCTTTGAATTCGATAGATAATTAATTTGAGGAATTGTTAATCTATAGCTTTGTTCTGCAGCTTCCTTGATTATTTTTTGCCATCGTTCTAGTTTTTTAGAGATTTTTGCATTGTTTAATTTAACAATAGATCGGTCCATTTCTACTGCCAAAAATTCACTGGCACCTAGTTCAGTTGCTTTTTGAATCATCCATTCATATTTATCAGCCTTAATCAAACCACTGCAAATAGTAATATGTTGCGGTAACTCAGTATTAATTTCTTGCTTTTCGATTAATTCTAACTCTATATTTTGATCAGATATATTAGTTATTTTACACGTATAAACATTTTTATCATTAAATGTGATTACTATTTTATGTCCTTCAGAATGGCGCATTACATTTTTAATATGATGCATATCTTCTTTATCTGTAATAAAAAAACGCTGACTTTCATCAGCGTTTTGATTAATAAAATATCTTTGCAAATTAGTCACTCACTTTCTGACCAACGATACATACCCAACCGTTGTCATGTTGAACTGAAATAATTTTAAAACCTACACGCTTCATATGTTCTTCAATTTCTTCATATTTTTCTTCAATTATACCTGAAGTTATAAAGTAACCTTCTTCATTGACTGTATTATAAGCGTCTTCAATCATTTCATCAATAATATGAGCTAAAATATTTGCAATGACAATATCAAATTTTTCATTTTCATCTTTTAATAAATTACCAGGAACAGCTTCAATCTCATTTAGACAATGGTTTTTTTCAAAGTTTTCTTTGGCTACATTAACAGCCATTTGATCAATATCTAATGCCTTTATCCTTTTAACACCTATCAAATGACTAGCTATACTTAATATTCCAGAACCTGTACCAACATCGATGACACTGTGTTGTGGAGTCACATATGTTTCAATAGCTTTTAAACACATACTCGTCGTTGGATGGTCTCCCGTTCCGAAAGCCATACCTGGATCTAATTCTATAAGTAACTCTTCATCTGATTCTTTATTGTAAGTTTCCCAACTAGGAACGATAGTAAATTTATTAGATGCTCGGAAAGGATGAAAATAATTTTTCCATTCATTTTCCCAATCTTCTTCTGCAATTGTAGTTTCACTTATATTAAAAATAGATTTATCTATATCTTTTAATGCTAGAATTTCTTCTTCAATACTAGTACGTAAATTCTCATTAAAATTCACTTCATTGAAATAAGCTTTTAAACGTACTCCTTTTTCTGGATAGTCCTCAGGTTTAAGTTCATAAATTTCACCGAACTTATCTTCTGGGGGATTGATTAAATCATTTGAGTCTTCTACTACTACTCCGTTAGACCCGTAGTTCTCAAGTATATCAGTAATCAAGAATTCAACCTCATGATTAACTACGATCGAAAGTTCCGTCCAATTCATTTTTGTTATTCTCCTTTGAAGAATCTTCTAGCTTTATCTTTAAAATTTGAAGGCTGTTCATTTAGTTCTTCACCATTAATATCAGCAAATTCTTTCATAATTTCTTTTTGTCGTTCAGTCATTTTAGTTGGTGTAAGCACTTTAATGTTTACAAATAAATCACCGTGTCCATAACCATGAACATTTTTAATACCTTTATCTTTAAGGCGGAATTGTTTACCTGTTTGAGTTCCAGAAGGAATAGTTAATACAACGTTACTATTTAAAGTTGGTATTTTCACTTCGTCACCTAGTGCTGCTTGAGGGAAACTAATATTTAAATCATAGTAAATGTCGTCTCCATCACGTTTAAACACTTCAGAAGGTTTAACTCTGAATACAACATATAAGTCTCCACTTGGTCCTCCGTTTACACCTGGTGAACCTTCGCCAGCTAAACGAATTTGTTGTTCATTATCGACACCTTCTGGAATAGTAACTTCTAATTTAACTGTTTTATTTTCAGTACCTTTACCGTGACAAGTTGGACATGGCTCTTCAAATTCTTGTCCACTACCTTCACATTTAGGGCAAACTTGTTCAGTTCTAACTCTTCCTAAGATCGTATTTTGTTCAACTGAAACAGAACCTGCTCCGTTACAATAGCTACATGTTTTTTTCTTAGTACCAGGTTTAGCACCCTCACCATCACATGTATGACAAGTTACATCTTTACGAATTGAAATCTCTTTCTTACCACCGAAAACTGCTTCATCAAATGTGATCGTCATAGTATATTGCAAGTCGTCACCTTTGCGTGGTGCATTTGGATCTCTTTGTCTAGAGGCACCTCCGAAGAATGAACTAAATATATCTTCGAAACCGCCGCCACTGAATCCACCAAAGTCACCGCCGCCAAATCCTTGGCTGCCGAAACCACCTTGTGGACCATCATGTCCAAATTGATCGTAATTTGCTCGTTTGTTATCATCACTTAAAACTTCGTAGGCTTCAGATATTTCTTTGAATTTTTCATCTGCGCCTTCTTCTTTATTTATATCAGGGTGATATTTTTTTGATAATTTTCTGTAAGCTTTTTTAATTTCGTCTTTAGAAGCACTTTTACTTACCCCTAAGACTTCATAATAATCTCTTTTGGCCACAGTAACCTCTCCTTTTTTACTAACAAGATAAGTTTAACTAATTCATAACAACTATCCAAATAAAAAGCCAAAGCCAATGTACAATTGACTTTGACTTTTTTAAAATAGCTTTAATTGAAGTTGATTAGTTCGACTTAAATATTATTTTTTATCTTCGTCGTCTTTAACTTCTTTAAATTCAGCATCTTCTACAGTGCTATCTTGATTTTGTTCACCAGATTCACCTTGAGCTTGTTGTTGTGCTTGTTGAGCTTGTTGGTAAACTTTTGCTGATAAGTCTTGAACAACTTTTTCAAGTTCTTCTTTTTTTGCTTTAATGTCTTCAACATCTTCGCCTTCAAGAGCAGATTTTAATGCTTCTTTTTTGTCTTCAGCATTTTTCTTATCTTCTTCACCGATATTTTCACCTAAGTCGTTAATAGTTTTTTCAACTTGGAATACTAGGCTATCTGCTTCGTTTCTTAAGTCTACTTCTTCACGACGTTTTTTATCAGCTTCAGCATTTTCTTCAGCGTCTTTTACCATACGATCGATTTCATCGTCTGATAATGAAGAGCTTGATTGGATAGTAATATTTTGTTCTTTATTAGTACCAAGGTCTTTTGCAGTAACATTTACAATACCATTTTTATCAATATCGAATGTTACTTCAATTTGAGGTACACCACGTGGAGCTGGTGGAATGTCTGTTAATTGGAAACGACCTAATGTTTTGTTATCTGAAGCCATAGGACGTTCACCTTGTAATACATGAATATCTACTGCTGGTTGATTATCAGCTGCTGTAGAGTATACTTGTGATTTTGAAGTTGGGATAGTAGTATTACGTTCGATTAACGTATTCATACGTCCACCCATGATTTCAATACCTAATGATAATGGTGTTACGTCTAATAGTACAACGTCTTTAACATCACCAGTGATTACGCCACCTTGAATTGCTGCACCCATTGCTACTACTTCGTCTGGGTTTACACCTTTATGTGGATCTTTACCGATTTCTTTTTTAACAGCATCTTGAACTGCTGGAATACGTGTTGAACCACCAACTAAGATGACTTCATCAATATCTGAGTTTGATAATCCAGCATCTTTCATTGCTTGACGAGTTGGTTCCATTGTACGTTTAATTAATGAATCTGCTAACTCTTCAAATTTAGAACGAGTTAAGTTGATTTCTAAGTGTAATGGACCACTTTCACCAGCAGAGATGAATGGTAATGAGATTTGAGTTTGAGATACACCAGATAAGTCTTTTTTAGCTTTTTCAGCAGCGTCTTTAAGACGTTGTAAAGCCATTTTGTCTTGTGATAAATCTACACCGTTTTCTTTTTTGAATTCTGATACTAAGTGGTCAATGATTACTTGGTCAAAGTCATCCCCACCTAATTTGTTGTCACCTGCAGTTGAAAGTACTTCAAATACGCCGTCACCTAATTCTAAGATTGAAACGTCGAAAGTACCGCCACCTAAGTCAAATACTAATACTTTTTGATCTTGTTCAGTTTTATCTAAACCATAAGCTAATGCAGCAGCTGTTGGTTCATTGATAATACGTTCTACTTCTAAACCAGCAATTTTACCAGCATCTTTAGTTGCTTGACGTTCAGCGTCATTGAAGTATGCAGGTACTGTGATAACAGCTTTATCTACTTTATCACCTAAATAGCTTTCAGCAGTGTTTTTTAAGTTTTGTAATACCATTGCTGAAATTTCTTGTGGTGTGTATGATTTACCTTCTATATCTACTTTGTAATCTGTACCCATATGACGTTTGATAGATTGTACAGTATTTGGATTAGTAATAGCTTGTCGTTTAGCTACTTCGCCGACTTGTGTTTCACCATTTTTAAAAGCTACAACAGATGGTGTTGTACGAGCACCTTCAGGGTTTTGAATAACTTTTGGTTCGTCACCTTCTAATACTGCTACACAAGAGTTTGTTGTTCCTAAGTCAATACCGATTACTTTACTCATAATAAAATTCCTCCAATTGTTATATTTATGTTTTCAATGTTTTTTCGCCAATATTATTGGTTTACTTTAACCATTGATGGTCTTAATACTCTATCTTTTAATTTGTACCCTTTTTGTAGTTCTTGAGTGATAATACCTGAACCATATTCAGGATTGTCATCTTGAACTACTGCCTGGTGTACATTAGGGTCAAATTCTTGTCCTTCAGATTCAATTTCTTCAAGACCATTGTCTTTTAAGGCTCTTAACAGACTTTCATGAACCATTTGAACGCCTTTTTGAAGTGATTTAAATGATTCATCTTCACCTTCAATTTGTAGTGCACGTTCAATATTGTCGATAGTTGGTAAAATATCTGTTAGTACACCTTGAGATTGATACATTTTATTGATTTTATTTTCGTTCTGAATTCTACGTTTATAGTTTTCAAATTCAGCATATAATCTTAAATATTTCTCTTCGTTGTCATTTGCTAACTTTTGTAAGTCATTAATTTCTTGATCTTTTGGATCAATGCTTTCATTATCAGTTTCTTCAGAAGAAACTGTTTCATTGTTTGATTCTTCTTGCGTTTCTACATCTTGCGTATTATTAGATTCAGTGTTATCAACTGAAGTCGCTGTTTCTTCAGATTGTGTATCTGTTGTTTGGTTGTCTGTTTCTGTTTCAGTATTTTGTTTCACTGATTCATCTTTTTCTGTCATTTTGTGCCCTCCAATACAATTCTAATTACGTTACCAAATTCGGTTAAGTAATTGAATTACATTTTGATAATGCATCGCAGTTGGTCCAATAACCGCAATTTGACCTTTGAGTTTCTCATCAAAGTGATACTGTGTTGATACTATTGATATATCACTTAAATTTTCATCTATTTCTTTACCAATTTTTACATTGATTTGAGAATTGGATATATCATCTAATAATTCAATAATTCTATTTGATTCGATATACTGCAAAATTGGTTGAATAGAAGATACATTAGATTCATTCAATGCATCAATCAGTTTAACCTTTCCACCCATGTAAATGCTATTACTTTGATTGGAAATGTGTAAATTCATCATTTTAACTAATTCTTTAATGAATTGTGCTTCATTTTGAGTTTGTGCGAATCTTTCTATTTCATCAATTTGACCTTTAATTAACTTATTATATTGATTTGATAGGAAATTGGATATCTTATTCAATTCATCATTAGTTAAAGGTAATTCAGATGTAAGATGCACATTTTCAACATAGCCTGATGAAAATACTAAAATCATTATTATTAAATGATTATTTGCTCGAATCAAATGAATATTATTAATAATGTCTTGATTATGGTTGGGACGAACAACCAACGTTGCATATTGAGACATCATAGATAGTTCATTTGCAAAATACGTTAATGCAGAAGAAGTATCATAATGATTCTCAATCATTAACTGATTTAAACGTTGAATTTTGTTTGAGTTTTGATGAGATGTTTGTTCTAATAATTGATTTACATAGTATCTAAAACCTAATTCGGATGGTGACCTTCCTGAAGATGTATGAACCTTTTCAATGAAATCCATATCTTCCAGTTGTTTCATTTCATTCCGAATTGTCGCTGGACTTACATTTAAGTCGTGACGATCAATTAAAGTTTTAGAACCAATGGGTTGTCCATAATCAACATAATCTTCAACAATTGCATTAAGAATGCTTAATTGTCTATCTGTTATCATGTTTTCACCTCATTAGCACTCTTTTCTCTTAAGTGCTAATTATAATTTATCAAATTGGTCAAAGTAAGTCAACGTTAAAGCATTAGAAATTTAAATTTATTTTAGATATTTAATAAAAATGCTTCAAAAACCTCGTTACCAATGACTTTACCTCTCTCCGTAAGATAAATATAATCTGATTTTTCCTCAATCAACTTTCTATTTTTTAAATCATTAATAGTTTGACCAAATACATTTTCAATTGATGTATTAAACTTCTCATTGAATTTAGTCATACTAACGCCTTGATTTAATCTTAGTCCTAAAAACATCTCTTCTTCCATTTGCTCATTTATAGTTGGTTCAGTTTGAGTAAGAAGAGGTACTTCTTCATTTTTAATAGCTTTAATATAATGATTAACAGGGTTAACATTTGTATAACGTACTCCATTTGTATATCCACTTGCGCCCGCACCGAAACCATAATATTCCTCATTTAACCAATAAACTTTATTGTGTTCAGATTCGTGTCCTTCAATAGCAAAATTTGAAATCTCATATTGATGGAATCTTGAATTTTCAATTTTATGCATTAATAATTGATACATTTCTGCACCTAAATCTTCGTTAGGTAGTTTGAGATGACCTTTCCTATACATATTATAAAATTGGGTTTTGGGTTCTAGTATGAGTCCATAACTAGATATATGATCAATATCCATTTGCATTGCTAAATCTAAACTATTTTCAAAATCTTGAAGAGTTTGTTGTGGTAAATGATACATTAAATCTAAACTAATAGATTCTATACCAGCATCTCTAGCATTTTTAACTGCATTATAAATATCTTCGGTTTTATGTGTTCTTCCTAAAATATTTAGTAGTTCTGGTTTGAACGTTTGTACTCCCATTGATATGCGATTTACACCATAAGATTTTAGTAATTTCACTTTCTCAAATGTAAGTTCATCTGGATTTGCCTCAAAGCTGTATTCGCCTTCAATATTAAATAGATTATTGATTCCTGATAATAATTTTGTAAGTTGATCTATATTCAATGCAGTTGGCGTACCTCCACCAACATACATCGTTTTTAAATTGGTATTTGAATGTTTAGTATGTCTTTCCATTTCTAATAGTAATGAATCCAAATAGTCATCAACTGGTTGCTTATCAATAAAATATTTATTGAAATCACAATAAGTACATATTCTGACACAAAACGGTATATGAATATAAGCACTTTGTATGGTCAATTTAATTCCTCCACAAGATATGACTTTATTTTTATTAAAAAATTAGAGGCGGGATAGAATTAAGTTAAAAATCAATTCTGGTCCCACCTCGTATCAAATGTAAATATTTAAATCTTAATTAAAAAGTGTTTTTAAATACAAAATCACACTTAATAACGTCATTATTATTCTTCATCCATTTTAAGTACTGCTAAGAATGCATCTTGAGGAATCTCTACATTACCAACAGCTTTCATTTTAGCTTTACCAGCTTTTTGTTTTTCTAAAAGTTTACGTTTACGACTAATGTCCCCACCATAACATTTAGATAATACGTTTTTACCCATAGATTTAATGTTTGTACGTGCTACTATTTTTTGACCAATTGCAGCTTGTACAGGTACTTCGAATTGTTGTCTAGGGATTAATGTTTTTAATTTTTCAACTAGTGATTTACCACGTTCATATGCAAATTCTTTGTGGACTATAAAGCTAAGCGCATCTACTTTTTCACCATTAAGTAGGATGTCCATTTTAACTAAATCACTTTCTTTATTTTCAATAAATTCGTAATCAAATGATGCATAACCTTTAGTATTAGATTTAAGTTGATCAAAGAAATCAAATACAACTTCTGATAAAGGAATTTCATAAACGATGTTAACTCGAATGTCATCTAAGTAATCCATATTAACAAATTGGCCACGCTTACGTTGACATAGTTCCATGACTGCACCCACATAATCATTAGGTACCATCATTGTTGCTCTAACATATGGTTCATAAATTTTTTCTATACGATCACGTTCAGGCATTTGTGCTGGGTTATCAACTGTGACTTCAGATCCATCTTTTAGTATACATTGATAAATTACTGATGGAGCAGTTGCAATCAATTCAATTCCAAATTCACGTTCGATTCTTTCTTGAATGATTTCCATGTGTAACATACCTAAGAATCCAGTTCTATAACCAAAACCTAAGGCTTGTGATGATTCTGGTTCGAATTCTAATGAAGCATCGTTTAATTGTAGTTTTTCAAGCGCTTCACGTAAATCATTATAATTTTTATTATCAATTGGGAATAAACCACAATAAACCATTGGATTCATTTTTTTATAACCTTGTAATGGTTTCTCAGCAGGTCTATTCGCTAAAGTAATAGTATCACCGACACGTGAATCATCAACATTTTTAATACTTGCAATGATATAACCAACATCACCGACAGTTAATTCGTCCACAGGTAGTTGTTTTGGAGTATTAATACCTACTTCAGTCACTTCAAATTCTTTACCTGTTGCCATCATTTTAATCTTATCTCCAGCTTTTACTACGCCATCAATAATTCTAATTGATGAAATAACACCGCGGTACGGATCATATTCTGAATCAAAAATTAATGCTTTTAATGGAGCTTCTGGGTCTCCTTCAGGTGGTGGGACAACTTCTACAATTTTTTCAAGAATTTCTTCAATACCAATATTAGATTTTGCACTTGCAAGAACTACATCATCTTGGTCAAGACCAATAACATCTTCAAGTTCTTGCTTAACTCTTTCAGGTTCAGCTGCTGGAAGATCAATTTTATTAACTACTGGTAATAGTTCTAAGTTATTATCTAAAGCTAGGTATACATTAGCTAGTGTTTGTGCTTCTATACCTTGTGCAGCGTCGACTACTAAAATAGCACCTTCACATGCAGCCAATGATCTTGAAACTTCATATGTAAAATCGACATGTCCAGGTGTATCGATTAAATGGAATGTATATGTTTCTCCATCTTTAGCTTCGTATTTTAATCTAACAGCATTTAATTTAATTGTGATACCACGTTCTCTTTCTAAATCCATTGAATCTAACAATTGATCTTGCATATCTCTAGTTTCTACTGATTTCGTATTTTCAAGAATTCTATCAGCTAAGGTAGATTTACCGTGGTCTATATGAGCTATAATAGAGAAATTTCTAATCTTATCTCTTCTATTGTATCGTTCTTGCTTATCCATTATATCCTTCTCACTTTCATATTTATAACCCGTATTTGTACATCTTTGATATGATAACGTTTTTAAATTGTAAATGCAAACATCTAATTAATCGTTTAAATAAACCATTTACTTTGATAAACTAATACTTATATTGGTTTAGGTTTAATCTTGCATACTTTATTATAAAGTGTAATGAACTTAATTCCAATACTATAATGTGATATTCATTTATTAGCATAGCCATTAAATAAATGATTGCACAAAGATAGTACATTTGATAAAATATTTCTTGTTGTAATCAAATATAATTTAATTTGATAAGTTAGTTCACTTTTAGGAGGTGACAGTAATGCCAAACATTAAATCTGCAGTTAAACGTGTTAAAACAACTCAAACTGCTGAAGAACGTAATATTTCTAAGAAAAATACTATGCGTACAGCAGTTAAACGTGCGAAATCAGCTATTGAGACAAATGCCGATAACAAAAATGAATTAGTAAGCTTTGCTATTAAGCAATTAGATAAAGCTGCTCAAAGCAACTTAATCCACTCTAACAAAGCTGATCGCGTAAAATCACAATTGATGAGCGCTAACAAATAATTATAAATAAAAGCTAGTTCGCCTAATAGGTCGAACTAGCTTTTATTTTTTTATGTAATAACCAATCAATCTTATAATGATAAAATAAACAATTCTAAAATCAGTTGTTTATCCATATATGAAGATTTCAATTTATAATCAGTTTCTGCACAAGAATTTATAATATTTAAAAGATCTTCTAACTGATAATGTCTTACCTGCCCCAATGCTAATTTCACTCTATATGGATGGACATTGACTGTTTTAGCTATTTGTTGCCCACTATATCCTTTTTGACTTAAAATCTTACATTGGTAATATAACCTATAATTACTAGTTATCAATGCTAATAATTTAATTGGTTCTTCCTTCATATTAATTAAATCTTTGACCAGTTGTATTGCTTTATTTTTTTGGCGTTTTTGAATATATTCTGTTAACAGAAATACATTTTGTTCTAAACTACGATTAATGATTTGATTCACATCGTCTTTATTTATAGTCGGTCTATCACCTAAAAATAGCATTAATTTATCTAATTCTTGTGAGATAATATTGAAATTAATACCGGTTAACTCAATCATATAATTTAGTGCGTCTTGTTTGATGTCCTTAAAATTATCATTTAATTTTGATTGAATCCATTTTTTTATTTCTTCTTCAGACATTTGTTCAACTTTTTTTAATTGTCCATTTTTCTTAAGTGTTTTGGTTAATTTTTTTCGTTCATCTAATTTATTTTGAAATACTTCAAAAACTATAAGGTTTTCACCATCATATTTTTCAATAAATTCAAGTAATTGGTCGGTATTTTGATTCAATTCTTTGGTAACCTTTTCACCCGTAAAGACATATGCATTCTGAACTAAAATTGCCTTTTTATCTGAAAAAAATGGCATTGTTAATGCTTCTTCAATGATTGGTGTAATTTCAGTTTCATATAAATTATATTTCACATAGTTGAAGTCATCTTTTTCTGATTGTAAATATTTATTTATCATTTCTGAACTCTTTTTCTCAACTAAGTCTGGTACCTCTCCATATACCATAATGATATTGTCAGACATGCATTACACCCTTTCCATATAGTTCACATTAAGAAATTATATCACGTAATAAACTCTAACCTCTACCAATTTATTTTTGTTGCTTAGTTGATATTGATAAATTTGAATCTAGTTTAACAGTTATCTCCCCGTTTATTTGGGTATCTAAAACTTTACTTCCAGATTGACGTAACCGTGTAATTACTTCTTGATTTGGCAAATGATATTTATTAACTTTACCACTTGATATAAGACTGATTTTTGGAGTTATGTGTTGTATTAAATTTGCAGAATTACTTGTTTTACTGCCATGATGCGCAACTTTCAAAATATCTATTTTAGGTAATTGATATCGATTTAACAGTAGTTCCTCATTATTAATAGTCATATCACCAGTAAGTAAAATAGTTTTATTTTTATATTTTAATAATGTAACAATTGAGTGTTCATTTTTATCGTCGCTTTCTTGAATATAAGTGTCTAAAAATTCAAGTTTCCCATCTTTAATAGCTAAAGAATTGAGTAAGTTAATATCCATGAAATTGATACCATTTAACTGACAAATACTTTTAATATTTGCTAGGACATCTTTAGGATAACTTGATGGCTCTATAATAATATTTTTGATGTTTATATGATTACTTAAATATGGTAATTCACCCATGTGGTCTAAATGAGGATGTGTAATAATTAAATAATCAATTGTAGATATCCCCTTAGCTTTTAAACTTGGTAAAATCTTATATTTGGCTATATTATTATTAGATTTAGTGTGGCTGTCAGTTAGTTTCCCACCAGTGTCAATCATAATATTTAGATTGTACTCAGTATGAAATAAAATGCTGTCTCCCTGACCAACATCTAACATTGTTAACTCTGTTTCTGAAGGCCTCGTTGTATATATAATTATTATAATACTAAGAAAAATTATCGAAACAGACGTTAAAATATTTCTATTAACGAATAAAAATAATGAAATGAACATAGACATTATTAAAAACACTATTGAGAAAGTATTTAACTCAGGAACAAAAATTCTAATGTACTTTAATGAAAGAAATAAAGAAAGAAATTGATCATGTATACGGTAACTATAATTTAATACTGTATTTAAAAGTAATAAGTGGGTTGTGAAGTGGCTAAGAAAGAAAAATATAATCGCTAGCGGAAAGATAATAATGCTATATAAAGGTACGAAAATTAAATTTGAAACTAATCCTATCCATTGAATTTGATTAAAATGGTAGACAGTAATTATTAACGCGCCTAATTGAGCTATAAAAGTCACTGACGTTAATAATTTTAGCCCAGTAAGTTCCTTTAATAATGGTGTAGAAATTATAAGGAAGAATGAAATAAAAAAGCTAAACTGAAAACCAATATCAAAAACTATTAGTGGATTGATAAAATACATTAATATAAAAATAAAAGAGAGTATATTTAATGGTTTGCTTTTAAACTGTCTAGGAAGAATGAGTATAATAATGCCGACTAATATAGATCTAACTGCGCTAGGAGCAAAATCAGTATAAAAAGCATATAGAGGTAATATAAGTAGAAGTAAAAGCTTAATTAATAAATATGGTGTGTTCAATCTCACAAAAGCGGAATGTACTAAATAAATAATTGCAGCAACATGTGAACCACTTACTGCAAGTAAATGATAAATTCCTATTTCTTTAACATCGTCAATAAATGATTGATTTAATGTTGATGTGTCACCAGTAATCAAAGCTAGTAACCTATCGTGATAAACATTTTTTGTTTTACTCATTTGATTCTGAATATAACTTTGATGTTTGGCTATAGGATTAATTTTCTTATTTTGTGTACAACTATTTAAATCTATCTGTTTAATAAATATTATAGGCTGATTCGAATTTAATAACTGTAAATCTCCATTTATAGCACATCTATAATTATCAATATTCAATCGATTATAATCACCTTGATGTCTGTAATAAAACTTTACATTGTGGTCATGCCATTCAAGGAGTCCTTTATAGATATTACTTTCTTTGTTTAATTTAATAAAAGTTACTGCTTCATTAATATGTTTACTATTCTTAATATTTTGCATTTCTTGTTTATGTTTAGTAAGTGCTAAATTTAACATTAAAACACTAAGTAATACTGAGATACATACCAAGAATAGATATTGCTTAATTACATTTTTTCTTATTAATAGAAACATTAGCATACAAAGTATAAAAGTAGAGAGCACTTTGTTAAATAACCAAAGTATCCCTACTAGAAATGATATTGCAATATAAAACAATAAACTTAACCTTGAGTTAAATACTTTGCAACATAATCTGGTGAAAATGGAATTTTTTTGTATTCTATTCCAGATTGATCCAGTAACTTCATGGCATACTCGTGATTATGGTAATCTTCAGCGTAATAAATCGTCTTTATTCCTGCTTGAATGATTGATTTTGTACAATTAAGACATGGGAAATGTGTGACATAAATTGTTGCACCTTCAGTCGATACACCTTGCTTTGCACATTGTAATAACGCATTCATCTCAGCATGAATAGTTCTTATACAATGGCCATCTTCAATCAAACAACCCTCATCAATACAATGTACTTCACCAGCTACGGATCCATTATAACCGCCTGCAATAATACGGTTGTCTTTAACTATCGTCGCGCCAACCGATAATCTTTGACAAGTTGATCTTAATGCTAATAAGTGGCTTTGTGCCATAAAATATTCTTCCCATTTTATTCTTTCCATGATGATCTATGCCTCCATCGTACTTAATTAAAATAATAATTATAGCTTACTCATTTTAAAATCATAATGCAAATGCAACTCTTATTACACAGTAAAATAAGCCTTTAATTTTTCAAATGTTTTTGGTCCAAATCCTTTTATGTTTTTTAAATCTTCTATACTATTAAAAGCACCATTTTTATTTTTATAATCTATAATTTCTTTGGCTTTAGAAGGACCTATACCAGGAACTTTCAATAATTGCTCTTCTGTCGCTACATTCAAATTAATAGTTGATTGTGTACTATCAACCGTATTACTTGTAATTTGTTCTTGTATATTTTGAGAAGTCTTTTCTCCCTTTTCAGGTATGTAAATTAACTTTTGGTCTATTAATTTTTCTGATAAATTAATTTGTTTAGTATCAGCATTATTACTTAATTGGGCTTTCTTTAACAAGTCAATGATTCTATCAGAACTGTTCATTTTATATACATTGGGATGCTTTACTGCCCCCTTTATGTCAACGTATATAACTTTATTTTCCTTTTTTGCATCAGAATCTTTAGTTTCGCCTTGATGACGTTTAGATAAAGTTTCTTTTTTATCTGTTTTATTACTATAACTATCTGTATTTGATTCAACATATGTTTGTTGACTTTTGTCTTCATTATGATTCATAGAATAAGATAAAACTGCTATAAAAATAATTGCTATTCCAATTCCAATATATAGTTGATACGGTGTCAAAATCTTTATTAATTGTTTTAATTTAGAAAGCAAAAAATCACCCCTTCATACTAATTAACGTATGTCAGCGTGATTTTACTTTATATTTAATGTTTTTGAGCTACAAAAAATAATCGATCTGCCTGTTCATCATCTTGATTCATATTGAAATCTGTAAACGTTTTGACTAAAGTTAATCCACATTTTTCCAATAATTGAGTATATACATCTTTTTCAAATGTACGTTGATAATGTTCTTCGTCAAATCTTTGATATAAACCATTTTCTCTTTCAATAAAAAATGACATTTGATGAATAACGCTTAATGGTTCCGCGCCTTTTAGAGCATCCCATCCTAAAAATAAATGTTCTGCTTCATCTATATAACTTTGGTCACTAAATAATGTAGTCATTTTAGCAACGGTATGTACATCAAATATTAACAAACCGTTATCTTTCAAATGGTTATAAACACATTTAAAAGTATCTTCAACATTGTCTAATGTAGGTAAATAGTTTAATGAATCACAAAAAATAGTAACAATATCAAATTGATGATCTAATTGAAAATTCGTCATGTCTCCTTCTAACCAATTGATTTGATTAGATTTTTGAGAGGCAATGGAAAGCATATCCGGACTAATATCCATGCCACTAACATTTCCTAAATCATTTAACATACATGTTAATGTACCTGTACCACATCCAATATCAAGGATATCGGCATGATGATTAGCATAAAATTGAACTATATCAAACCATGATTCATAAGGTTGATCTTGTGTGAGTTGATCATAAACCAAACTCATTTCTTCATATTGAGACATAATTAGTAAACAACCTGTCCGTATGATTCGATTGGAGCATCTTGATATAATTTCTCAATATTATAATAAGATCGTTCATCTTTATGGAAGATATGAACAACTACATTGGCAAGGTCAATTAGAACCCATCTTGCATCTTGATAACCTTCCATTCGTTTAACATCGATATCATGTTCATGAACTGCTTCTTTTACAGCTCTAGCAATTGACTGAACTTGACGTTCATTATTACCATGACATACAACAAAATAATCTGTCATATCACTGATACCTTGCATATTAAGAGAAATAATATCTTCTGCTTTTTTGTTCTCTGCTGCATCAACAGCAATGTTTAACAATTTGTCTGAATTCATTTAATCATCCTTTATTCTTTCATCACTATAGTTATAATAATTTAGACAAGCAATCGTAGCACCGTAAACTGTAATATCTTTTTGAATTAAAAATAGTACTGTACGCTTAGAAATTTCATAAATTGTTTTATCTAAGCTACCTTGATTGTATGCCATATCTCTGATTTCTTCAACTCCTGGAGTCTTACGACCAGGCTCTATATAGTCAGCTATAAATACTAGTTTTTCTGTTTTTGTCATTTGTTGACGACCAGTTGTATGATATTTAATAGCTAACAAAACTTCTTCATCTTTGACATCAAAGTCATTTTCCATTATTGCTGAACAAACCGGTCCATGCAAAATTTCTCCACCGTAACTCAATAAATCAGATTCTAAATCATACTGTCTCACTGTTTGATACATAGTACTTAAATCATCATATTTACAATAATCATGAAGTACACCAGCTAGTTCAGCTTTATCTTTATCGCCATCATAGATTTCTGCTAATTTTACAGCTGTCTCTGCTACTCTAAGTGAATGTTTAAATCGCTTTTCTGGCAATTTCTCTTTGACTAACTCTATAGCATTTTCAATTTTCATATAATCCTTCCTCTCGAATATAATGTTCAACGCTTTGAGGAACTAATATTTGAATAGACTGTTTCGCTTTAACACGTTCACGTATCATTGAAGAACTAATATCCATTCTAGGAATAGTGATAGATATCATATCTTCTTCAACAGACTGTACATCTTTCTCTCTATTAACCACTATAAATGTAATCAATTTCTTTAATTCATCAATATTGTACCATTTATCTAATTGATCGTATTGATCAGTGCCTATAATGAAGTAGAATTCACTATTAGGATGTGACTTTATTAATGATGATAACGTATCATAAGTATAGCTTTGCCCTTTTCTTTCTATTTCTTCTTCACTAATTTTACCAAAACCTAAAGTAGCAATTGCTAACTCTATCATTTTAATGCGTTGTGATGCTTCTAGGAAATCAGAATGTTCTTTTAAAGGAGACATATAACTTGGTAAAAAATAAAATTCATCTGGCTTGATGACATGATACACTTCACTAGCTACCATCATATGAGCGATATGAATCGGGTTAAATTGTCCACCATATAAAATAATTTTCTTTTTCATTATGGTAACGTAATTTCTTTATTATCCTTTGATTCTCTGTATAAAACAATCATAGACCCTATGATTTGAACAACTTCACTATTCGTAGCATCACTTAATGCAGTAGCAAGTTCTGATTTATCATCAAAATTATTTTGTAATACGTGTATCTTAATTAATTCGCGATTCTCTAAAGTATCGTCAATTTGGTTAATCATATTTTCATTTATACCACCCTTACCAATTTGGAAGGTTGGATCAGTATTATGTGCTAAACTACGTAAATATCTTTTTTGTTTTCCAGTTAACATAATTAAACTCCTTTTAATTTATCTATTACTGATTGTTTCATCATTTTAATATCGGCTTGGTATCCAGTCCATATTTTGAAACTTTCAGCGCCTTGATATACAAACATGTCTAATCCATTATAAATCGGATTACCTTTATTTTCCGCTTCTAGTAAAATTGGTGTTTTATACGGAATATATACGATATCACTTACTAAGGTGTCTGTGTTTAAATTCTTGAGACTGATGGGTAATTCTTGATTATTATCCATACCAGCAGGTGTTGTATTAATAATAATATCGAACTCATCTAAGTGGGATTCAGCCTGTTCTAGAGTTATCTGATTAACATTTAAATGCCATGACTCAAATCGTTTCATCGAACGGTTAGCAATCGTTAATTTCGGTTGAACAAATTTAGTTAATTCATTTGCTATACCCTTACTAGCTCCACCAGCGCCTAAAATTAATATATATGCATTTTCTAAATCATTATAAACTTGACGCAAGCCAGTAACATAACCTATCCCATCTGTATTGTATCCAATCCATTTACCGTCACGTACCATTACTGTATTAACAGCACCAACAGTTGTAGATTGTGAATCTATTTCATCTAAAAATGGAATAATACGTTCTTTATGTGGGATCGTAACATTAAATCCATCTAATTTTCTTTCTTTAATTATTTCTTTAATGTTATGAAATTGATCTTCAGGTATATCAATTGCTTCATAAGTATAATTCAAACCCAAAGATGCAAAATTATCAGTATGCATAAGTGGTGATAAAGAGTGTGAAATTGGATGTCCAATTACTGCAAATTTCACGTTTATCCCTCCTTATAATATCGAATTTCTTAAAATGACATCTACATTTTTAGGTACTCTAACTATAACTTTTGCACCAGCATCAATTGTAATAAATCCTAGTCCAGAAATCATTACGTCTCGTTTTTCTTTGCCTGTTTCTAATCGAACAGCTTTCATTTCACTCATATTAAATTGATTAGGATCATGAGGTGGTGTTAACAAATCTCCAATATGATTTTTCCATAAATCATTGGCTTTTTCTGTTTTAGTTCTATGAATATTTAATTCATTTGAAAAGAAACATATCAATGGTCTTTTTCCACCTGAAACATAATCAATTCGAGCTAAACCACCAAAGAATAATGTTTGTCCTTCATTTAGTTGATATACTCTTTGTTTGATTTCCTTTTTAGGCATAATTAATTTTAATTCTTTTTCTGTGACAAAGTGAGTCATTTGATGTGATTGAATAATACCAGGTGTATCAAACATAAATGATTTTTCATCTAATGGAATATCTATCATATCTAATGTAGTTCCTGGGAATCTAGACGTTGTGACAACATCTTTTTCACCTACACTAAGCTCTATCAATTTATTAATTAATGTTGATTTACCTACGTTAGTTGTACCTACAATATAGACATCTTCCTGTTGACGATGTTTATTGATTGAATATAATAGATCTTCAATACCCTGTCCTTTTTCAGCTGAAATGAGTACAACGTCTTCAGACTCAAGACCGTATTTCTTAGCAGAACGTTTCAACCATTCTTTTACACGACGTTTGTTAATTTGTTTTGGAAGTAAGTCCATCTTGTTAGCTACTAAAATAACTTTTTTATTACCAACAATGCGTTTAACTGCATTAATAAATGAACCTTCAAAATCAAATACATCTACGACATTAACAACGATACCGCTTTTATCTGATAATCCAGAAAGTAAATTTAAAAAATCTTCGCTATCAAGTCCTACATCTTGTACTTCATTATAATTTTTTAATCGAAAACATCTTCTACAAATAACATCTTCTCTAAACATATTATGTTCCGGTACATAACCTGGTGCGTTTTTATCTTCTGATTGCAATGGTGCGCCGCAACCTATACATTTCAATTCATCACTCAATCAATTTTCCTCCCATTTAATATAACCTTTTTTCCTGAAGTGATTTAATAATCTTCTTTCAATTAAGCGATTAAACTTGGTAATAAACCCGTCAGTACGTTTAACAGGTACAACCATAATCGTATATAAACCATTACGATTACCACCAAAAACATCTGTTAACATTTGGTCACCAACTACCACTGTTTCACTAGGTTTGATGCTCATTTGATTAATTGCTTTTTTAAATGCTTTACCCATCGGTTTTCTAGCTTTACAAATGAAATCTACATTTAAATCTTTTGAAAATTCACCTACACGTTGTTCATTGTTGTTTGACACAATTGTGATTTGTATGCCTTTTTCTCTTGCTTCTTTAAACCATTGTTTAATTTGTTCAGTTGGCGCGACAACATCCCAACCTACTAGTGTGTTATCTAAATCTGTGATAATACCTTTTACACCAGTTTCAGCCAATTTATCAACATTGATTTCGAATACTGACTTTACATATGCATTAGGCATAAAATAATGTTTAATAATACCCATTGAATTGTCACCTTTACTCTTTAATTATAATTTTCCGACTAATAATTCTACCATTTCACTTGATGAAACAGCTGCTTTTCCTAAAAATTCCTCGAATGTCATATCTGCTTCGCCATTAGCTAAATCAGAGACAGCTCTCGTAATAATAAATGGAACTTTAAATTGATAACATGTTTGAGCGATAGCAGTTGCTTCCATTTCAACAGCCATTGCGTCGCTAAATTGAGTTTTTATCGTTTTTCTTTGTTCTGCACTTCCTATGAAACTATCACCACTTACAATAAGCCCAACTTTAGCATTTAAATTTTGTTGTTTTACAACTTCAATTGTTTCATTTATTAAATTTTGATTTGCTTCATATTTTTCTGGCATTTGTGGGATTTGACCCAATGCATAGCCAAATGCTGTAGCATCTGCATCATGGTAAGCTACATCATCACTGATTAATACGTCTCCTATAGATAAGTTTTCATCTAGTGCTCCGGCTGAACCTGTATTTAGGATGTATTTAGGATTAAATTTTTCGATTAACAATGTTGTAGAAATAGCTGCATTAACTTTGCCAATACCACTTTGAGTAATGACTACTTCTTTTTGATTAAGTTCACCTTTATAGAATTTAACATGAGCTACATTAATTTCGCTTAAATTCACTAATTTATCTTTTAAAATGGCAACTTCTTCTTCCATTGCACCAATAATACCTATCATTATTGTCCCACCTTATCTTATTATACTAGCATTTGTTATTCTATCACATTTTATAGCTTTCAACGACAATAGGTTAGTATTTAACTAATATATAATCGTATGTTTTAAGTTATAAAAAAAGCGTTAATACTACACATTTATTAACTAAATGAATAATATTAACGCATATTTATTATCTTAATTTAATATTACAATCTTAGCCTTTCCACAAACTAGCTAAATCTTGCAATGAGAAGATGCCAGTTAAGATAGTTACTAATACTGCAATAATTCCGAACAGTAACATCCAAGTAGGGTGTTTATAATCACCAACAATCGATTTCTTTCTACTCGCTATTAAAATTACACTTAATGTAATCGGTAAAATCCAACCGTTTATTACGCCTGCTATGATTAATAAGCTAACTGGTTTACCAATAAACAAGAAGATTAAAGTTGAAATAACGATAAATGAAATAACGATTAAATTATTTTTATTGAACAAAGATTTATGCATTGTCTTTAAGAACGTTGCGCTTGTATAAGCTGATCCAATAACAGAGGACATTGCTGCTGCAAAAATAACGAGTCCAAAAATGTTCTTACCAATTGGTCCAATCGCATGTTCGAACACTGAAGCTGGTGGATTCTCAGAACTTAATGTAACACCAGTTACAACAACACCTAAAACTGCCAAGAATAGTAAAGTACGCATCACACCAGTAGTTAAAATACCTGCAATAGCTGAATGATTCACAAACGGCAAAAAGTCTTTACCTTTTATACCAGAATCTAAAATTCTATGGGCACCAGCAAAAGTTATGTAACCACCAACCGTACCACCTACAAGTGTGATAATTGGTAAAATCAACTTAATTGGATGTTCAGGAGCAAATGTATGTACTAGTGCATCACCATAAGGTGGATTGGACACTACCATGACATAGGCTACAACAAGGATCATAACAACTCCTAAAATCATAGACACAACATCCATAATTTTTTGACCACTTTTACTAACAAATATTAAAATAGCAAAAATAGCCGTTATCGCAGCACCCCATTTTACATCTAAACCAAACATCGCATTTAGTCCAAGACCTGCTCCGGCTATATTACCTATATTAAATGCTAAGCCCCCAAATGCAATTAAAATCGAGACAACTGTTCCAAGACCAGGCAGTATTTTATTAGATACTTCTTGGCCTCTTAAACCAGTTACAACAAGTACACGCCAAATATTTATTTGAGCTCCAATATCAATAATTATAGAAATGAGAATAGCAAATGCAAAACTAGCATAAAATTGTGCAGTAAATACTGCTGTTTGTGTTAAAAATGCTGGACCGATAGCTGATGTAGCCATCAAAAATACAGACCCTAATAACAACCTTTTATGATTTCTAGTAAATTGAGCTTTCCCATTATGATTTGATGATAGTTTTTCTCCCATCTAAAAACCCCCTATAAAGTTTGGATATCAATGCCTTCTTTCGTTAATTTTTCTCTTATTTTTGTTACGAATTCAAGCGCATGTGCGCCATCTCCATGAACACATATTGTGTCTGCTTGAAGAGTGATTTCCTTATTATTTTTTGAAATGACTTTATTCTCAGTTACCATTTTTACAACTTGTTCCAATGCTTCTTCAGAATCAGTAATCACTGCATCCGCTTCTTTACGACTTACAAGTTGACCATCATCTTCGTATCGACGATCAGCAAATACTTCTGAAGCTGTCTTTAATCCAACTTTTTCTGCTTCTGAAATAAGTAATGTATTAGCTAAACCAACAAATACAAGACTTGAGTCAAAATCATAAACTGCTTTAGCAATAGCATTTGCTATAGCTTCATCTTTAGCACCCATTTGGTACAATGCTCCATGAGGCTTAACATGATTCATTTTAACGTCGTGTATTTGACAAAAGCCATTTAATGCGCCTAATTGGTATACTACAATGTTATATATTTCATCAGGTGTCATATCTAATTTACGTCTACCAAAACCTTGTAAATCAGGTAAACCAGGATGTGCACCTATACCAATGTTATTTTTTTTAGCTAATTGAATTGTTTCATTCATTACATTCGCATCACCAGCATGAAAACCACAAGCAATGTTTGCTGATGTAATTAGAGGAAGAATATCTTTATCTCCACCAAAAGAATAATTACCAAATGCTTCGCCTAAATCGCAATTTAAATCAATTTGCATTATAATTCCACTCCTTTACTTATTTGATGTTTTTCAAGGAATTTAATATCAACATCTTTTGCGTCTCCATCTGAATATGCAGGATAGTTTAATACTGCATAAAGGAAATCTGCTGTTGTTGTAAAACCATCGATAACCATTTCATCTAAAGTTACTTTTAACTTTTGAATTGCGCTAGCTCTATCTGCACCTTTTACAATTACTTTTGCTACTAAAGAATCATAATAAGGAGATACTTTATATCCTGGATATAGAAGTGAATCTACTCTAACGTTAAAACCTTGTGGTAAGTGTAATGCATTTACTTTACCTGGTGTTGGTTGGAAATGCTTTTCAGGATTTTCAGCATTGATTCTTGCCTCAATTACATGACCATTAAACTTAATGTCTTCTTGTTTAAAAGGAAGCTCATCATGTTGTAGTAGATAAAGTTGTGCAAGTAATAAATCTCTGTCAGCACGCATTTCTGTAACAGTATGTTCTACTTGAATTCTTGCATTCATTTCAATGAAATAATGTGCATCTTCAGTAACTAAAAACTCAATCGTACCTGCACTTCTGTAATTTGAAGCTTGAGCAACTTTAACTGCATCATCACAAATACGTTGGCGTCTTTCCTCAGTTAGTGCAGCACATGGAGATTCTTCAATTAATTTTTGATTTTTTCTTTGTACTGAACAATCACGTTCTCCTAAATGAACAAAATTATCTTTTCCATCTCCAATAATTTGAACCTCAACATGTTTAGCAACAGGAATAAAGGCTTCTACATATACTCGGTCATCATTAAAGTATTTTTGTCCTTCACTTTTAGCTTCTTTTAACGCTTTTTCAAGATGGTCAGGTTCTTTAACAATACGTATTCCTTTACCACCGCCACCACTTGCAGCTTTTAAAACAACAGGATAACCAATGTCTTCTGCCAGTGTTTTTATTTCTTCTACAGTTTTAACTTCATCTGTTGAACCAGGTATAACAGGAACTCCAGCACCATCAACAGTTTGTCTAGCTGTAATTTTATCTCCCATCATTTCCATAGTTGTTTTATTAGGTCCGATAAAATTGATATTATTATCTTCTACAGCTTTAGCGAATGTTGTTGACTCAGATAAAAATCCATATCCCGGATGAATAGTATTCGCACCAGTTACCTCTGCAGCACCTATGATTCTAGGAATATTTAAATAACTATCTAGTGGATTTGCTTCACCAATACAAACTGCTTGATCAGCTAATCCTACATGTAAGCTATCTTCATCTCCTTTAGCATATACTGCTACAGTTTCAATGCCCATCTCTCTACAGGCACGAATAATTCTAACAGCAATTTCCCCTCTGTTTGCAATTAAACATCGATACATTTACTTGTACCCCCTTACTTCAACGTTACTAAAACTTGGTCATATTCAACATTAGTTCCATGATCGACAACAATTTCAGCTACTTCACCAGCAATATCACTAGTAACTTCATTCATTACTTTCATAGCTTCAATGTAACCAATAACATCGCCTTTTTCTACTTTATCGCCGACTTTAATTTGAGGTTCTGTTAATTCTTTACTATCTTGTAAAAAGAATGTTCCGACCATTGGTGATTTGATCGCATTTTCTTCAGATTGAACATCAGTTTTTTGAGAATCTTGTTGATTTACACCATTTGATGTCGCACCATTTTGAGCTTGAGGTACATTGGTAGGCTGTGCTAATACTTGTCCTTCTGTAAAATCTAATTCAATTTCACTTTCAAAATCTTTATATTTAAATTTTTTCACATCATTAGCTTTGACTAGTTTAATGATTTCTTCTATTTTTTTAGTATTCATTGATTAAATATCTCCTTTAAGTAGATTCGCTAATTTTTTTGATGTTTGTCTTAACATAGATAGTTCGTATAGCGGTTGTTTTTGTATATTTGATAATTCGTCTTCAAATTGCTCGTTAAATGTTGCAGATTCATTTATAGCATCTTCAATTGATATCCATTTAAATTGCACAGCTTCTCCTGGTTGTAATTGAACTAATTTATTTAATCCTAGTTGTGTTACTGTTGCAATTTTTGTATAGCCCCCAACAGTTTGTTTATCATTTAATAATACAATAGGGTTTCCATCATTTGGAACTTGGATACTGCCTAAGGCTACTGGTTCAGAGATAATATCTGCAGATTCTTCGGGTGGGATACTTTCACCTTTTAAGCGAAATCCCATTCTATCTGACATATCTGAGATAATAAATTCATTTTCAACTAATTTTGCTTTAGCCTCTTCTGAAAAAGTTTCAATTTGTGGCCCTTCGACAATATGAATCACATTGTCTTCATAGTTTAAATTTATTTCTGCAGCTTGACCTACATATTTCTTATATTTAGGTAATGATACTGTATCTATGACATCATCTTTCTTTAATGCACGACCTTTAAAGCCACCCATTTTACTTCTAGTATGCGTTGCATAACTATTTGCAACTTTTGGTATATCCAATGGTTGACCAAATGTAATGTAACCTCGAGCGCCTTTAATAGCATTACCGATTTCCAAAATATCACCTTGATGAACTTCATAGATGACTTGTGTCTGTATAGGGTTCCCGTTTAATTTTGCATTAAACTGTCCACCAGTAATGGTAAATGAATTATCACTTAAAAATTGTATAGATGGGCCTACAATTGTATATTCAAGTGAAGGGCCTTCATTACCGATTAGATGCTTAGCAATCAAATAGCTAAATTTATCAAGTGCGCCAGCTTCCGAAAAACCTAAATTCATATAGCCTTTTCTTCCTTCATCTTGAACGGTTGTGAACAAGCCTGGCTTTATAATTTTAATACTCATTGTCGTAAGTCACCCACTTATCTAATTCAAAATTTCCAGCATTAATATCTGCTTGAATTTGTTCAAATTCATCTTGTGTAATCGCTTTAAATTGAATATATTCACCAGCTTCATAGATTGTCATTGGCTCTCTATCTAAATCAAATACTTTTAGCGGCGTACGTCCAATAATTTGCCAACCACCTGGTGAATCTAAAGGATATAAACCAGTTTGGTTATTCGCAATACCAACTGATCCTGCTTCAATTTTTACTCTTGGCTCTGAACGACGAGGTGTATGTATACGTTCGTCTAGACCACCTAAGTATGGAAATCCTGGCATAAAACCTAACATATATATTAAGTAGGGTTGTTGTGTATGTATCTGGATTACTTCCTCAGTTGTTAATTGATTACTAGAGGCAACTTCTTCCAAATCAGGTCCAAATTCTTCACCATAAACTACGGGTATTGTTACTACTTTTCGTTGTTGTAATTGATTTGATTCTGAGTCATTAAATTGATTAAGTTCTAAATTTTCAATTAATTTAGTGCCATCAATACTTGTGTTATCAAACGAAATCAAAATAGCTCTATATGAAGGTACTATATCTATGATTTCTTTATGATTTTGTTCCTTAATATATTGAACTAATTTATTTACTTTATTATATGTATCTTTAGTAATTTCATTATCAAAATAAATCATTAAAGATTGTTCATTTATCAATCTAGTTTCCAACTTACCAATTCCTCCCCTTTTATAGGACTAGTTTGTTGTGCTATATTATTGTATCATTTTATTTGCGTGATTGTTTAATAAATTATTCTAATTATTAGTAATAACCAATTTCTCAATTCATTCTAAGATTTACATTTACTAATAATAATTACTAACTATTCAAAAAATTCTTTATTATATTTAATCATAATAAGTTTAATTTGTCACTGTAATCGTTATCACCAAATAAGTTTTCCTTATTAAAATGATTGCATTAAATTAAAAGATTTTTCAAATGTCTCACTTAAATATTAAACATTCCAAAAAAGCGCAAGGGAGTGGGACAGAAATATAAAGCACTACTCCTAATTTTATTAGGTTAGTAGTACTTACACATTAGCTTTAGCTAAGGTGTACATTAATGGAACACATGAGTTGAACTCATGCGTAAGAAATACTAATTTCTAAAGAAAAAGTATTTCTTTATCGTTGTCCCACCCCGGCAAGGTTGACTAGATTTGAAAAATAAAGTGTCACTACTATTTTAATAGTTTAGTGATACTTACACATTAGCTTTAGCTAATGTGTTCCACTAAGGATTACATGAGTTAACACTCATGCATAAGTAATTCTAATTTCTAAAGAAAAAAGAATTACTTTATCAGTCAACTACTGCCTATATATAATTGTAGCCTGAGACACTGATTTTTGTCCCAGGCTGTTGCGACTATTTTTAGAATAGTTAATTATTTTATATCTACAATTTTAACGTTGATTTCTCCACCGTTTGGTAGTGGTACACGAACTTCATCGTCTAATTCTTTACCAATTAATGCTGACGCCATTGGTGATTCGTTTGAGATTTTACCTTTAAATGCATCCGCTTCAGCTGAACCTACGATTTGGTAACTTTCTTCTTCGTCTCCTGGTAGTTCGATAAACGTAACAGTTTTACCAATTTGTACTGTATTATTATCGCCTGTATCTTCAATGATTAAAGCGTTTCTAATCATATGTTCAATACGTTGGATATCTTGTTCAATAAAACCTTGTTCATCTTTAGCTGCATCATACTCTGAGTTCTCAGATAAATCGCCGAAAGAACGTGCAACTTTAATTTTTTCAACTACTTCAGGTCTTTTAACTGTTTTTAATTCTTCTAATTCTTGTTCTAATTTTTCGTACCCTTCTTGAGTCATTGGATATTGTTTTTGATTTTCCATTATGTCATCTTCCTTTACTTTTAAATACTATTGTTTACTAACTAAAGATTGAATCTTAGTAGTCATAATATCTATGGCTACTTTGTTACTACCACCTTCTGGGATGATGATGTCAGCATGTTTCTTAGTTGGTTCAATAAATTGCACGTGCATAGGTCGCACCACATTTAAGTATTGATTGATAACCGAATCCATAGAACGTCCTCGCTCATGAGTGTCTCTTTTAAGACGACGTAAAATTCTTAAGTCTGCATCAGTGTCGACATATATTTTAACATCCATCATATCACGTAACGTTTTATTCTCTAAAGCGAAGATACCTTCTACGATGATAACATCTTTCGGTTCAAATGCAATCGTTTGATCGCTTCTTGTATGATTAGCATAATCGTATGTTGGTACTTTAACTGCTTTGCCATTTCGTAAATCTCTTAGATTTTGAATTAACAAATCGTTATCAAATGCAAATGGATGATCATAGTTTGTCTCCAAACGTTCTTCAAAAGTTAAATGTGATTGGTCTTTATAATAATAGTCTTGCGCTAATAATGCAATACTATGACCTTCAAGATTTTTCATAATTTCATTTGTGACTGTCGTTTTACCAGAGCCAGAGCCTCCAGCAATTCCTATAATCGTCGTTTGTGTCATTAACCGATTTCCTTTCTCATCAAGTTGTTTGCATAGATTGGACGATCAACTTTAATTTGTACAATTTGTAATGGATGGCGCGCAGCATCAAGCTCATTACCTTCTTCATCATAAATGGTATCAACAACTTGTTTAAAACTTTCAATTTCCGGACCAAAAAATTCAATTTCTTGTCCAGGTTTAAAGTGATTTCTTTGTTGAATTGTAGCAATTTTTGTATCCTGATCATAATCTAAAACTAAGCCACAAAAATCATAAGGAGACTTTTTCGATTGTTGTTCTCCAAACATTTGTTCCTCATATCCTGGAGTACCTTCAAAGAATGCTGGTGCTGTATCTCTATTAGCACATTTATCTAATTCCATTAACCATTCAGGTTGAATTTTAAAATTGTCTGGGTCTTCAGCATATGCATCAATTACTTTACGATATACTGACACAACAGTAGCTATATAATGAATTGATTTCATTCTGCCTTCTATTTTTAACGAATCAATACCTAAATCCATCATTTGTGGGATTGATTCGATTAATTTTAAGTCTTTCGGACTCATTGCAAATGGGACGATTTGTCCATCTTCATAAAATAAATCAAGTTCACCATCTTCATCTACTTGTAGCAAATCATAATCCCAACGACAACTTTGACAACAGCCACCTCTATTGGAATCACGTGCTGTCATGTGGTTACTTAATGTACATCTACCAGAGTAAGCAATACACATAGCACCATGAATGAAGGCTTCTATTTCAATATCAACTTTTTCTTTCATTTCTTTCATTTCCATAGCTCCTGTTTCTCGAGCTAAAACCACACGATCTAATCCTTCTTCTTTCCAAAATTCAACTGCCTTATAATTAGATAATGATTGTTGTGTAGATAAATGAATTTCTAATTTTGGCGCTACCTTTTTGCAAGTTTCAATAATAAGGGGGTCAGCAACAATAATACCTGTTGCACCTGTCGCTTCAAGATTAATAAGATAATCGTCTAACCCTTCCATATTATCGTCATGCGCAATAATATTAGTCGTAACATAAATTTTTGCACCATAACGGTTTGCAAACTCAACACCTTCAGCAATTTCTTCCATTGTGAAGTTATCAGCATTTGATCTTAAACCATATTCTTGTCCGCCTAAAAAAACTGCATCTGCGCCATAATGTACAGCAATTTTTAACTTTTCTAAGTTACCAGCTGGAGCAAGTAATTCTGGCTTCTTCATTTTAGTATTTGAAGTTTGTTTAACTTCTTCTAATGTCTTCATGATTCAGCCTCCTAATATACCGTATGCTTAAATAAGAAACCTTCATCAAATGGTCGATGTTCTGGTTGAATGTCTTCGATAGGATCTACAAGCATAAATTTTTCATCTTCATAAGTTTCAGGATCTTCATTATATAAATCTATTGCTTCTCTGTATTGTTGTGTAACAACATTGATATATTCTTCTGTCTGTAATATGCCGTCAATTTTAAATGAATCGATACCTGCTTCAAAAAACGGTTCTAATTCTTCTATAAGGCACATATCATTTGGTGACATAATATGTGTACCATTATAATCTTCAAAAACAGGATATTTATTTTCGCGTTCTTCATCATATAATAATAAATCATTTTGATTTTCATTACGTTGAATTTTCATTTGTCTATCTTGGAATGTATAATAGTTGCCTAATAACATTCTTTTAGATTGAAACATACATGTCATGCCATGAACTTGAACTTCTATTTCCACGTCAGCATGTTCTTTTATATTTATAATTTCTTCCAGACCTAATTCTCTCGCTAATACTGCTCTTGTAGCACCTTTTTGTCCCCAATAGTTACACTGAAAATAGTTAGTAACTAGTGTTTCTGCATCCCAATGTAATGGAATAGGATTATTTTGTTGTTTAACATACATCACAACAGCTGGGTCACCAAAAATAATTCTATCCACACCAATTTGATGTAAAAATTGAATATAATCTTCTACTGCTGCTAAATGATAATTATGAAACAAACCATTAACTGCAGCATACACTTTCTTATCATTCTCATGGGCTAATGTTACTGCTTTTTCCATGTCTTCTCGATTAAATTCTCCTGGAAGTCGTAAACCAAATTTTTGCTCACCAATAACAAATGCATCTGCACCTATTTCTATTAGTGTTTCCATATGTGTTATTGACTTAGGAGTAACTAGTAATTCTGTCATAGTCATTCTCCTTTAATAGATATTGCTAAACCATCGTCCATATTTAAAAAGTTAGTTGTATATTGTTCATTTTGCATTAACCATTCATTAAATTGTTGTACTTTTTTAACCATTTGACGTACGTTACGTGAACGAACTATATCGATATTTGAGACAAAACCATGATATAAAACGTTATCTGTCACAACAATGCCACCCTTTTTAAGTAAAGGCGTATATAGTTCAAAAAATTTCTTCGATTGTGCTTTCGCAGCATCAATAAATAACATGTCAAACGTTTGAGATTTAACTTTATCAAATTGTTCTAATGCATCACCTTCAATTAACTCAATTTGATTAGTAAATTGATTAGAAGTGATATTATGTTTCGCTTGGTCTATCATTTCTGGGTCTCTTTCTATTGTAGTTACATTTATATCTTTAGACACTGAAGCAAATTGCATTGTACTGTATCCTATAGCCGTACCAATTTCTATAATCCGTTTAGTTTGATGAATACGTATAATTTGTTTGATTATTTCTAGTGTATTACGATCCACGATCGGCACTTGATTTGTATTTGCATATTCTCTTAAAAGTTCAATGTCATTATCATTAGTTTTATGTAAATTGAGAATATAACTTTCATTATTATCCATTATACAACGACTTCCTTTGTGTAAAATAACTACAATTTAAAAAGGCAATAAAATAAATCAGTCACAATATTGATTAGTAAAATAACCAATGGCTTTGACTGATTGTAACTACGTACAAGTATTTTAAACGTTATGTTAAATAACGATATATAAAATATTTAACTCCAAATATTTTACCATAAATTCTTTGTGAATATAAGTATAAATCTAAATGATAAGTATGTATGTAAACAAACTTTGAACAAATCATATATAGAAAAACTCCTTATGTCAGATATTCAATAGATATCGTTACATAAGGAGTAAAATTTAAATATTTATTCTAAGATTATTCATCAATTTCAGTATTAACTACTTCTTCAATCATATCCCATTCTTCATCTGTTTCGATTGGGACTAATTTACCACCGTCACCTGATTCATCAGGTTCATTTATCATTGGTACTAATTCAATCATGTCGTCTTCATCAGATTGTGCGCCTTCTTCAGCAAGTACTACATATTCTTTTTTGAATTCAGGATGATAGAATTCAAGCATTTTACGATAAAGAACTTCATTTCCGTCTTCATCATATAATGTTAATAATTCTTCTTCATTGTTAATTTTTAATTCTGCATCGTGATTATGTTCAGTCATTTTATTTCTCCTTTTATTAAATAGAGTCTAGGTAGCCTTGTAATATAAATACGGCTGCCATTTTATCTATTACTTTTTTTCTTTTTTGTCTTGAAACATCTGCCTCTAGTAATGACTTTTCAGCTGCCATCGTGCTAAGTCTTTCATCCCACATGACAATCTCAATAGATGGTAATGCTTCTTGAAGTTTCTCTTTGTATTGTAACGAAGCCTCTCCACGAAATCCAATAGAATTGTTCATGTTTTTGGGCAAACCGATTACAACTGTACCGACATCATTTTTCTTGATGATTTCAACTAATTGTTCGATGCCTAATTCATTATTTTGTTCATCGATATGGAGTGTGTCTAAACCTTGAGCAGTCCAACCCATTAAATCACTAATCGCTATTCCTACTGTTTTACTACCTACGTCTAAACCAAGTATTTTATGCTTTAACATTGATACTATTCTTTAGACTCAGCTAAATAATTAGATACGAGTTCTTCCATAATCACATCTCTATCAATGTGACGAATTTGATTTCTAGCTTCATTTTGACGTGGAATGTAAGCAGGATCACCTGATAATAAATATCCTACGATTTGATTTACTGCATTGTATCCGCGTTCTTCTAGTGTTCGGTGGACATTCTCTAATACTGATTTGACATCTTCTTCTGGAATATCTTCATATTTAAATTTCATTGTTTTATCAAAGTTTTCCATTTCGTCACTCCTTCAATACATAAATTGATTCCATTTTATTCTACACGAACTGTAACTAAAATTACATATTTTTAATGTAATCTTTAATAAAGCGTAATGATTCTGTGATATTTTCAGGTTGAGTACCGCCACCTTGAGCCATATCTGGACGGCCACCACCTTTACCACCAACGATTGGTGCCATATTTTTAATGATGTCACCTGCTTTAATTTGATCTGTATGAGTTTTAGGAACTGTAGCTATAATAGAAACTTTACCATCTACATTACTTGCTAAGACGATAATAGTGTCTTGTAATTTTGATTTAAAGTCGTCCATAGTTGAGCGAATTGCTTTAGCATTAGGTACTTCAACTTCTGTTGCCAATACTTTAAAACCATTTATTGTTTCTACTTGATCTTCGATATTACCCATTTTAAGATTTGTAATTTCTTTATCACGTTGTTCTAAACGTTTTAATAAGTTCTTTTCTTCTTCTTGTAATTGAGTAATTTTGTCTACAACTTGATCATCTGTTTTCACTTTAACTTGATCTTTAATAATATTGAATTGAGTTTGGATATGTTCTAAATATAAGAACGCTGATTTTCCTGTTAATGCTTCGATACGTCTAACACCTGCACCAGTACCAGATTCACTAACAATTTTGAATAAACCAATTTCAGCAGTATTGTCTACGTGAATACCACCACATAATTCTATTGAAAATGGTGCCATATTAACGACTCTTACAATATCACCATATTTTTCACCAAACAGTGCCATTGCACCCATTTCTTTAGCTTCATTAATTCCCATTTCTTGAATATGAACAGTAATACCTCTCCAGATTTCTTCATTGACACGTCTTTCAACCTGATCAATTTCATCTTGAGTCATTTGTCCAAAATGAGAGAAGTCGAATCTTAAACGGTCTGGTGCTACTAATGAACCTGCTTGGTTAACATGGTCACCTAAAACTTCTTTTAAAGCAGCGTGCAATAAGTGTGTGGCACTATGGTTTTTTTGGATAGAACGACGTTCATCTTTGTTCACACTAGCATCAACTTGTGCACCTTTTGTTACTTGACCAAATTGGATTTCACCTTTGTGTAAATTTTGACCATTAGGTGCCTTAGTAACTTCAGTCACTAAAATTTCAAAATGCTCATTACTAACAGTACCATTATCAGCTACTTGTCCACCACTCACTGCATAAAATGGTGTGTCTTTTAACATGAAGTAAATTGTTTCACCAGCATCTGCTTTTTCAACTTCTTCTCCATTTTCAATAAGGTGAATCAATTCTGTTTGATAATCTGTAGTATCATAACCAACAAAGTGACTTTCAGTAGTAATATTTTTTAATACTTCACTTTGAACTTGCATAGATTGTGAATTTTGGCGAGCTTGACGTGCTCTATCACGTTGTTGTTGCATTTCTGCTTCAAATGTAGCCATATCAACAGTTAAACCTTCTTGAATTGCTAACTCTTCAGTAAGTTCAATTGGGAAGCCATACGTATCATATAATTTAAAAGCATCTTTACCATTAATTTCATTATTAGTTTCTTTGGCTTTACTAATAAATCCATTTAAAATTGAAAGACCTTCTTCAAGTGTTTCATGGAATCTTTCCTCTTCTGATTTGATAACGCGTTTAATAAAATCACTTTTATCTTTGACATTTGGATAATAAGGTTCCATGATATCTGCAACAATATCAACTAATTTATACATAAATGGCTCATTGATATCTAATGTTTGGCTAAATCTTACTGCTCTACGCAATAATCTACGTAATACATAGCCACGTCCTTCATTTGCTGGTAAAGCACCATCAGCAATTGCAAATGAAATAGTTCTAATATGGTCAGCTATAACTTTAAATGCTACATCTTGCTCATCATTTTGAAGGTATTTTTTACCTGACACTTCTTCGACTTCATTAATTATTGGCATAAATAAATCTGTTTCATAATTTGTACGTACATTTTGTGAGATAGAAGTCATACGTTCTAATCCCATGCCGGTATCAATATTTTTATTTGGAAGTGGTGTATAAGTATGATCTTTATTATGATTAAATTCACTAAACACTAAATTCCACACTTCTAAATAGCGTTCGTTTTCTCCACCTGGATACATTTCCTCTTCTGGATCATCTTGGCCAAAATCATTACCGCGATCATAGAAAATTTCAGTATTAGGTCCAGAAGGTCCTTCACCAATATCCCAAAAGTTACCTTCTATACGAATAATTCGACTTTCTTCTAAGCCAATTTGTTCGTTCCAAATTTTATAAGCTTCTGTATCTTCCGGATGTATTGTGACGTATAATTTTTCTGGCTCCATACCCATCCATTTATCGCTAGTTAAAAATTCCCATGCAAATTCTATAGCTTCTTTCTTAAAATAGTCACCAATTGAGAAATTACCTAGCATTTCAAAGAAAGTATGGTGTCTTGCTGTGAAACCTACATTTTCAATATCATTCGTACGAATAGCCTTTTGTGAGTTAACAATTCTTGGTTTCTTAGGTGTTTCTCGACCATCGAAATATTTTTTTAAAGTTGCAACTCCAGAGTTAATCCAAAGTAAACTATCATCATCGATAGGTACTAATGGTGCAGATGGTTCAACCATATGACCTTTTTCAACAAAGAAGTCTAAATATTTTTGTCTAATTTCGCTTGCTTTTAAATTTTTCATCCACGTACACTCCCTATATTTAGTTCATACACATTTTTATTAAGTTTATATTGGACACTAGTGTTATAAGGTAAACAAAAAACGTTCATCCACAAAAGGGACGAACGTTGTCGCGGTACCACCCTAGTTATAAGTTATTACGGTTAGGATTAATACTGCATTTATTAGAATATGAATTTTAATCAATTATTCCATGCTAACCTTTACTTATCACTTTAGTCACATATTTAAATTGACACAAAGTAGCGTTCAACAATTTTAATTGTGCTTTCCACCAACCAGCACATCTCTTAAAATTCAAAATTGTTTACTCGTCTTTATGCGAACTTAATTTTATTTTAATTTTATTGTTTTCAAATGTCAACGATTAGCGAAATCATACGGTGAAGTTTCTCCCATATTAATCATAGGATCAATTTGATATATCGTTTCTTCAGTTAATTCTATAGTCATAGTCTTGTTTGAATCGTCTTTATCCTTTACATCTGTAACATCATCTTCATAATGTATACCTTGTGAATCATCTGACTCATTATTCTCTTCAGTTAAAGATAAATCATAGGATTTTTCTTCAGTAAAGTATTGTTTTAATAAAGTAAATAATTGCGTTAATCTTTTTTGACCGTTTGTGTTAAGACCGATATCAAACGCTTGGGGATCACCTAATAATACTAATGATTGTTTCGCTCTTGTTAAACCAGTATATAAAATAGGTCTTTGTAGCATTCTAAAATATTGTTTAACTATAGGCATAATCACGATTGGAAATTCTGAACCTTGAGATTTATGGATAGAAGTACAGTATGCATGAGTTAATTCGAGCATATCCTGTCTTGTAAAAGTAATTTCATTTCCTTCAAAGTCTACGACTAGTACATCCTTGTTCAAAGCATTTTCTTTTGCCCAGAAAATACCAACAATTACACCAATGTCCCCGTTAAAGATATTGTCATTAGGACGATTAACTAATTGTAGAACTTTATCTCCTTTTCTGAAGACAACATCGCCAAATTCGATTTCTCTAGTATCTTTCTCTTTAGGATTAAGAATAGATTGTAATATTTGATTTAACCTTTTAATACCTGCATTACCTTTATACATTGGCGCTAGTACTTGAATATCGCTCATGTCATACCCTTTATTTACCGCACTATTTACGACTTTCTCAACTACATTAGGTATTTGTTCTGTACCACAATTAATAAAACTTCTGTCATGGAATCGTTGTGTAATATCAATTGGTTGCCCTAACTTCATGCGATGTGCCAATTCTATAATACTAGATCCATCTTGTTGTCTATATACCTCAGTTAAATTAACTCTTGGAATCGTGTTTGAGTCTATTAAATCTTTAAAGACTTGTCCTGGTCCAACAGAAGGGAGTTGGTCTTCATCTCCTACAAGAATAATTTGAGCATCTAATGGCACTGCACTTAAAAATTGATGGAATAGCCAAGTATCAACCATTGACATTTCATCAATTATAATCAAACGCGCATTAATTTCATTTTCCAAAATATCTTCAGGTTGGGTATCTTGATTCCATCCAATCAATCTATGAATCGTCATGGCTTCTAATCCAGTAGATTCTTGTAATCTTTTTGAAGCTCTACCTGTTGGTGCTGCTAGTACAACTGGATAATCATCTTCTTGATAGTCATCGTAGTCTAAAGATATTCCGTGCACCTCTGCATATAATTCCACTATTCCTTTTATAACTGTTGTCTTCCCTGTTCCCGGTCCACCAGTTAGTAACATAATTTTAGAATTTATAGCCGTTTGTAATGCATCTTTTTGTGAAGCAGCATAGCTCACTTCATTATTTGTTTCGATATCACCTATATGTAATTGTAAATCAGATTGTTCTATTTCTTTTAATTTTGTAGTATGAGTTTTAATTCTATATAAGTTTTGAACACTTTTTAATTCTGAATAGTAAAGACTTGGAATCGATATTTTTTCTTTATCTACAATTAATCTTTTTTCTTCATTCAGTTGTAATAACATTGTTTGTAAATGCTCATGATTAATTTGGTTATCATCATTATTATTATTTTGTGTTAAAACATTAAAAGTTGCTGCAATAATTTGATCATTAGGTATATAAGTATGTCCTTGTTTAATACATTCTTCCTCTAACGTAAATAATAAACCTGCTTTTAAACGTTCAGGGTCATCAAATTTAATTCCTATTTTTTGTGCTAATTGATCAGCTTTACTAAAACCAATGCCTTTAATATCATAGACAAGTTGATATGGATTTTTGTCTAATACACTTAACGTTTCTGCACCGTAATATTGATAAATAGAACTAGCTAATTTTGGACCAAAACCTAAATCATGTAATCTAATCATGACTTTTTCAGATTCTTGATTAGAAGCAATTTGTTCAGCAATTTGCTTTTGCTTTTTCTTAGGCAAGCTAGGTACTTTTTCAAGAACACTAGCGTCGTTTAAAATGTCATTAATCGCATTTTCACCTAAAGTATTTACGATGTTTTGTGCTGTTTTTTTACCTATTCCTTTAAATAAATCACTTGATAAGTAACTGATGATTGCATCTTTAGTTTGTGGTAATTCTTTTTCGAATGTTTCGGCTTTTAATTGTTTACCATATCTTGGATGCTCAACCGTTTGTCCTTTAAATGTATATACATCACCTTCAACAACATTAGGAAGAAACCCTACCACTGTTGGCATTGTATCAAATGATTCGTTTGTCTCAATGGTATCCACCTTCAAAACTGTATAGTAATTATCACTATTTTGAAACAAAATCGCTTCTACAGTGCCTTTTATCATTGAATAATCAAATAGTGTAGGGTCAGTCATATTACTCCTCCTCTTCTTGCATAGTTGAAAATGTTTTTAAAGCATGTTGACTTAGTAAATGTTCTGGATCAATCTCAACTGCTTGCTTAAAATATGCTATCGCTTCATTTATAACTTCATTCTTCATGTAAGTAGCCAGTCCTAGATTGTAAATCGCATCTACATGTGATGAATCCAATGACAACACATAGTTTAATTGTGTTATTGCAGCATCAAACATTTCTAGCTGACACAATACTAATCCATACTGAAACTGTACTTCTGTATCGTGTTGTTGATCTTTTTCGGCTGCTGTCATTAAAAATGGTAGTGCCTCTTTATGAGCATTTAATTGATTAAAAGCCATTCCAATCATATAGTTACAATCTACAGGTTCCACATCATATTTCATAGCTTGTTGGTATAACTTAATCGCTTCATTATATCTACCTTGATTGTAATATACGTTACCTAAATTATAATATATTGCTCCATTTTCTGAATCAATCGTTATTGCTTTTTGAAAAAATCGCTCAGATTTCTCAATTTCACCAACATCTGCCAATACAATACCAGCATTAATATAATTTTCAGTAATTGATGGATCTTCTTCTATATTATCAAACAAAGCTTTTAATGCTTCTTCTAATTGGCCTTCTTTGATAAATTGATATATCGTTTTTTGATCTATCATATTTAAAATTACATCTCCTTAATTCTTAAATAATGATATAGGTATTATAAGATTTCATTTCAAGTTCAAACTTTTATTTTAATCATATTTTACCACTTTATGTATTTTTATATAAATGAATAGTCATGTTCTCAAATGGTCGAACACTACCATAATCATTCATATTAAAAAGCCACTAATTCAAAGAAACATTTCTATGAATTAATGGCTGATTTTTACACAACATAACTTAATTGACCTGATGTTTTATATACATCATCAATTGTTGCACCACCAAGACAAACTTCTTCATTATAAAATACAACTGCTTGACCAGGTGTGATAGCTCTAACTGGTTCATTGAAAGTTACTCTAATGGCTTCGTCATTTTCACGTTGTACAAATACTTTTGTATCTTTTTGACGGTATCTAAATTTAGCAGTACAGTAAAATCCTTGCTCTAAATCAATTTCATTTTCATTAACAAATGAAACATCTGAAGCAATTAAATAGTCACTGTATAATGCCTCATGATGGAATCCTTGTTCTACATAAAGGACATTATCTTCTAAATTTTTACCTACTACAAACCAAGGATCACCGTCTCCACCGATACCTAAACCATGTCGTTGACCGATAGTGTAGTACATTAATCCACTATGTGTACCCATTTTTTTACCATCTAATGTCACCATATCACCTGATTGAGCTGGTAAATATTGTGATAAGAATGTTTTGAAGTTTCTTTCACCTATAAAACAAATTCCTGTAGAATCTTTCTTTTTAGCTGTAGCTAAGTTTTGTTCTTCAGCAATTTCACGCACGCGTTTTTTCTCAATATCACCTATTGGGAACATCACTTTTGAAAGCTGTTGCTGTGAAAGTTGATTTAAGAAATAAGTTTGATCTTTATTATTATCAACGCCTCTTAACATTTCAACATGTCCATCGCCATGTCTTCTTATTCTTGCATAATGACCTGTTGCTACATAATCTGCACCTAATTTCAGTGCATGTTCTAGAAAGGCTTTGAATTTAATTTCTTTATTACACATAACGTCAGGATTTGGTGTACGCCCTTTTTTATATTCATCTAAAAAGTAGGTGAACACTTTATCCCAATACTCTTGTTCAAAGTTAACTGCATAATATGGAATGCCAATTTGGTTACAAACTTCAATGACATCATTATAATCTTCTGTTGCAGTACATACACCATTTTCATCGGTATCGTCCCAATTTTTCATGAAAATACCTATAACATCATAGCCTTGTTCTTTTAACAGATATGCTGTTACTGAACTATCTACGCCACCAGACATACCAACGACTACGCGAGTATCTTTATTTGTCACTACTATTCCTCCTTAAATTTATGGTATATTTTATGAATTTCTGCAACTATATATTTGACTTCTTGTTCGGTAGTCATTTCGCTAAAGCTAAATCTTACAGAATGTTTAGCACGTTCTTCATCTTCGTACATTGCAGCTAATACATGTGACGGAGTAGTTGAACCTGCTGTACAAGCTGAGCCAGATGATACATAAATCTGACTTAAGTCTAATAAAGTTAACATTGTTTCAACATCAATAAATGGAAAATATAAATTTATAATATGACCCGTTGTATCTACCATTGAACCATTAAGTTCAAATGGAATAGCACGTTCTTGTAAGCTAACTAAAAATAATTCTTTTAAATTCATTAAATGAATATTATTTTCATCTCTATGTTGTTCAGCAAGTTCAATTGCTTTTGCAAAGCCGACAATTTGCGCTAAGTTTTCTGTACCAGCACGACGTTTAGTTTCTTGTTCTCCTCCAAGTTGACTATACTGTATCGGAGTATTCTCTCTAACTAATAGCGCACCAACACCTTTAGGTCCACCAAATTTATGACCAGTGACACTCATTGTATCAAATTTAAAATCGTCAAAATTAATATCTAAATGACCGATTGCTTGAACTGCATCTACATGGAATAATGCATTTGTAGCTGTAACAATATCTTCTATATCATACATTTGTTGAACAGTACCTACTTCGTTGTTAACAAACATGATAGACACTAGAATTGTCTTATCTGTAATCACTTCTTCTAATTGATCTAAATCTATTGCACCAGTATCATCAACGTCTAAATATGTTACGTCATATCCTTCTCGTTCTAATTGTTCAAATACATTTAGTACGGAGTGATGCTCAATTTTTGTTGTAATTAAATGATTACCAATGTGCTCATTAGCTTTTACTAGCCCTTTTATTGCAGTATTATTAGATTCCGTTGCACCACTAGTAAAAATCACTTCGTTAGCTTTTGCACCTAAACATTGTGCTACTGTTCGGCGAGACTCATCTAAATATTTACGGGCATCTCTACCAATTGAATGAATAGAAGATGGATTCCCATAATGAGTTTGATATATGTTCATCATAGAATCTACTACTTCAGGTTTAACTGGGGTTGTTGCAGCATAATCTGCATATACTTCCATGTTTTGACACTCCTCACAAAATTATCAATGTTCCTATAATAGCACCTAGAAAACTATTTTTCTACCTATCTGTTTGATTAATAGTTACTTTAATTTTAACATTATCCATAATTAGTTGAAATTATTATTACGTATACTACCCATGATATTTATGAATCATTAATATTCTATTTTTCAATCAAAATCAAGAGACTAAAATACATATGAGCAGTTTATTATTTTAATCAAATAAACATTGTTATACTTCATATACTATTTTTACTATGGAGGCATGATCAATTTGAATAACTTAAAGGTTTCCGCATTAAACCTTGTCCCTATCAGAGAAGGACAAGAAGATAGAGAAGCTTTAAATGATATGATTTCATTGGCACAACAATTGGAAGATTTTGGTTATGAACGCTATTGGATAGCAGAACATCATAACGCACCAAATTTAGTAAGTTCTGCCACAGCATTATTAATCCAACATACTTTAGAGCATACTCAATCTATAAAAGTTGGTTCTGGTGGCATTATGTTACCTAACCATGCACCACTCATAGTCGCAGAACAATTTGGTACGATGGCTACTTTATTTCCAAATCGAGTTGATTTAGGTTTAGGTAGAGCGCCGGGTACTGATATGATGACAGCAAGCGCGCTACGTCGAGACCAACATAATGGCGTATATCAATTTCCAGAAGAAGTAGATCAATTACAAACATATTTTGGTCCAGCAAATCAACAAGCATATGTACGTGCTTATCCAGCAGTTAATAAAAATGTCCCTCTTTATATACTTGGATCATCTACTGATTCTGCACATGTTGCAGCTAGAAGAGGATTACCTTATGTATTTGCAGGTCATTTTGCACCACAACAGATGAAAGAAGCTATTGAAATTTATAAAGAATTGTTTGAACCATCTGATGTATTAAGTGAACCTTATGTCATTATAGGATTAAACGTAATTATAGGTGATACTGATGAAGAAGCTGAGTATCTAGCTACTTCAATGGCTCAGGTTATGGTTAGTATTACGAGAGGTAAAATGCAACCTGTTCAACCACCAACAAATGAATTAGATCAAATTTTAACACCAAGAGAATTAGAAATGGCCAAACAAAGAATTAAATCCTCTTTAATTGGGTCTGAAAGCACAGTTAAACAAAAACTTAAAGATTTCATTGATTACTATGGAGATATTGATGAAATTATGGGTGTAAGTTATATTTACGATCAACAAAAACAATATGATTCATATCAAAAATTCAAACATATTATTGATGCAATGTAATATAAATTCATAAGGAGTAAGGCATTTTAGATTTGCCTTACTCCTTTTTTCTATAAAAAAAGAGATAGCATTGAATGCTATCTCTAAAAAATATTTTAAACGATTATTTATCGTCTTTGTCTTCTTTTTTATCTTTGTCACCTTTACCAGTATCAGTATACTCGTTAATAGTGTCTTTCGCTTTGTTTACTTGCTCATTATCACTGTTTTTGAATTTTTCTGCTGCGTCTTTTGCTTTATCCATGAATCCCATAAATAAAAGCTCCTTTCGATTTTGAACAAATTTGTATTTTGTTAAAAGTTTAATTTTAACTTAAATACATCTTATATGTTGTTAATTTAATTAATTCAACAACTTATGTGATGTATATTCCATAAATACCACTTGTTTATAGAACTAAACATATAAAACCAAAAAATTTATATTTTTTTAGATTTTGGTTCGAAAGATAAGACTTATTATATAAGAAACTCAGATTATACATTTTGTTTCTTATAAGTAACATTCGGATTATAGAGTATAGGTAATCACTGTTTCATGTATGTTTTTGAAAAATTCTTTGGTGGGTCCCTTGCCCTTCTTGCTTTGCTCGTTGAAATTGGTTTTACCAATTTCTTTGTGAAGGGGCCCTATATATAAAACATATAACCGTCGAGGTTTTGGTCGGTTTCTTTGTATTCCGCTAGGTATTGAAGTGTTGTATTATCTAATACGTCACGAACTGCATCTCTCATTCTGATCCATAATTGTTTTTGTGCTGGTGGTTCTGATTCAATACTTTCCACAAAAGTAATAGGCCCTTCTAGCAATCTGATTATATCACCAGCTGTAATTTCTTCTGATGGTAGTCTTAATTGATAACCACCTTTAGCACCACGAACGCTTCGAATTAATCCAGCATTTCTTAAGGGTCCCACAAGTTGTTCTAAATATAAATCACTTAAATTATTTTCTTCCGCAATGGTTTTTAATGATACACACCCTTGTCCTTCTCTTTTAGCAAGAGAAATCATTAAAGTTAAACCATATCTCCCTTTTGTTGATATTTTCATTGTATAACCTCACTTAATTCGAATTATTTATTCCCATTTTACCATTTTTTACGTTAAGATTATATTAGAAAGGTGTGACAAATGTGAATACTGAACCTTTAGCGTCTAGGATGAGACCTACTAATATAGATGAAATTATATCACAACAACATTTAGTTGGACCAACAGGTATCATAAGAAGGATGGTTGATACTAAACGACTTTCTTCAATGATTTTTTATGGTCCTCCTGGAATAGGAAAAACAAGTATTGCTAAAGCTATTGCCGGTAGTACTCAATATAAATTTAGACAATTAAATGCTGTAACAAACACTAAAAAAGATATGCAAATGGTTGTTGATGAAGCAAAAATGTCTGGACAAGTGATTTTGTTATTAGATGAAATCCATCGTTTAGATAAAGCAAAACAAGATTTTCTATTACCTCATTTAGAAAATGGGAAAATTGTCTTGATTGGTGCTACAACTTCAAATCCATATCATGCCATCAATCCAGCAATACGTTCTAGAGCTCAAATTTTTGAACTTTATCCATTGAACGATGATGATGTTCATATCGCTTTGAATAGAGCGTTAGAAGATAAAGAGAGAGGCCTTAAGTCTTATTCTCCTATTGTAGATGAGGATGCAATGACATACTTTTCAACTCAGAGTCAAGGCGATGTTAGAAGTGCATTAAATGCATTAGAATTAGCGGTTTTAAGTGCTTCTGAAAAAGACGGATCACGTCATATAACTTTGCAAGATGCTAAAGATTGTTTACAAAAAGGTGCATTTGTAAGTGATAAAGATGGCGATATGCACTATGATGTTATGAGTGCATTTCAAAAATCTATTCGGGGTAGTGATGTCAATGCGGCATTACATTATCTAGCACGTCTTATTGAAGCTGGTGATTTACCAACAATTGTAAGACGACTTTTAGTTATAAGTTATGAAGATGTAGGACTTGCTTCACCTAATGCGGGTCACCGAACATTAGCTGCAATTCAATCAGCTGAACGTTTAGGTTTTCCTGAAGCAAGAATACCATTAAGCCAAGCTGTGATTGAATTATGTTTATCACCTAAATCTAACTCAGGTATATCTGCAATTGATAAAGCATTAAGTGATATTAGACAAGGTAAAGTAGGTCAAATCCCCGATTACTTAAAAGATGGTCATTATGCTGGTGCAAAAGAATTAGGACGTGCAACTGGATACAAATATCCGCACAATTATGAAAACGGTCATGTTGTACAACAGTATTTACCTGATATACTTAAAAATCGAATTTATTATGAACCTAAAACTACCTCTAAAAGCGAACAACAATTTAAAGCCATTTATGAAAATTTATTGAATCAGTCAAAATAAACAAAAAAGATAGCTCTTCTTCAACGTATTAATTACGTATGAATGAGCTATCTTTTTATTTTATACCTAATACGATTATTAGTATTGTCCTTTATCTTTAATACGTCTCAATGGAATATCTTTTAAAATATCGTTAATAACGTAGCTTGAACATATTAACCCAACGACACTAGGTACATATGCATTTGATGATGGTGGCATTTGCCCTTTTCTATTAATTGCATTTTTATCGCCAACTGTTTCTTTTACATCTTCACGTATAACTATCGGACTTTCATCTGAAAAGACGACTTTAATTCCACTACGAATCCCAAGTCGTTTTAATCTATTTCTAATTACCTTTGCCATTGGATCAGTATGTGTCTTAGAAATATCTGCTATTTGGAAACGAGTTGGATCAATTTTATTAGCCGCACCCATGCTGGAAATCATGTCGATACCTCTTTCAAGGCACTCTTTCATTAAATGTACTTTATAAATAATTGTATCACTCGCATCAATAAAGTAATCTATATCATAATTATTAAAAATCTCTTCATAAGTTTCTTCAGTGTAGAACATATGTAGTGAAGTTACCTTACAGTCTGGATTAATTTGCTTAATTCGTTCTTCCATAAGTGTTACTTTACTTTGTCCAATTGTAGATGTAAGTGCATGAATTTGACGATTGACATTTGTAATATCAACATCATCTTTATCAATTAAAATGATATGACCAATATTTGTTCTGGCTAATGCTTCAGCAGCGAAAGACCCTACTCCACCAACGCCTAATACGGCTACTGTTTTACTTTTTAATAATTCAAGTCCTTCTTGTCCTACAGCTAATTCATTTCTAGAAAATTGATGTTTCATTTTAATCTCCTTTAACTAAACAATCTACTTTTATGTTATGTATATATTATTTTAATTTAAAAATAAAAATACGCAAGACCTAAGTCTTGCGTACCGATAGAGTCCGTAGATGCCGTAGTTATAAATAGCTTGATCATTCGGCCTGTTTTATACAGGTGGGTGCCCTGTTTCATGTTTTGCAAGTCCTCCAAATGAGGCGTGTGCGCTGCATGAAAACCTATTGGGCTCCCTGATCAAAGAGTGTTAGGCCCAAATAAAAAGCAAACTTACGAACATCACAGATGACTATCTTATGTCATTATATTACCACAAATCTCATGATAAAGGAATTAATCAACTTCGTATTTTTTTAATCATTTTTGTTAAGTCAATAATTAGACATAAACGATAAATGATAAATCTTAATAGTTTATCAATTAATGTCTAATACGTAGTGATAATTCTTCTAATTGTTTATCTGACACTTCTCCCGGAGCATCTGTTAATAAACAAGTAGCTGACGCTGTTTTAGGGAAAGCAATTGTATCTCTAAGATTAGTTCTATTAGTTAATAGCATAACTAATCTATCTAAACCTAACGCAATACCGCCATGTGGTGGTGCACCATATTTGAATGCATCAAGTAAGAAACCAAATTGTTCTTGCGCTTGTTCTTTGGTAAATCCTAATACTTCAAACATTTTTTCTTGTAATTCACCGTTGTGAATTCTAATAGAACCTCCGCCTAATTCATATCCATTTAATACAATATCATATGCATTAGCTTGGGCATTTTCAGGTTCAGAATCTAATTTATCAATATCTTCTTTCTTAGGTGATGTGAATGGATGATGCGCTGCTACATAACGTTTGCTTTCATCATCATATTCTAATAATGGCCAATCAGTTACCCATAAGAAGTTTAATTTCGTTTCATCAATCAAGCCTAATTCTTTTGCAAGTTTAATACGTAATGCACCTAAACTTTGAGCTACCACTTCAGGTTTGTCAGCTACAAACATAACTAGGTCTCCAGCTTCTGCATCAGTAAGTGATTTTAATAATTCAGCATCTTTGTCTTCAAAGAAACGTGCAATAGGTCCTGTTAAACCTTCTTCCGTTACTTTAACCCAAGCTAATCCTTTAGCACCGTATATGTTAACAAACTCTGTTAATGCATCCATATCTTTACGAGTATATTGTTCTGCAGCACCTTTAGCTACAAGAGATTTTATTTCTCCATTGTTTTCAACTGTATCTTTAAATACTTTAAAGTCCATTTCATGACCTAATTGTGAAACATTAATTAATTCCATATCAAAACGTGTATCAGGTTTATCTGATCCATAACGATTCATCGCTTCTTCATAAGTCATGCGTGGGAATGGGCCTTCAACATCAATACCTTTAACATCTTTTACGACTTTACGTAACATTTCTTCACCCATAGCCATAACATCTTCTTGATCAACAAAACTCATTTCTATATCGACTTGAGTGAACTCAGGTTGACGGTCAGCACGTAAATCTTCATCACGGAAACATTTTACGATTTGATAATATTTGTCAAAACCACTAATCATTAATAATTGTTTAAATAGCTGTGGTGATTGTGGTAATGCATAAAATTCACCATCATGTACACGAGAAGGTACTAAATAGTCTCTTGCACCTTCTGGCGTTGATTTTGTTAAAACTGGTGTTTCAATATCATAGAATCCACTTTCATCTAGGTATTGACGAATTGAACGTGTTGTTTGATGTCTCATTTTAAAAGTTTGTGCTAGTTCTTGTCGACGTAAATCTAAATATCTATATTTTAATCTTATATTTTCATCTACATTTGTATTTTCTTCATTAATTGAAAATGGTGGTGTTTCAGATTTATTGATAATTTCAATATTTTCAACCTGCACTTCCACTTGACCTGTTTTTATTTTAGGGTTTACTGTTTCAGTATCACGTTTAGTAACTACACCTTGTACTTCTACGATATATTCTGATCTAACAGTTTCTGCAATATTTAATGCTTCTTGAGAAAAGTCTGGATTAAACACAATTTGTACTATACCTTCTCTATCTCTTAAATCAATAAAAATTAATCCACCTAAGTCACGTCTGTTATGAACCCATCCCTTTAAAGTTACTTTTTCGTTTAATAAGTTCTCTGTAACTAATCCACAATATGTTGTTCGCTTACTCATTTTAAAACTCCCTTTCTATTTATGAAAATAATCAACAATTTGATCTAATTGTATTGATTCAGATTCACCGGTTTCCATATTTTTAATATCAATTTGATTGTTTTCCAATTCTTGATCACCAATTACAATAGTATATTTCGCATTTAATCGGTCAGCTTGTTTCATTTGTCCTTTAATTTTTCTGTTCATATAATCTTTATCTGCTTTAACACCATTTTTACGTAGCTGATTAAGTAACTTAACTGCATATCGATCTGCAGCTTCTCCCATAGTTACTACAAATAAATCAAATTCATTTTCAACATCTAGTTCAATGTCTTCTTCTTCCAATGCTAGAAGTAATCTTTCAATACTTAATGCAAACCCAATACCTGTTTGGCTTGGTCCACCTAATAATTCAAGAAGACCATTATAACGTCCGCCGCCACAAAGCGTTGTAATTGCTCCGTCATAATTAGGGTTATCCATCATCAATTCAAATGCGGTATGAGTATAATAATCTAATCCACGTACTAAATTAGGATCTTCTACGTAAGGAATACCTAAATCATCTAAATGTTTTTTAACTTGCTCATAATATGCTTTAGAGTCCTCGTTTAAAAAATCAGTAATACGTGGAGCGTTTTTAACTGCCTCTTTGTCTCTATCAACTTTACAATCCAATATTCTCATTGGGTTAGAGTGTAATCGTGATTGACAATCTTGACAAAAGTCACCGATAACTGGTTCGAAATGTTTTACTAACGCTTCGTTATATTCTTTACGAGAATCACTATCACCAATACTATTAATCGCTAACTTCAAATGTTTTAAACCAAAAGATTCATATATATGCATAACCATCGCTAATACTTCAGCATCAATACTTGGATTTTCTGAACCAATTGCCTCAACACCAAATTGGTTAAATTGACGATAACGACCTTTTTGTTTACGTTCATATCGGAACATCGGTCCATTATAATATAACTTCACAGGTTGATTTGGGTTACCTTGCATTTTATGTTCAATATAAGAACGAACTACACCAGCTGTTCCTTCAGGTCTTAATGTAATACTACGGTCACCTTTATCTTTAAATGTGTACATTTCTTTTTGAACGACGTCGGTAGAATCTCCCACACCTCTAGCAAAAAGTTCAGTGCTTTCAAAAATAGGCGTTCTAATTTCTTGATAGTCGTATAGTTCCATTAATTGATCAAGTTTGTTCTCAATATAACGCCATTTGATTGAATCTTCAGGTAATATATCTTGTGTTCCTCTTGGAATTTTAATCATATTTTATCTCCTTTACTAATATTGAGCACGTTTATTTCGTTATAAATTTAAAAAATTAAATAAAAAAGCCCTTGCATAGTATTTAATACTACACAAGGGACGAATATCCGTGTTGCCACCCTAATTGATTTAGACATAATTGTCTCAAATCCACTCAAAACGTTTAACGTACGTTACCCGGCTTTACTTTGGAATAAAGCACCTCTTCTTGTGTTCAAAGTCATAAACTACTCAGTGTAACCTTTCAGCCTTATGGGTTACATTTCTACGTATATATTTATATACTACCTCTTTTGTTTATTCTTTCAAGAATACAATCGGTTTATTATTTATAATTCAATTATTATGATAACGAGTTTTCTAATGATTTGCAAGTTCTATGATGAGAAATATTGTTTTAGACCGTCAACAACTGCTTCTTCAACAATTTGTCTATGTAACTTATCTCTAACCATAACTTCATCTGTTGGATTGCTAATATAACCTAATTCTAACAATACTGCAGGAATATTCGTTTGTCTTAATACTTGATAGTTTTGTTGCCTTGCTTCTTTATTTGTAAGGAGGGATTTCTTTTGGATGCTACTACTAAGTGTTTGGGCTAGTGATTCTTGGTTATCTTGTAACCAATATACAGTTACACCGTTAGCGTTTGGGGAATCTAGCGAGTCATTATGTATGCTTATAAAAGCGTCTCCTTTGATATTCCTATCATCCAAAGACACATATGTATCATCAGAACGTGTCATTTTTACATGAGCACCTTCTTTTTCAAGTAATGCTTTTAACTCTTTTGCAGTTTTTAATGTATATACTTTTTCTAAACTTTTTGAGGAAGTATTACTTGAAGCTCCCTGATCACGTCCACCGTGACCAGGGTCAAGTACAATCGTTTTCCCTTTTAATGGATTAGATTTTTTAGAATTATCGGCATGGATATTTAAGTTAGTATGCCAACCAGCAACCCAACCTTTTTTGTCTCCAGCTTTATTCTTCACTTCAATCCATTTCCCAGATTTACCTATCTTTTCAAAGGTATCGCCTTTTTCAATTTTATAGATAACAGGATAAGCAGCATTTGGTCCTGTTCTAAACTCTGCGCTTTCAGTAATAGATATTGTGCCATTATCTTCATCATTATAATTTAAGAACATAAATAATAATATTAGAAACAACACAAAACAAATGACAACAATAAATGTAAGGCGATTATTTTGCCAACTTTTAGTTAACCATTTACTCAAGTTGTTCATATTACTTTGCCATCCTGACTCTCATAAATGATTGTAACAGGACCATCATTATGAATTTCTACATTCATATGTGTTCCAAATTCACCTGTTTTCACATTTAATCCATATGATCTTAATGCCTCATTGAACGATTCATATAATTCATTTGCTTCATCAGGTGATTTAGAATTTGAAAAGCCAGGTCGATTACCTTTTTTCACATCAGCATATAAAGTGAATTGTGAAATAGATAATATTTCTCCTTCAATTTGTTGAATATTAAAATTCAGTTTGTCATTTTCATCTTCAAATAATCTAGCATTCGCAATCTTCTTGGCAACTGCTTGCACATCAGCTTCTGTTGATGATTTACCAACACCTACTAATAAGCAATAACCCTTTTTAATAGAATTGTGAATGTTGTCATTTGATACAGAAGCTTCTGAAACTCTTTGTACAACTACTCTCATTTTTCTTTGCACCTCTTAAGTTCTAGTTCCATACTCTTGTAACAGTATATACATCACCTAACTGTTTAATCTTTTCAACTACACGGTAAACATCATTTACATTTTTAACCATGACACTAATATTAATAATTGCATTTTTATCAATATCGGAACGGCCAGAAACCTTTATTAAACTACCTGCAGTTGAATTGACTGCTTGTAACACTTCATTTAATAGACCATTACGATCATATGCAGTAACTTCAAGATCAACTTGATAACGTTGGGTCGAATCTTTTGATTTAACCCATTCAACCGAAATTAATCTTTCTGTTTCATTTTTTATATTAGGACAATCTGTTCTATGCACTTTAATACCGTGACCTTTGGTGATATAACCTACAATATCATCACCTGGTATAGGATTACAACATTTTGATAGCTTAATTAGAACATTTTCTAGTCCTTCAACATAAACACCACTATCAGTGATAATATCTTCTTTTATTGGTACAGATTTAGTTACCTCTTGTGCTTCGTTTAGTGCTTTTTGTTTATCTAATATTCTTTGACGTTCAGTCAATTTATTAACAATTTGAACTGCAGTTACACCACCAAAACCAACTGCAGCATACAAGTCATCTTCATTTGCAAAATGATATTTTTCATTTACTACTTCTATATTTTTTTCAGTAAGAATATCATCAACTCTAAATCCTTGTTCTTTAATTTCCGCTTCAACCATGAATTTGCCCTTTTCAATATTTGAAGAACGGTCTTGCTTTTTAAAGAAACTTTTAATTTTACTCTTAGCGCTTGATGATTTAACAATTTTTAGCCAGTCTCTACTTGGTCCATAAGAATGTTTACTGGTTCTAATTTCAATGATATCACCAGTTTGAAGAATATAATCAATTGGTACGATTTTTCCATTTACTTTAGCACCAATCATTTTATTTCCTACTTCACTATGAATCGCATATGCAAAATCAATTGGTACCGCACCATATGGCAATTCTATAACGTCACTTGCAGGTGTAAATGCATAGACTTTATCACTTTGTAAATCGTATTTTAAAGATTCCATAAATTCTTGTGCGTCAGATGACGTATGGTCTGTTTCAGCTAAGTCTTTTAACCAATTTAATTTATTTTGGAAATCCTGTGTTTTCTCATTTACAGTTTTACCTTCTTTGTATGCCCAATGTGCTGCTACACCATGTTCAGCAATTTCATGCATTTCGTAAGTACGAATTTGTATTTCTAGCGGATCGCCATTAGGACCAACTACAGTTGTATGTAATGATTGGTACATATTTTGTTTAGGCATTGCTATATAATCTTTAAAACGTCCTGGCATAGGTTTCCATAACGTATGTACAAGACCTAAAATTGCATAACAATCATTAATAGTATTAACAATGATTCGTACAGCAAGTAGATCAAATATTTGATCGAATTGCTTTTTCTGTTTCATCATTTTTCTATAAATGCTATATATATGCTTTGGTCGACCGTTGATTTCACCAACAATACTCATTTTATCCATTTCACCTTGAATTTGACCAATAGCATTTTCTATATATGCTTCACGTTCACTACGTTTTTTCTTCATTAAATTAACGATGCGGAAATATTGCACGCTATCAATATATCTTAAAGCAGTATCTTCTAATTCCCATTTAATTGTATTAATACCTAGTCTATGAGCTAATGGGGCATAAATTTCTAGGGTTTCTTTAGAAATTCTAATTTGTTTTTCTCTAGGCATTGCTTTTAGCGTTCTCATATTATGTAATCTATCTGCTAATTTAACTAGAATAACACGCACATCTTTGGCAATGGCTATAAACAATTTACGGTGATTTTCTGCTTGTTGTTCTTCCTTAGAACGATATTTTACTTTTTTTAATTTTGTAACACCGTCTACAATTCTTGCAACTTCTTCATTAAACATATTTTTGACGTCATCAAATGTATACGGCGTATCTTCAATGACATCATGTAAGAAACCTGCAACTATCGTGGGTCCGTCTAATCTCATTTCAGTAAGAATTCCCGCTACTTGTATAGGATGCATGATATATGGCAGGCCATTTTTTCTGAATTGCCCTTGATGTGCTTCATAAGCAATATGATAACTTTTTAAAACATATTGATATTCACTTTCACTTAAATAGGACTTTGCCTTGTAAAGCACTTCGTCAGCACTATAAGGATACTCGTTATTCAATATAGACACCCCACTTATTGATTATATTTCTATCTCTGAACTTTATTATCGATTGTTATGTATTATGCCCTAAAATTAAAAATGATGATAAGAATTTATGCAAATTAATTTTTAACTAACTCATTTAGTAAAGGCTTATCTAAAAAACATTAAAATGACTTTATATAATAAATAATCATTAAATGTAACTAATGGCTTAAATTTAAAAAGAAAACAAAATAGCCATGTGACTCAACAACTTTGAATTGTTTTCATTTTATCAAAATTTAGAGGCACTGATAAGCTATCTATCATGAATTAAAATATAATATTAGCTATATGATACTACAATTTTTTGAATAAATAAATGAATCTCAATTATATTGTAAAGCAACCCTACATTAATTTTATCTTCACTGTTTATATAAATACATTTGACTGGTCCGTTAATTCCTTAAATACAAAAAACTAGTTCTCATATATCATATTATTAACGATAATATGTTAATAAGTGTGAGAACTAGCTTATATTCTTTAGTTTACAAGTTTTAAATTAATACTATTCATCGTAAGAAATTAAACTCATTACATCATAATCTTTAATTTTTTCAATACCGTTTAAATATTTTAATTCTATAATGAATGCAATGCCGACTACTATGCCGCCTAATTTTTCAACAAGTTTAATAGCAGCTTCGATAGTACCACCAGTGGCTAATAAATCGTCAGTGATTAATACTCTTTGTCCTGGTCTAATAGCGTCTTTATGCATTGTTAAGACATTTGTCCCATATTCTAAGTTATACTCATATTTGATAACTTCGCGAGGTAACTTTCCTTCTTTACGAACTGGTGCAAATCCAATACCCATAGAATATGCTACAGGACAACCAATAATAAATCCGCGAGCCTCTGGTCCAACTACTACGTCCACGTCTTTTTCTCTTGCATACTCTACAATTTGGTCTGTGGCATAACCATAAGCTTTACCATTATCCATAATTGTTGTAATATCTTTAAAACTAACTCCCGGTTTCGGCCAATCTGGAACTTCAGATACATATTGTTTTAAATCCATTTTAAAATTTCCTCCTAATAATTATCTCCCAAATGTGATTTTATCCATTGATTTAAATGCGTAAAATCATCGTATAATAATAATTTTTCAACTTCTATTCTAGACAACCTACTTTGATACATCTGACTTGATTCTATGTCCTGTTTACTAGGTTGAGTCGCAATCGTTATTATACCATCATCTTCGTTAATAAATCCTAATTCTAAAAATACTTTTAACATAAATTTTAGTATATTTGCTTTAATATTGAGAAATTCGCATAACATCATACCTTCAGTTGCTAAATTCATTTCTTTTTTATTAATTAAAGCTTTATAACATTTTTTAAATAATTCTTTGCTAGGCATACCTTCAAAATAAATTGAAGCTTTATGTTGGAATACGATATAAACCTGAGAGATTTGTGTTTGTTGTAAAGTAAGTTTTAGCTCATCAAGCGTCATGGGTAAATCTCTTAATACCATTTTATCAAAATGATCAGGTACAGTTTCACCATAATAAAATTCATTTTCATTTAATTTTTGGGCTTTTGATTGAATCATAAAAGCAGTAGTTTCATCATTATTTAAGAAATCTGTATTTTTACTTTTACTTCGGTAGTCTAATATTTGCAATGTATCCATAGCAATATCTTGAACCATAAATTGAGGTGTTTGATTACCGTTCCACTCATTAATTTGAAGATTACCAATTAAATTTACAGGTTGACCTATTTCTAATTGAGATGCATATGCGCCATTTTGCCAAAACAATGAAACTAAATTTGATTCACCTAATGTCATTTTTAAGTGATTCTGTTCTTTTCCTATTGCTTTAAGAGATTTAATAGCAATATCTCTTATTTCAAATAACGGAGAAGTGAAATCCGTACCAAAAGGTCTTAATTTTTGAATATCTCTAATATTTTTAATTGTAATATCAGATTCATCTAGTAATACATCAACATTCTTACTTGGCTCTAGCGATGTTGTTTCACTTAAACGCGCCATCCAATCATTTAAGCCAGTGCGTAACTCATCTATATTATCAATGTCCATCGTCATTCCTGCAGCCATATGATGGCCACCAAACTTGCTAATTAAATCTTGGTGCGCACTTAATATTTCGAACATTGATACTTGTTCAATTGATCTTGCTGACCCTTTAGCATGATTTTGTTCATAATCAATATTTAATATTAACGTTGGCAAACTATATGTCTCTACAATTTTAGAAGCAACGATGCCTAATACACCTTCATGCCAATCTTCTTTAGCTAATAATAAAAATTGGTGACCTTGCTTAACATAATCTTCTGCCATTGCAAGTGCCTCTTCCGTTATAGAAGCGACTATATCTTTGCGTTCTTGATTAAAATGCTCTACTTGTTCTGCCAAGAATTCCGCTTCTTCAGGACTTTCTGACATTAATAGCTCAGCAGCTAAAGATGCATCTTCCAATCTTCCTACTGCGTTTAATCTTGGACCAATAATAAACCCAATAGTTTCTTCTGAAATTTCATCATTGAAACTTGCTTGGTTCAATAACGCTTTTATTGCTATAGGACAACTTTCATTCATCACTCGTAACCCATTTTGAACAATCGAACGATTCTCATCTGTTAAAGATACCAAATCGGCAATTGTTCCAATCGCAGCGTATGCTTTAAAATAATTTGGTACATTATCTAACAATGTTTGTGCTAGTTTGTATGCTACACCTGCACCACATAAATATTTAAATGGATAATCAAATTCTGGATGCATTGGGTGTACGATAGCATATGCTTCAGGTAAAGTACGACCTATTTCATGATGATCGGTCACAATCACATCTACACCTAGATCTTGTACCATTTTAATTTCATTATGACCTTGTATACCATTATCCACTGTAATAATTAGTGATACACCTTCATCATAGGCATTTTGGAAGGCCATTTCATTAGGTCCATATCCTTCTGTAAAACGGTTTGGAATATACCATCCTACTTGGGCTCCTAACTTTTGAAGTGTATGTACTAATATCGTTGTAGAAGTAACGCCATCAGCATCATAATCTCCATACACAAGAATGCGTTCATTTTTATCGATGGCTTGATTAATTCGTTCAACTGTTTTGTCAATATCACTTAAAAGAGAGGTATCATGATCAATTTCTACACCATTTAATGTCTGTTGAATGCTTTCTTCGTAAACAATATGTTTACTTTCTAAAATTTTCTTAATAATAGGTGATAGTTTTAAGCTTTTAACAATATCATCAGTTATATATTCAGTTGGGTTATTTAAATTCCAATTATATTTAGATTTAATCATAAGTAACCTTCCTCATTTCCAAATGTCATTATATCTAAAATTGAAGAAAATAAAAAGGTTGAGCCTTTGTTGGAAAAATCTATTGCAGATTATATCCAACATTTATGCTCAACCTTTAGTTGATTATACTACTATTTTTTCATCATTTGATTTTTTCTCTTTATAAACAACTAGTTTATGATTAGATGATTTTTTCAATTGACGTTTTTTCATAATTCCCCATAGAGGAACAGCAATGAATACAGATGAGAATACACCTGAAATTAATCCAATTAATAATGCTAATGAGAAATTAAATATTGTTGGTGCTCCTAATAAAAGAATTGACACAATAACAACGACTACTGTTAAAACGGTATTAATTGAACGTGTCATTGTTTGTCTAATAGATCTATTAACAATATCATCGATTTGTTCTGATGTAGTGATGACCTTAATTTTATGAAGGTTTTCACGGACACGGTCAAATGTAACAATTGTATCGTTAATTGAATAACCAACTATTGTTAAAATAGCTGCGATAAACGTTAGGTCAACTTCTAAACGTAATAAACTAAATACAGCAACTATTATAAATACGTCATGTAATAATGCTAAAACAGAAGATAATCCCATTCTCCATTCAAATCGGAGTGACACATAGATAATAATACCTAACGCAGCATAAACTAATGCTAGCATTGCATTTTTAGCTAATTCTTGTCCAATAAGTGGTGAAACTGTATTAATTTGTGGAGTATCACCAAATTCAGATTTCATCTTGTCACTTAATTGATTATCTTTTGCTTGAGATAAATCTTGTTTGAACTGAATTGTCGCATTTTTACTACCAGATCCATTAATTTGAATTTGATCTGCTTCTAGTCCAACATCTTTCACTACTTTTTCAACTTTGGATTGCGTTAATGGTTCTTTTGATTGTAAATCAACACGCGTACCTGCAGAGAAATCAATTCCTAAGTTCAATTTGAAAATGTACAGAATAACCAAACCTACAACAACGATTAAAATACTTAAACTAATAAGTGGTTTAGCTAATTTAACAAAATTCCATTTCTCAAATGAAGTTTTTAAATCATGTACATCTATACCTTCACTGATATCATGTCTATCTTGTTTCTTAACACCGAATAACCAGAATTTTTTCTTAAATAGATTTGAATAAACAAGTAATGATAATAGTAATCTAGATAAGAATACTGCAGTTACAAAGATCATCAATATACCAAGTAACAGCATTGTCGCGAAACCTTTAACTGAACTTTCACCGAAGAAGAATAATACTGCTGCGGCAATTACAGTTGTTAAGTTTGAATCGAAGATAGTTAAGAATGAACTTTTATTTGCTTTGGAATATGCTTGTTTAAGCGTCCTACCTATTCTCAACTCATCTTTAATCCGCTCGTACATGATGATATTAGCATCTACTGCCATTCCGACACCTAATACTAACGCTGCTAGACCAGGTAGTGTAAGGACACCTGATATAAAGTTAAATGACACTAGAGTTAGATAAATATATGTTGTTAATGCAATAATTGCCACTAAACCTGGTAATCTATAGAAACCTAACATAAATAGGTAAATTAGTGCTACCCCAACTACTGAGGCAAAGATTGTTTTATCTAAAGCGTCTTGACCAAATTCCGCACCTACTGAGTTAGAATAAATTTCTTTAAGATCAACTGGTAAAGAACCGGCATTTAATAACTCTGAAATTTGCTTAGCTTTCTTAACGCCTTCTTGACCATGGAATCCACCAGAAATTTCTACACTATCGGAATTAATTGGTTGATCAACATTTGCAGCTGATACGAATTTAGGATCTTTTTTGTTAGCTTCTTTTTTATAGCTATCGCCTTTTTTGAAGTCTAACCAAACAACCATCACATTATTTTGTTTTTTAGATATTTCTTCAGTTACTTTTTTAAATTTGTTTTTATCTTTGACTTTAAAAGTAACTGTTGGGTCATTGGTATTTTGTTTAAATTCTTGTTTAGCAGACCCTTGTTTAATATCTGCACCGCTTAATTTAACTTTATCATCCGCATCACGAATCGTTAAATTAGCTTGAGATGATAAAATCTTTCTAGCTTCTTTCTGATCTTTAACCCCTGCAAGTTGTACTCTTATCCTATTGGGATCTTCAACTTGGATTTTAGGTTCAGAAACACCTAATACGTTAACACGGTTTTCTAGGGTTTGCGCTGTTGATTGCAACGCATTTTTATCAATTTTATCACCCTTATGTAATGGATCAACTTGATAAAGTACCTCGAAGCCACCTTGTAAATCAAGGCCTAAGTTAACATTCTTAATTACATTCTTGTATGTAAGACCCATACCTGCGAACAGAAGGACCACCAGTAGTAAGAATGCAATCAGTCTACTACTTTTCTTCACATGAACACCTCATTATTTACTTATGATACTAGAATACTCGAAAAATCCTAATATTTGCAAGTCGGAATCAAAAGATTAACTTTTTACGACTCATTCATATTAACATACTACACTTTAGAGCGAAATTATTGGATACTTTCTTATTAGGAATTGATTTGTAAACTTAAAGAAAGTTAGCTATTTAGTTCACTATAATAATTCACTTATTAACTTAAAATATACATAATTTAGGTTGAAAATAAAAATACTGATACTACCTAAATTGATAGCACCAGTATTTATAATTAATAAAAATTAAACTAACATTTTTTATTTTACTTTATGAAGGATCAACTTGTTTAATAGCTGGTTTTTCAAAAGTCATTTCAGTACCGTGTCCATTAACTGTTACGACTACTGTTGTTTCGTCAACTGCTTTAACTGTACCTTTAATTCCACCGATTGTAGTAATTCTTTGGCCAGCTTCAACACGACTTATCATTTCACGATGCTCTTTAGCACGTTTTTGTTGTGGTCTAATTAAGAAGAAATACATTAGAGCCAATAATAAGATCGGTAATATCAATGATGTAAATTGCATGTTACATTCTCCTCTTTAAAAGTTTTTAGGGTTATCTACATTTAATCCATACTGTTCGAAGAATTCTGCTTTAAAATCTAAAAGTCTATCTTCTCGAATGGCTTGTCTAATATCTTCCATTAATTTTAGCAGAAAATGTAAATTATGAATAGTAGTAAGACGTATACCAAAAGTTTCTTCTGCTTTGATTAAGTGTCTTATATATGCTCTAGAGTAATTTTTACATGTATAACAATCACAATTTTCATCTAATGGTCTTAAATCATCTGCAAATTTAGCATTCTTAATAACTAAACGTCCATTTGAAGTCATACATGTACCATTTCTAGCTATACGAGTTGGTAGTACGCAATCAAACATATCCATTCCACGGATACTACATTCAATCAATGCGTCTGGTGATCCCACACCCATTAAATATCTAGGTTTATCTTTAGGCATGAATTGTTCTGTATGTTCAACCATCTCGTACATAACTGGCTTAGGTTCTCCTACTGAAAGGCCACCAATTGCATATCCTGGAAAATCTAATTCGACAAGCTCTTTAGCGCTTTGTTCACGTAAATCCTTATATTCACCACCTTGGATAATTCCAAAAAGTGATTGTTCTTCAGGACGAGCGTGTGCTTTTAAACATCTTTCTGCCCAACGTGTAGTTCTTTCAATAGAATTTTTTACATATTCATATTCAGAAGGCATAGGTGGACATTCATCAAACGCCATCATGATGTCTGAACCTAAATCATTTTGAATTTGCATTGATTTTTCAGGACTTAAAAATAATTTAGAACCATTTGTATGATGTCTAAATTCAACGCCTTCTTCTGAAATTTTACGTAAATTACTTAAACTAAAAACTTGGAATCCTCCAGAATCAGTTAAAATAGGACCATTCCAATTCATGAATTTATGGAGTCCCCCAGCGTGTTTGATGATATCATTTCCAGGTTGCAACCACAAATGATATGTATTTCCTAATATAATCTGAGCCTCTATTTGACGCAATTCTTCTGGACTCGTAGTTTTAACGGTAGCTTTAGTACCAACTGGCATAAACATAGGTGTTTCAAATGAGCCATGTGGCGTATGTACAATACCTAATCTTGCACCTGATTGTTTACAAGTTTTAATATGTTCATATGTTACTGCAGGCATAAAATATATCCTCACATTCTTTTATATAATTAACATTGCATCTCCAAAACTAAAGAATCTATATTCCATTTCTACTGCTTTTTGATATGCATTCAAAATATACTGTCTACTACTAAACGCTGATACTAACATGACTAACGTTGATTTTGGTAAATGGAAGTTAGTGATCAGACCATCTATAGCTTTGTATTCAAATCCAGGATAGATAAAGATATCTGTCCAACCACTTTTTTCTACAAATTCAGAGTGATCTCTACGAATTGTTTCTAGTGTTCTGGTTGACGTCGTTCCTACAGATATAATTCGATGACCTTTTGCTTTTGTATCATTTAATAAATCTGCAGTTTGCTGTGTCAATTGATAATATTCACTATGCATTTCGTGATCATCGATATTATCTACACTAACTGGTCTAAATGTTCCAAGTCCAACATGCAAAGTGATAAATGCTATATTCACACCTTTTTCTTTGATAGCTTCTAATAAACTATCAGTAAAGTGTAAACCAGCAGTTGGCGCTGCAGCAGAACCGCTTTCTTTAGCATAAACAGTTTGATATCTGTTTGGGTCATCTAAGCGTTCCTTAATATAAGGCGGTAAAGGCATCTCACCTAGTTCATCCAATCTTTCTTGTAAAATGCCATCATAATGCAAGCGCATAATTCTGCCACCTTGTTCTAACTCTTCAATACACTCAGCTATAATTTTACCTTCTCCAAAGTTAAGTTTATTTCCAACTTTAATACGCTTAGCTGGTTTTAATAGAACTTCCCAATCATTACCTTCAATTTGAGTTAACATAAGCATTTCAACTTTGGCACCAGTTTCTTCTTTCAAACCAAAAAGTCTAGCTGGCATTACTCTAGTATCGTTTAATACTAACGTATCTCCCGGTTTAAAATAATTGATTACATCTCTGAAGTGAAGATGTTCCATGTCACCGGTATTTCTATCTAAAACTAATAATCTACTTTGGTCTCTATTTTTTAAAGGTGTTTGCGCAATTAGAGATTCAGGTAAATCATAGTCGAAATCTTCAATATTCAACTTACTCCCTCATTTCATTATTATGACTAAAATGTTCATGCGCTAAAGGTGTTGCTTTTCTACCGCGTGGTGTACGTTCTAAAAATCCTTTTTGAATTAAGAAAGGTTCATATACATCTTCTATAGTAATACGTTCTTCTCCAATAGAGACAGCAATCGTATCCAAGCCCACCGGTCCACCTTTATATTGATTTAAAATACAGTTCATCATCTTATGATCAATATAATCTAAGCCATAATCATCTACTTGTAATAACTTTAATGCACGTTTTGTAGTTTCAATATATATTTGATCATCTTCATTAACTTGTTGGAAATCTCTTACTCTTTTTAATAAACGGTTTGCTACACGAGGTGTACCTCTAGAACGCTTAGCTAATTCAATGGCGCTTTCGTTATCAATGTCTGTTCCTAATACTTCAGCCGTTCTTATAATGATTTCCTTCAAATCTGCTTCATTATAGTATTCTAATCTTAAATGTACTCCAAATCGATCTCTAAGCGGACCTGTTAAACTGCCTGCTCTTGTAGTCGCACCTACGAGTGTAAACGGCGGTAAATCAATACGTATACTACGTGCTTCATCACCTTTTCCGATTATAATATCTAGGAAAAAATCTTCCATAGCCGGATACAATACTTCTTCAACTACACTACTTAAGCGATGTATTTCATCTATAAAAAGTACATCTCCTGGTTGTAACCCGGAAAGAATAGCTGCCAGATCCCCTGGACGTTCTAAAGAAGGTCCAGAAACCGTTCTAATATTAACTTCCATTTCATTAGCAATAATATTAGATAACGTAGTTTTACCTAACCCTGGGGGACCATATAATAGAACATGATCTAAAGGTTCTTCTCTTAATTTAGCTGCTTTTATAAATACCTCTAAATTACTTTTGATAGAAGATTGACCAATATATTGTTTTAATTTCGTAGGTCGTAAAGATAATTCGAAGTCAGATTCTTCACTATGTACAGATTGATCGACCATTCTTTCATCCATATCATTTCCCCCTTTCATTTATTAAATTAGGTAATTAAGATACCAACGTTTGTAGACCGATTTTAACTGCTTCATCAACAGAATTGATATTAGATTGTTTTAAAACCTTTTCTACTTTAGACAATTCACGTTTTGAGTAACCTAATGCTTCTAAAGCCAACATTGCTTCCTTAATCATAGGTTCGTTATTTGTAGAATTAGAAGTAATATTCAATAATGTTTCACTATTTTCTTCAGTGATTTGAACTTTACCTTTTAAATCTAACACGATTTGTCGAGCAGTTTTTTTTCCAATGCCAGGAAACTTAGTTAAATACGTATCATTTTCGTTTTCAATTGCTTGTTTTACTTCATTAGGCGTACTAGTAGCAAGTATAGCTAATGCTGACTTAGGACCAATACCAGTCACCTTAATTAAACTTAAGAACATATCTTTCTCTTCTTCATTAATGAAACCATAAAGTAATTGAGCGTCTTCTCTAACAATTAATGACGTATATATTTGAACTTCATTATCTAAATATTTTTGAAAACGGTATGAATTAGGTGTCTGAATCTCATAACCTACTCCGTTTACATCAACAACAACATGTGTTGGGAACAACTGTGTTAACTGCCCTTTAATATACGCGTACATTTTAGCACTTCCTTATTTACATACTCATGCTTATCAATTCAACTTTGGAAACATGCTCGATTTCTCTTAATGCTTTTATTACATCATCAATCATAAGTTTAGATGAAGACGCATTTAATGATAGAGTAATCGTCGCTTTATCTTCCATAGGTACACTTTGATGAATTGTAAGTACTGATAATTCTAATTGAGAAATTGTATTTAATACTTGAGCCAACATTCCAACAATATCATTAACATATAAAATTAATGTAAATTCTCGATGATCTAATAATTTTTCATCAACTGGAAATATGGTTTCTCTATACTTATAGAAAGCACTTCTTGATAAACCGTATTGTTTTACGGCATCATAGATGGACAACTCAGAATTATTTTTCAAAGCATCTTTAATTTTCAGCGTTTTAATTACTGATTCTGGTAAAACGTCTTCGCGAATAAGATAAAATTTCTTATATTCTTTATTGTCCATCTTTCGCACTCCTATTCTATAAATTCAAATTCTCCACCAAGAATTCTTACGATATCTCCATTACTACAACCTCTTGCTCTAAGTGCATCATCAATACCCATAGAACGCATTTGTCTAGCAAATCGACGTACCGCTGGATCACTATTAAAGTCTGTCATCTTGAATGTTCTTTCAATAGCATTACCACTAACAACATAAGCACCATCATCATCTCTAGTAATAGTGAATGTATCTTGAGAAGGAGTATGTTTATATACAACTCTGTTAACTCCAACATTGTCATCTTCTTCAACTGAGAAATCAATATCTTTTACTTTATCTAATTGATCAGCAATTGTATAAAGTAATTGATCGATGTTATTTCTAGAAACCGCTGAAAGTGGGATGATCGTGTGTTCAGTTCCTACTTCTTCTTTAAATAACTCTAAATTATCTTCAGCATCTGGCATATCCATTTTATTAGCAACAATAATTTGTGGTCTATCTTCTAAACGTTGTTTATATGCAACTAATTCTTTGTTTATCACATGATAGTCCTCAACTGGATCTCTGCCTTCCGCACCACTCATATCAATCATATGAACAATAACTTTAGTTCGTTCAACATGACGTAAAAATTGATGACCTAATCCCACTCCGTCTGAGGCACCTTCTATTAGACCAGGTAAATCTGCCATAACGAAACTTCTGTTATCAGGTGTTGATACAACACCTAAGTTTGGTTTAATTGTTGTAAAATGATACGCGCCAATTTTAGGTTTAGCTTTAGATACAATTGATAGCAATGTTGATTTTCCTACACTAGGGAAACCGACTAGACCAACGTCTGCTAGTAACTTCAGTTCTAAAGTTACATCAATTTCTTCACCAGGTTCACCTTTTTCACTGAAGTCTGGTGCTGGGTTTCTAGGTGTAGCAAATCGCGAATTCCCACGACCACCACGACCACCTTTAGCTACAATTGCTCTTTGACCATCTTCTACAAGGTCTGCAAGTACTTCTTCAGTTTCTACGCTTTTAACAATAGTGCCAGGTGGTACTTTTAAGACCAAATCTTCAGCATTTCTACCGTGCATATTACTGCTTTGACCATTTTCACCTTTTTTAGCTTTAAAGTGTGTTTGATATCTAAAGTCTAATAAAGTTCTTAAACCTTCATCTACTTCAAATATTACTGAAGCACCTTTGCCGCCGTCTCCACCTGCTGGTCCACCAAATGGTACGTATTTTTCTCTTCTATATGCAGTAATACCATTACCGCCATCTCCTGCTTTAAGAGATATTTTGACCTGATCGACAAACATATATCTCACCTCTTTTACTTAAATTAGTTTTCATTATCTTTTTAATTATATCATTAAGTGTATTTGTAGAAAAATTTTAGTTCTACCAAAAATTGATTTTTAAACAAAATAAAACACCAGAAGTCTTAACTTCTGGTGTTATCTAGACAAAATTATTCAGCTACTGTATATACAGAAACTTGTTTTTTGTCGCGACCTTTGCGTTCAAATTTAACAACGCCGTCGATTTTAGCGAATAATGTATCATCGCCACCACGACCTACATTTTCACCAGGGTAAATTTTAGTACCACGTTGGCGATAAAGAATTGAACCACCTGTAACGTATTGACCGTCAGCACGTTTAGCACCTAAACGTTTTGATTCAGAGTCACGTCCGTTTTTTGTAGAACTTACCCCTTTTTTAGATGCGAAGAACTGTAAGTTTAATTTTAACATCGGGATACACCTCACTTATAATTTAATCTGATATTTTCATTATATTCTTCTTCAATTGTTTGTAAAGATACAAGCATTGCTTTAAGAATTAATTGTGCTTCATCGTTATCTGTATCAACACTTCTTATATGAAAATGACCACCATCATCGTCATAATCGATATCTGGCTTTTCTGTAGTCAATCCCATAATCGCATTAACACTACCAAATAATACTGCTGAAGCTCCAGCACAGACGATGTCATGACCATATTCACCATGATCAGCATGGCCATCCATAACAACATCTGTTACTTTGCCTTCATCATTAACTGTAATATCAACAGTAATCATTATTACGCGTTAATTTTATCGATAGTTAATTTAGTATATGGTTGACGATGGCCTTTTTTACGTTTAGAGTCTTTACGACGTTTGTAAGTGAATACAGTGATTTTTTTACCGCGACCGTTTTTGTTAACAGTAGCTGTAACAGTAGCACCTTCAACAGTTGGCGCACCAACTTTAACTGAATCTCCACCTACAAATAATACTTTATCAAATGTGAAAGAATCACCTTCATTTACGTCTAATTTTTCAACGTAAATTTCTTGTCCTTCTTCTACTTTGATTTGTTTTCCACCTGTTTCAATAATAGCAAACATACTTTGCACCTCCTATATTATAAGTCACGCCATATATAGGTGACATCATCATTAAGTAAAGCGTTCGCACTCTTCGTTGTTTCATTCGTGATTCGAATCATTTATCTAAATAAACTCATCTCTCACTTATTTCAACGCCTCGATTGTCAATCGCTTTCTTTCTAATGACTTTTAACTTGAGTAAAGCGTTCACTTCACTTCAAATCAATTTGTACTTAAACCTATATTTGAGCGGTTGTATGTAGCCTGAAACTACTCAACTACTGCATCTTACCATTAGTTATATTCTACTGTCAATCTTGTTTTGAATTTTTCTCATAAACTTTAGCATAATAGGATACAAAATAATTAACAATATTAAATTAAGAATGAATGTTGGTAGTAATCTTAATAATAAGAACTCCAATAGGTTAAATTGGATAAACCCTATCACACCATAAATAATGGCAACATAAATTTCTAAAAATATAGTACTTAATAGAATTACAATGAACAACATGACAGTATCTCTGTAAAATATTTTAAAGAGTCTATCCATAATAACTACTGCTAAAATGTAACCAAACATATACAATCCGTATATGCTTCCTAAATACAAGTCAGTAATAAGTCCGAAGAATATTGCAAGTATAACAGCTACACCAAAACTTCGGTATATCGTTAAAATTAATAAATACATTAAAGTTAAGTGTGGCACAAATATAACGTCAATTTTACCGAAATGCATTGGGATTACTATTCCTATCACTGTATCTATATAGAATAAAATAATCCCAATTAAGAAATAATAAATTCCCCGCATTAGTTATCCCCGCTTTCGTCATCGGGAATTGTTGAAGCATCACGTTTTGCAACATATACATGACTTAAATCAGATAAATCTGCACCTGTTTTCACTCTTACTTCTTTTGCTAAACCATATTGGTCATTTTCAACACTTGTAACTTCTCCTATGTATAAACTGCTTGGAAGTTGATCGGCTAAACCACTAGTGACTACTTTATCTCCCTTAGAGATGCTATCTTTATTATTGATATCACTAATAACTAGCTCTTCGTTTTTTGCATCATAGTGATCGATTAATCCAAATACATTTTTAGATTTATGTTGAATATTAACAGATAGTTTACCTGCACGTGTATTTGTTGATATTAAATCTACTTGTGAAGAAAATTGGTTAACTTTAGTTGTTCTACCAACAAGTCCTTCTGAGGTCATAACTGCCATGTTATTTTTAATACCAGCTTTTGAACCTTTATCAATCACAATTGTATTCATCCATTGATCCGGATTTCTAGAAATAACTGTTGTAGATATCGGATCATATTTAGATATATCTTTCATATCTAGTTCTTTTTTAAACATCTTATTTTCAGCCTCTAATTGTTGATTTTTGGCTTCTAATTGTTTAATTTTACTCTTCGTTTCCTTTGATTCACCCTGATTAAAAAAATTACCAATAGCTCCAGTAACAAAATTCACAGGATAACTTATCAGTCGCTGCCCGAAAGATACAGAATCCCCTACATATTGCTCGGGAGGTGATTGAGATTGAGAGCGAATAGACAAACCAATTAATGCAATAAAAACAATTATTGCACATAAAACAACAATGAGTTTGTTATTTTTGAAAAATTTAAGCACCCATAACACCTCTTATAATACTTTAAAAATTTATTCTTCTTTACTATTCTATATTACTGCTGAAATGAAATAAAGCACTAACTCTCATTAAAAAGTAATTTTATTAAAGCGTAAGATCAAAAAAATAAAATAAATCTCTCAAGATGCGTTTTACTCTAGCTTTAGTCTTTTTAATGTTTGTTAACTTTGATTACCCTGTATATAAAACGGAATGTAACTCATTTTTCTTCTATATATAATATTTCAACCCATTTATTATTTAAAATAAATAAAAAAGCTACTAACTTAATTAAAGTCAGCAGCTTAAAAGCAAATTATTTCTAATCAATTACTCATTATTTTTTTGTTGTTTTGCTTGTTTTTCTTGTTCTTTACGTTCTTTTTTCTCATCTTCACTATATAATGTTTCTTCTTTTCTCCAACGAGCAAATAGATTTTGAGCTTTAGTTTGTTCGTTGGCACGTTGTTCTTTAGATTTTTCAACCATTGTCCACACCAACCTTTTTATTACTCTATATATAAAGGCTAACTTATTTGGAGCATGATTTCAAACATACACTACAATTAATGTTAATAAGCTTGGTTATTTTTCAATTCAATATTTTGACCTAATTTATGTAAATCTTGTTGCATTTCAAATTCATTATTATAAACTCTGATTGAATCAGATCCAAATTTATATATAATAAATTCGTCTCCTCTTTGGCCTGCTAAATACTCATCATTGTAGCCCATTCTACCTATGCCTGATACTGACATAAATTCTTTTTTATCTATCATATTAAATACATTTTTTATTTGACTTGTCGGTACGTTTTTAATGATATCATTATCTTCAAGTGAATAACGCTTACCATGTTGCGGTTGTTTAGCATTATTAACAGGGTTATCCATATTTCTTTCTGTTTGATTTGGAGGATTACTTATAGGGTTCCACTCTTGATCTCTTAAAAATGGCGCATACTTTAATGCGATATAAATAATGATTAAAATGGCAATGACTGCTATAATGTTTTTTATTATGCTAAATATGAATCTCATTATATATCCTCCCTTTCCATTTAAACTATTATATATAATCACAATATAAAAATATATAGGGCTAGGGTTGTATCATAGATATATCTATAGACTGATGTCTTATTTATTAAAATTTATTATGATATAAATATGAGTTTCATGCTGTTAGGAGGTTTCCTTTATGAGTTTATTATCAATCATACTGATTGTATTACTTGTTATCTTACTCTTTAGAGTAGGTGTATCAATATTAAGATTTTTAATATCAGCTGGTATTATCATTTTATGTTTGTATCTTGTTTATCAAGGTATTGTATGGCTTATGGATAATTATGATAATTTAATCGCTTATATTCAATAATATAAAAGCTATGAAAATGAACAGTTTTATTGTAATGTTCAATCTTCATAGCTTATTTTTTAAGTTATTTTTTAAACGTATTTGATAAGAAATTAAAGAAAATATAACTTAATGCAAGTAATATTCCCCAAATTACACCAACTATAATAGATCCAATAATGACAAGTAAAATGGAATTGTGGGATTTCGTTACCATTGTTCCGATAGTTGTTGTAATTACTATTCCGACTACAGAATAACCAATTGTGTGTAAAAATAATTTCAAATTCATACCTTGGTTTTTAGCATTTAATCGCATAATAAATATAATTGGAATCAATACACCAATTATAAGAAATATAGTCATTTAATGACCTCCTGGCTTATCTTTTCCTTTATTATACTATTCATTAAAAATTAATTCTAGAAACAGTTTATTCTTCTTCAAAATACCCTAACTCTACTAAACTAGTGAATTGATTATCACCAATAATAATATGGTCTAATAAATGTATTCCTAAAATCACTCCACATTCCCTTAATCTAAACGTAGTATTAATATCTTCTTCTGAAGGTGTCACATCACCTGATGGATGATTATGAACAACTATCATAGCATTGCACGATTCTTTAATTGCAACATTAAATATTTCTCTAGGATGTATGATAGAACTGTTCAAAGTTCCTATAAAAACACATTTTTGCTTAATAACCACGTTTTTTGAATTTAACAATAAAACATAAAAATGTTCCTGTTCTAAATCCTTTAATTTAGACATCATTAAATCTGCTACATCACTTGGACAAGTTATTTTTACTGATTCATGATGAGATAAACAATTCATTCTTTCACCAAGTTCAAATGCTGCTTTCAAAGTAATTGCTTTATAATAACCTATCCCCTTCACTTTAATTAAGTCTTTAATAGAAAGTTTTTTTAAATCTTTAAGTGACGATGTATGACTTAATAATTCATTTGCTATATCAATACTTGAATATCCTTTTCTACCAGTATTAATTAATATAGCTAACAATTCAGAATTAGATAGAGTATCAGTACCATAAGTAAGTAAACGTTCTCTAGGTTTCTCTGATGTTGCCATTTCTTTGATTTTCATATAAATATTCCTCCTAAAAATTCATTCAATAGTGGAAAGTAACTAGATACAAAAATAAATGATAAAAATATAAATGGAATAAGCGGAATGCGAGTGATATTGGGATTCAAGAAGATTTTAATGAAGATTGAAATGAATCCTCCAATTATGAAAGTAAAAAGTACAACGTAAAATATATATTCAATAGGTAAAAATAAAGAGAGTATATTAAAGAGAAGAATGTCACCATATCCAATATATTGATGGATAATTAAATAGCAAATATGACTAATGATAAAAGTTAAAAAGAATGAATGTGGAAAAGTGTGATTTGTGAAGAACAATATAAGTAAGAACATAATCAAAAAATGAATATTAATAGAGAAATAATCTATATCATTGAGAGACATAATTAATAAAAATAGATAGATTGTTAAATATATTTGGGGATTAGTATGGATTAAATTGTAGTAAATCAATGGTATGGGAAGCAGTGCTAGGATCTCACCAATTATGTAATTATATTTCAAACGTTTATGGCAGCACCTTGAAGTACCTCTAAGTATGAGGAAACTAAAAATTGGAATTAAATCAATATATTTAATAGTTGTTTTGCAATAATCACATGTTGATCTTGTTATTAAATATTGTAATCCTACTTTATCTATCGTAGAGAACTGATATAAAAAACTAAATAGTATCGAAGAGAAAAAAGCATAAACTAACATTAAGCACCCCTTTCAAATACATTATATCACAACAATAAAATAATTAAATATTATTTAATTGTTATATAATTCATAACCAACCTATATGAAATTAATATACAAAAAACTGCCGATACAATTTTTAATTTGTATCGACAGTTTAATAAAGCCTCTTAAAATATAAGGATAATACTGCAACTTACTTATTTATTCAAAATTTAATCTAGCTTTAACTTCACTTATAAAATATAAACTACCAGTAATGACGAGACCATGTCCATTATAATTTTCAATAAACTTCGTATAATCATCAACTAATTCAACATTTTCAATGTTTTTATTCTCGATGATTTCTTCTTTTGCTAAAGCTTTAGGAAAATTAAAATCAGTCACGTAAAATTTAGAAGCAATTTCTTCCAATTTATCTAACATGTCACTAATAGGTTTACCTTTAATTGCTGAAAATAATATATCAATTTGATCTCTGCCATAATAATATTTAATAGTATCAATTAATGCTTCTACACTTTCATTATTATGGGCACCATCAATAATCATTAAAGGTTGATCTTTAACTTGTTCAATTCTGCCTACCCAGTTTACATTTTCGATGCCATCTATCATTTTGTTAAAGTCTAATTCAATAATGTCTGCTTCATTTAATTCAATTAGTGCAGTTATTGCTAATGCAGCATTTTCTTTCTGATGATCACCTAGCATATTTAAAATGATAGTTTCTAATTCATAATCTTTATATCTATAAGTAAATTTATCGTCTTGAGAAACTACAACAATTTCTCTATCCAGTTCAATAGGTGTTGCATTTTGTTCAACTGCATAGTCACGAATATATTTCAAAGCATCTTCGTTTTTCACAGAATATATTATCGGTGTATTAGGTTTAATGATATCACCTTTATCTTTAGCTATATCTAAATAACTATTTCCTAAAATATCAGTATGATCTAAACCTATACTCGTTAAAATAGAAATAATTGGATTAAATACATTCGTTGAATCATTTTTTATACCTAAGCCCGCTTCGATAATAACAAAATCAACAGGGTGTATTTCTCCAAAATATAAAAACATCATTGTTGTAATAATTTCAAATTCTGTTGCATTACCAAGCTCAGTTTCTAGTTCTAAAGTTTCACTTACAGGTTTTACACGAGAGACAAGTTCAACAATCTCGTCATTTGTAATTGGTTGGCCATTTAAACTTATACGCTCATTAAATGTTTCGATATAAGGAGAAGTAAAAGTCCCTACTTCATAATTATTCTCAACCAATGCTGATCTTAAATAAGCCACAGTTGAACCTTTGCCATTCGTACCACCAACATGTATTCCTTTTATATTATCTTGAGGATTATTTAGTTTTTCTAACATCCATTCCATACGTTTCACGCCTGGTTTGATGCCAAACTTCGTTCTTTCATGTATCCAATAAAGGCTTTCAAGGTAATTCATGACACATACTCCTATGATTTTAATTGTTCAATTCTTGCTTTAACACCATCATATTTTTCTTTATAATGCTTTTGCTTTTCTTTTTCTTCATTAATAATTTTTTCGGGTGCTTTATTTACAAAGTTTTCGTTGGCTAATTTCTTATCTACTCGGTCAAGTTCACTTTGCAATTTATCTAATTCTTTTTCTAAACGAGCAATTTCTTTATCCATATCAATTAATCCTTCTAAAGGTAAAATGACTTTGCCTGCTAATACTACAGAAGTCATAGCTTTTTCAGGAATTTCGATATTCACATCTATATTTAATTCACTAGGATGACAGAATCGTTCAATGTAATCAGCATTTTCAGTAAGTGTTGATTTAATATTTTCATCTTTAGCTTGAATCATAATTGGTATCGCTTTAGATAAAGGTGTATTAACTTCAACTCGTGATTGTCTTACTGATTTAATAATCTCAACTAGTTGTTGCATCGTTTGTTTACTATCATCAAACATTAATTCTTGGTTTACTGTAGGCCATGCTGCATTAACAATTGTTTCTCCTTCATGAGGCAAGCTTTGCCAAATTTTTTCAGTAACAAATGGCATAAATGGATGCAACATTCTCATAATACGATCTAATACATAACTTAGTACAGAACGTGTTATTTGTTTTTGTTCTTCATCTTCACCATTCATTGGTATTTTACTCATTTCAATATACCAATCACAGAACTCATCCCAAATGAAGTTATATAACGCACGACCTACTTCACCGAATTCATATTTATCACTTAAATCAGTCACTGTCGCAATCGTTTCATTTAATCTAGTTAAAATCCATTTATCTGCTAAAGATAAGTTACCAGATAAATCGATATCTTCAACATTAAATTCTTCCCCAATATTCATTAAACTAAATCGTGCTGCATTCCAAATTTTATTAATAAAATTCCATACAGATTCAACTTTTTCTGTTGAATAACGCAAATCTTGTCCTGGTGCTGAACCAGTAGCTAGGAAGTATCTTAAACTGTCTGCCCCATATTCATCGATAACATCCATTGGGTCTACACCATTACCGAGAGACTTACTCATTTTGCGCCCGTCTTCTGCTCTAACTAAACCATGTAATAGAACATCATTAAAAGGTCTACGATCTGTGAATTCAAGACCTTGGAAAATCATACGAGCTACCCAGAAGAAAATAATATCATAACCAGTTACAAGTGCATTGGTAGGGAAATAACGTTTAAAATCATCAGCATCAGTATCTGGCCAACCTAAAGTTGAAAACGGCCATAGCGCACTTGAGAACCATGTATCTAAAACATCTTCATCTTGAGTCCAGTTCTCAATATCTTCTGGCGCACTTTCACCTACAAAAATTTCACCTGTTTCTTTATGATACCAAGCAGGAATTTGGTGGCCCCACCATAATTGTCTTGAAATAGTCCAATCACGAATTTCTTCCATCCAACGATTAAAAGTATTTTCAAATCTAGGAGGATAAAAATCGATACGATCATCAGTTTTTTGATTATCTAACGCACGTTGTGCTAATGGCTTCATTTTTACAAACCATTGTGTTGATAAATATGGTTCGACTACAGCACCAGATCTTTCAGAATGTCCTACTGAATGTTCGTGCTCTTCAATTTTAATAACTAAATCTTGCTCTTTTAAATCTTCAACTAGTTGTTTACGACATTCGAATCTTTCAAGTCCTTCATATTTTCCAGCTTTATCATTCATATGACCTTTTTCATCCATAACGATGATGTTTTCTAAATCATGACGTTGACCAATTTCGAAGTCATTAGGATCATGTGCAGGTGTTACTTTCATTGCACCAGAACCAAATTCAATATCGACATATTCATCTGCTAAAATAGGTAGTTCTCTTCCCACAATTGGTAATATAACTTTTTTCCCTATAACATCTTTATATCTTTCATCATTAGGGTTAACAACAATCGCTGTATCACCTAACATTGTTTCTGGTCGAGTCGTTGCAATTTCAATATATCCATCGCCGTCTGCATATGGATATTTTAAATGATAAAACGCACCTTGAACATCTTCATGGATAACTTCAATATCAGATAATGCAGTACGCGCTTGAGGATCCCAGTTAATAATACGTTCTCCTCTATAGATAATACCTTTATTATAAAGATCTACGAATACTTTTTTAACAGCTTTACTTAAGCCATCATCTAAAGTAAAACGTTCTCTACTATAATCAAGTCCAAGTCCTAATTTAGACCATTGTTGGCGAATAAATGAAGCATATTCTTCTTTCCAATCCCAAGCTTGTTCTAAAAATTTCTCACGACCGATATCATGACGAGAAATACCTTGTTCATTAAGTTTAGCTTCAACTTTAGCTTGAGTAGCAATTCCGGCATGGTCCATGCCTGGTAAATATAACGTGTCATATCCTTGCATACGTTTCATACGTGTAATAATATCTTGTAATGTAGTATCCCAAGCATGACCTAAATGTAATTTACCGGTCACATTAGGTGGTGGAATTACTATTGTGTAAGTTTCTTTATTTGTATCTTCTGATGGTTTAAAGTAACCATTTTTCACCCATTCATCATATCTTCCCGCTTCTACTTCGCGTGGATTATATTTTGGTTTCATTTCCATATTGTTGTTTCCTCCTCAAAAAATAAAAAAGAACACCCTTCCTATTATCATAGGACGGATGTTCCGTGGTACCACCTATATTCAAGAAAGTATTTTAGATTAAGATTTTATCTTATCCTATACTTTCGAGCACTCTAGAATTGATTAACGCTCAAACACGCTTTTGCCTACTATCGATACATCTATTCAGCAAAAGAACTTAGTGGGCTACCTTCAGTAACAATTATCTATGTATTTTCACCAACCATACACTCTCTATTAAATAATTAAAACCTACTCTTCCCAAACATTATATTCATTTACTTAATTATAGTATAATGGAAATTCACATAAGTCAATCTATTAGGAGGAATTTTATGAACCCTTGTGCCTTTGGTACTAAAGATCCTATTTATATTGAATATCATGATCAAGTATGGGGACAACCCATGTATGATAGCAAAGATTTATTTAAATTATTAGCCTTAGAATCTCAACATGCTGGACTGTCCTGGCTTACTATATTAAAAAAGAAAGCGTCGTATGAGGAAGCTTTTTATCAATTTGAACCTGAAAAAGTTGCATCAATGACTGAAGATGATGTCGATAGATTAATGGATTTTCCTAATATTATTCATAACCGTAAAAAAATAGAAGCTATTATTGGCCAAGCTAAAGGTTATTTAAAAATTGAACAAGATTATGGTAGCTTTAGTGACTATTTATGGTCATATGTTGATGGTAAACCTATAGATTTGGGATATGAAGTACCTGAAGATCGAATTACCGTTGATGAACGTGCAACTCAACTTTCTAAAGATTTAAAGAAATACGGATTTAAATTTCTAGGTCCAGTCACAGTATTTTCATTTTTAGAAGCTGCAGGTCTATATGATGCACATTTAAAAGACTGTCCTCAAAAACCTAAGCATTAATTAGATATAATATATAAGCGCATATAATTGGTATACAATCACACCATTTATATGCGCTTATTATAATTTATTGCTGTCTAGCTCTATATTTTAGGAAATAATTGATTAAAGGCGCTATTAAAAATAATATAAAAAAGATTCTAAATATATGATAACTTGAAATCATAGCTACATCTGCACCAGTTTCGATAGCAACCAATACTATCTGACTCATACCTCCTGGAGCAGCCCCTAGGAATAATTCATTAATAGAATCATGCGTGAATAGATGTAATACACATACCATTATAAATGCAGCTATAATGAGCATTATATTTTGAAATGCAATAGCAACCGCAATTCTTCCTTTTAAATCTGAAAGTAGTCTTGCAATTTGTAAGCCTATTCTAATCATATAGATTACTTGTGCAGAAGCGAGCAACCAGTTGTCTAATGCAAAAGTAATATCAGTAGATATATTCCATATAATTAATACAACAATTGGTGCTAATAACTGTTTTGTAGGAAAATTAATTTTTGTCATTAGCCAATATACTAAAATAATGGAGACAATTAATATACAAACTTGCCAAAAATTTAGTACATGAGTTAGCGGTTGTGCTTTAACTATATGTCCTTCACTACTTTGATCGTTTTTAAAGAAATATGAAATTAATGGGACTAAGATGACTACAAATATAATACGTGATGTTTGTGTTAAACTCACTACCAGTATGTTCGCTTTTTTATCTTCTTCAGCCATGACTAACATTTGGCTCAATGCTCCTGGAATCACACTCAATATAGCCGTTTCAGTATTAACTTTAGCTATTTTTTTAAAGAAATAAGCAATTAATAATGCTAAAACTAATAATAATACTGACACTAATACAATTGAAAACCAGCTTGCTTGAATATCTTTTATTACAGTTCTAGTAAAAGTAGAACCAATTTGTACACCTAAACAAATCAATCCGATTTGGCTTAACCAAAATGGCCATTTTATATCTAATTTAAATACTTTAATACATAAAATGGCGGCTATGATAGGACCGAACATAAATGGCAATAAGATATGTGATACTTTTAGAAGCAAACTTATCAACACAGATAATACCAAGATTATCAGGTTATTTATATATATTGTTTTCATTCACACACTACCTTTATTAAAGTATCAGGATTTATTATAATTACGTTATTTTATTATACCAATACTAGCTATATATTAAACGAGCCATACTCATTTGCTTAGCAAAAAGTATGGCTCTTTTAATATAATTCAAAACATCAATTTCTATTTTAAATAATTAGTTATTTTACAATTCGACTTAATGAATTATCAAAGGCTTGAATTGTTTTTTCAATATCTTCTTTAGTGTGTGCAGTTGATAAAAATGTACCTTCAAATTGAGATGGTGGTAAGAATACGCCTTCTTTTGCCATTTCTCTATACATCTCACTAAATAATTTTAAATCACTTTTATTTGCTTGTTCAAAGTTTGTAACTGGACCTTCATTTAGGAAGTATCCAATCATTGAACCAGCACGGTTAACAGTAATTGGAACATTATGTTTTGCAAACACTTCTTTTAATCCTTTTTCAAGCAAGTCACCTAATTCATTGAAATAATCATATGATTCTGGTGTTAATTGACTTAAAGTTTCGTAGCCACTTGTCATTGCTAAAGGATTACCTGATAAAGTACCCGCTTGATAAATATTTCCTACAGGAGCTATTTGGTCCATAATTTCTTTTTTACCACCAAATGCGCCTACTGGTAAACCTCCACCAATAACTTTACCTAAACATGTTAAATCAGGTGTTACACCAAAATATCCTTGAGCACAATTATAGCCAACTCTAAAACCAGTCATAACTTCATCAAATATCAATAGAGAGCCATATTCATTAGTTATATCTCTTAGACCTTGTAAAAATCCTTCAACTGGAGGAACAACACCCATATTACCTGCTACTGGTTCAACGATGATACCCGCAATGTCATCACCATATTTTTCAAAAGCAAGACGTAAAGATTCAAGATCATTATAAGGAACTGTGATAGTATTTTTAGCGATACCTTCTGGAACACCAGGTGAATCTGGTAAACCTAATGTAGCAACGCCTGACCCTGCTTTAATTAATAATGAATCACTATGACCATGATAGCACCCTTCAAATTTAACTATTTTATTACGTCCTGTATAACCACGTGCTAATCTTAACGTATCTAATGTTGCTTCAGTTCCTGATGATACCATTCTAACTTTTTCAATTGATGGAACTCGATCAATTACTAATTGCGCTAATTTATTTTCTTGTAATGTTGAAGCGCCGAAGCTTGTACCATTATCTACAGCTTTGTGAAGATTTTCGATAACTTGTTTATTTTTATGACCTAAAATAAGTGGCCCCCAACTAAGTACATAGTCGATATATTCATTACCATCTATATCGTAAATTTTTGAACCTTCTGCATGATCCATAAAAATAGCTGGTGTATCTACTGATTTAAAAGCACGAACCGGGCTATTAACACCACCTGGCATTAAGTCTTCAGCAACTTCCATTGCTTTAATTGATTTTTCATATCCCATTGTATTTGCCTCCTCTTTATTAATCATTTGGTTATTTATCTAAATACTGGCAAATATCTTTAGCAAAGTAAGTAATAATCATATCTGCACCAGCACGTTTCATTGAAACCATTTGTTCCATAACTACTTTTTCTTCATCAATCCAACCATTTAAAGCAGCTGCTTTAGTCATACTATATTCCCCACTTACATTATATGCAACAACAGGAATATTAGTATTATTTCTAACATCGCGAACAATATCTAAGTAACTTAAAGCTGGTTTAACAATCATCATGTCACAACCTTCTTTTAAATCACTTTCTAATTCTCTAAGCGCTTCTAAACGATTGGCAGGATCCATTTGATATGTCTTACGATCTCCAAATGAAGGAGCAGAATCAGCTGCATCTCTAAACGGTCCGAAGAAACTTGATGCATATTTAATACCATAACTCATAATTGGTACATTTTGATATCCTGCATCATCTAATCCTTGTCTAATTTCTGTTACAAAGCCATCCATCATATTACTTGGTGCTATGATGTCTGCACCTGCTTCTACTTGAGAAATAGCAGTTTTAACTAATAAAGGTAAAGATTTATCATTATCAACATCATGAGTATGATCATCAATGACACCACAATGACCATGGTCTGTATATTCACATAAACATGTGTCTGCTACGATTAATAAATCACTGTACATTTTTTTAGCTATTCTAGTTGCTTCTTGAATGACACCATTATGATCATATGCACCAGAACCAACATCATCTTTTTCATTAGGTACACCGAAGAACATAATTGCTCTAATACCTAAATCATAAGCTTCTTTTATTTCTTCATGTAATAAATTCAAGCTAATTTGATATATACCTGGTAGTGATTTAATTTCACTTTTCACATCATCTTTTTCAACTACAAATATAGGATAAATTAAATCTTCTTTTCTAACATGTGTTTCTCGCACCATATCTCGCATTGTTCGAGAAGAACGTAATCTTCTATGTCTATCAAATTTCATTTTTGTCCCTACTTTCTAATATTTTATCTATTATCGACGCTAATGTTTGTTTATTTGCAACCTTTACTGTTTGATTAAAAGAATGAAGTGTTTCAGCCGTTTGCTTACCAATTGCAAAGTAATGATCAAACTTAGGTATCGGGTCTTCATTAAAATAATAACGCACTGAAGACGAACTTGAAAATGTTAAAGCATCAATTTTTTGATTATTGATTAGTGATTTCACTTCATTTATATGTTGATAATTAGGTATAGGTTCATACAAGTCAATTTTAACTACATCATTTGTTTTTGATAACTCATCATATAAATACGGTCTAGCTTGTTTACTAGAAGGTAAAAGTATCTTTTGATTATATTCTGAGAATTGATTTATAAATCCTTCTTGTGAATAATCTTTTGGAATAAAATCTACTGATATATCTAATGATTGACAATATTCAGCAGTTTTTTTACCTATTGCAGCTACCTTTTGATAATTTACCAAATTCATATATTTTAAAAAATATTTGACTGCATTTTTAGACGAAAAAATAAGCCAGTCATAGTTATTTTTTAACAAGTTTTCATCAAAATAAAGTGATTGTATGTCTATAAATGGTTTATGAATAATCTCAACCAAATCACTTTGAAATTTACTTGTTTGTGTCATAACTACAACTGGTCTCATTTTTAAGTGTCACCTCGAAGATTATTGTTCTTCATTTAATTTTCTAATAATTTCATAAGCACCTTGTTCTTTTAAAACACGGCTAACTTCTTTACCAAGTTCTATTGGAGAAGTACCTATAGCAGTATGTTCATATCGTTCAGTACCATCAGGTGTCATGATTAATCCTGTAAATTCTATTTCTTTACTGCCATTAATCGTAGCATAACCACCGATAGGAACTTGACAACTACCATCCATCTCAGCTAAAAATGTTCTTTCAGCAGTCACGCATTTTTCTACATCTTCGTTATGAACTTCTTTTAAAAGTTCTAACAATTCAGCATCATCGCTTCTACATTCAATACCTAATGCACCTTGACCAATGGCTGGAAGTAAAATATCTTTATCTAAATAAGTTGTCACTATATCATCTGACCAACCCATACGCTTTAGCCCAGCAGCAGCAAGTATAATTGCATCATAATCTTCAGTTTCTAATTTTTTTAGACGAGTATCAATATTACCTCTAATCCATTTTATTTCTAAATGTGGATATTTGGCTAAAATTTGAGCACCTCTTCTTAACGAACTTGTTCCAACAATGCTTCCTTCTGGCAACTCTCTTAGAGGAGTATGATCTTGAGAAATATATGCATCAAATGGAATTTCTCTATCAGGAATACATCCTAATGTAAGTCCTTCTGGAATTATACTTGGGACGTCTTTTAAAGAATGAATAGCCATATCTATTTCTTTATTGAATAATTCGTTTTGGATTTCTTTAACAAATAAACCTTTGCCACCAACTTTAGATAACTGTTTATCAACAATACGGTCACCTTTAGTTACTATTTCTTTAATTTCTATATCTAAGTCAGGTCGTACTTGTTTCAACTTATCTATAAATTGTTGACTTTGTGTTAAGGCTAGTTTACTTCTTCGAGATCCAACCACTAACTTACGCATTTTGCTGCCTCCTAAACAATCACTCAATCTTATTATATATTTCAATGCTATTAATTTTAACTACTATTAATTATGAGAAATGAGTAGTAAAAAACAAATTAATCATGCATAAACAGAATAAAATAATATTAAAGTATATAAGATATCTTTGAATGAAAACTTTTCTCACTCTAAATATTAAATAAATACCATACAATATTGTAATGATAGTTGAAAAGATAACTTTAGGATCAATAAAGATTCGTTCTCCTACAGAGAAAACACCCCATTGAGCGCCTAAAATAATACTAATTATGAGTATAATCCAACCTGCTAAAGTTGTAAAAAATACAATAGATTCAAGTGTGGCTACACTTCCGATTCTAAAGTATTTTTGATCAAAATTCTTTTCTTTTAAATTACGATATTGAATGATATAAAGTAAACAATTTACAAATGCTAGTGCAAAAAAGGCATAACTCAATATAGCTAAACCTATATGAACAAGTAATAATTCATTGATTACTGCAATTTGCTGAACTTGGCTATGATATCTATTAGGTTCAAACGTAATCATTGCCATAAGGATAAAACCAATTAAATTCAAAAAGAAAACAGAAAAATTTAATGTTTTTATTAAATTCAAAATCAGTGATATTGAAATAATAATCCACGTCAACGAGAAAAATACGTCGAATAAAGAACCTAATGGCACATGTTTTGTTTGTATAATAAAAACAGATAAAGAGATTGTTTGTAAAACCCAAACAATCCCTAATGTATACATGCCAAATACTCTAATCTTATGACTTTTACGTACAAAATCTAGAAAATAGCAAACAATGCTTATCAAATATATAATTAATATTATTTCATGAAATCTAATAAACAGGTTTTCTTGCATATCATCACCATATTAATATGCTTATTCAAAACTAAAAATTCGACGAGCCGAAATTTCTTTAGCCTTACTTTCTTTGTGCTGTCTTGCTTGTTCATAAGGATTTTCAGCTTCTATGTCAAAAATGCTTTGAAAGAGCTCTAATTTTTCGTTACTTTTCTTATCACTACTTAATTCTTTAGCCTGCTTAATAGGATCTTTTAACATTTGGTTAATAATACTTTTCGTATGTTTAGAAATGATTTTTCTTTCTCTTTCTGATAAATCAGGTAACTTTCTATCAATACTTTCCATAGTCTCAGATTGAATATTCATTGCTTTTTCACGTAATGCTCTAATAACTGGTACCACACCTAACATATTTACCCAGTCATTATGAGTTTCAATTTCACTAGGTATTTGCTCAACAATAGTTTGTGCAGCTAACTGACGTTCTCTTAAGTTCGCATCTACGAGTCCTTTTAAATCATCTACGTCGTAGTTGAAAATATTGTTAATGGCATCAATACCTGGTTCTATGTCTCGTGGAACTGCAATATCAACGAGTAATAAAGAATCTAATTTACGATGATTAGCAATAGATTCAATCATATCGTTGGTAATGATATATGATTCTGAGCTTGTAGAACTGATGACAATATCAGCATGTTGTAATAAAGTTGGTAATTCATCTAAAGATTGATAGTTGACTTGATGTTTTTCAGCTAAGATTTTAGCTTTACTCAAAGTTCTATTAACAATAGTTATATCTGTAATTCCTGATCCTAAAAGATTTAAGAGTGATAATTCACTCATTTCCCCTGCACCAATAATGACAGCTTGTTTGTGTTTTAGTTTTCCGAATACCTTTTTAGCTAATTCAACAGCTGCATATGAAACACTAACAGCATTATCTGCAATATCAGTTTCACTATGCGCTTTTTTAGCAAAAGTAATAGCCTGTTTAAATAAATGATTAAAAATTGTTCCTGTTGTACCTGTTTCTTGAGCTAAGAAAAATGCATCTCGCATTTGACCAAGAATTTGTGTTTCACCAAGTACAATAGAATCTAATCCAGAAATAACTCGCAATAGATGTTCTACTGCTTCGTCCCCCACTTTAACTTCTGACATATCTTTAATATCATCTACTTCAAATCCAAATTTACGTGCTAAAAATCTTTGGACGTAATAACGACCTGTATGGATTTGATCAACAACGGCGTATACTTCAGTACGATTGCATGTAGATAAAATAACATCTTCTAAGATGGATTTAGTTTCATATAAATCTTCATGGGCTAATCGTAAGGCATCATCTCTAAAAGCAACCTGCTCTCTTAGTGCTACATCAGCAGTTCGATGATTAATGCTTATTGCTATAAAATGCATTTATAACGCCCTCCATATACTTACAATAACACAAGTATAACACATTTGAATCTTTTATTAAGTCGATTGCTCAAATAAATTAGAAAGATTCTAATCTACATTCAATTTTTTGTCAAAATTGTTACTAATTTCTTTATACCTCATAAAAATATTGTATATATTGAAATGTTTCTGTGAATATTTAAAGTAATTATAAATAAGACTCGATAAGATCCCAAATTTGTTGTTGTTTATTATTTTTGACAGAAGAATAACTTACAATCGTATCGCCATCTTCTAAATCTAATTTATGTTTAATATTAATTAAATGCTTTTGTACTTTCCCTTTAGGAATTTTATCTTCTTTAGTACATATAATTAGCGTCGGTATATCAAAGTGTTTTAAATAATTATACATGAGCATGTCATCTTCAGTTGGATTATGTCTCAAATCAACAAGTTGGATAACGAGTTGTAATTTTTGACGTGTTGTTAAATATTCTTCAATCATTTTGCCGAATTTTTCACGTTGTACTTTACTTACTTTCGCATATCCGTATCCGGGCACATCTACAAACACAAGCTGGTCATCGATATTAAAGAAATTTAATGTTTGAGTTTTACCAGGTTGTTGTGAAGTTCTTGCCATGTTTTTACGACCTATCATACTATTAATAAATGATGATTTCCCCACATTTGAACGTCCGCTTAATGCAACTTCTGGTACTTCTGTTTCTGGGTACTGTTCTTCTTTGACAGCACTTATAATTAAATCTATATTATTAGGATTAATTTTCATTGGTGATCCTCTCTTTACTTATTTCTCACATTAACACTTTACCATTACTCCTATATTAATGTCATCCTACATTTTCAAATAGAAGTAAATCACTCATTTTCTAAACAAAAAAATAGAGCCACAAACATGTGACTCTATTTAAACGTTATTTATGCTGATGTTTTACTATCATTAATTAGATTACCTTCTGAATCATATAATTCAGGTTCAACTTCATCATTGATTGTTTTTTCGGTAATGACGACTTTAGTAACATCTTCTGATGATGGTACATCGTACATAATATCAATTAGTGCTTCTTCAATTATTGAACGAAGACCACGTGCCCCTGTTTTACGTGCAATAGCTTTTTCACTAATAGCAGATAAAGATTCATCGCTAAATACTAATTCAACGTTATCTAATTCAAGCATTTTAGTATATTGTTTAACTAATGCATTTTTAGGTTGAGTTAATATATTTTTAAGTGCATCTACATCTAGCGTTTCTAAGTTAGCTACAATTGGAACACGACCGATAAATTCTGGAATTAAACCATAAGACTGTAAATCTTCTGGTCTAATTTGTTCTAGTAATGCTTCTTCATCATATTTGTCTGCTTCATTACTAGCAAATCCAATTACTTTTTCACCTAAACGACGTTTAATTACTTCATCGATACCATCAAATGCACCACCAAGGATGAATAAGATATTTGTAGTATCAATTTGAATCAATTCTTGGTTCGGATGCTTACGTCCACCTTGAGGAGGTACACTAGCAGTCGTACCTTCTAAGATTTTTAATAGTGCTTGTTGAACACCTTCACCGGAAACATCTCGTGTAATTGATGTGTTTTCAGATTTTCTTGCAATTTTGTCAATTTCATCAACGTATATAATACCTTTTTCAGCTTTGTCTATATCAAAGTCTGCTGCTTGAATTAAGCGTAATAAGATATTTTCAACGTCATCACCAACATAGCCAGCTTCAGTTAAACTAGTAGCATCTGCAATTGCAAATGGAACATTTAATGTTTTAGCTAATGTTTGTGCTAATAATGTTTTACCACTACCTGTTGGTCCGATTAATGCGATATTACTTTTTTGTAATTCAACATCATCTTCATTAGGGCCTAGTTGTTGAATACGTTTATAGTGATTATATACAGCTACAGATAAAGCTTTTTTAGCCTTTTCTTGACCGATTACATATTCATTTAAATGGTCCATAATCTCTTTAGGAGTTGGTAATTCTGTTAATTCTTCTGAAGAATTTTGTGCTAATTCTTCTTCAACGATTTCTGAGCATAGTTCAATACACTCATTACAAATATACACGCCACTTCCTGCAACTAATTTCTTAACTTGGTCTTGATCTTTACCGCAGAAAGAGCATTTTAAATTTTCTTCATCTTCATTGAATTTGAACATTCTTTTCTACACCCCTATTCCATAAAGACTATACTAGATAGCATTCTATAATGCAACATAATAACATTCAATTTATTTGCTTAAAAAATAGGAAGGAGTGGGACTGAATTCAAACTGTTATAGATTGAACTCATGGCCCCACCCCACAAGATAGATTATCTTATTAAACCTTCCAATTATTAATATAAGAATAATAATATTAAATGTTTATTGCTGTAGAGGATATCTATAAATTAGTCTTCTTTACTACCTTCAACTAATTTTGCATTATCTTTTAATAAGTCAATTACTTTTTGGATACGAACATCGTTTTTCACGATATCAGTGTTACCTAATGTGTTTTTAATATCTTCTACAGAGATATTAAATTGTTCGCTCATTTTTTCTAATTCTTTATCGATATCTTCGTCAGTAACTTCGATATTTTCAGCATCAGCAATTGCAGTTAATGTTAAGTTTGTTTTAACACGTTGTTCTGCATCGTCTTTCATTTGTTCTCTTAATTGAGATTCATCTTGACCTGAAATTTGGAAGTAAGTTTGTAAGTCTAGACCTTGTTGTTGAATTCTTTGGCCAAATTCTTGAACCATACGATCTAATTCTGTATCGATCATTGCTTGAGGAATGTCGATAGTAGCATTTTCAGTTGCTTTGTTAATAGCTTCTTCTTTTTCAGTTTTTTCAGCTTCTGTTGCTTTTTGTTCAGCTAAACGTTTACGTAAATTTTCTTTGTATTCATCAACTGAATTTGCTTCAGAATCTAATTCATTAGCTACTTCATCGTCTAATTCAGGTACTTCTTTATATTTAATTTCATTTACTTTTGTTTTGAACGTAGCTTCTTTGCCAGCTAATTCTTCAGCATGGTATTCTTCTGGGAAAGTGACTACTACATCTTTTTCTTCTCCAGTTTTCATACCTTCTAATTGCTCTTCGAAACCTGGGATAAATGAACCTGAACCAACTTCTAGGTCGTAACCTTCAGCTTGTCCACCTTCAAATTCTTCACCATCAACTGATCCGCTGAAATCAATATTAACAGTGTCGCCATTTTCAACAGCGCCATCTTCTTTAACAACCATTTCAGCCATATGACTTAAACTATGGTTAATTGATTCTTCTAATTCTTCATCAGTTAATTCAGTTTCTTGTTTTTCAATTTCTAAACCTTTGTAGTCACCTAATTTAACTTCTGGTTCAACAGTTACAGTAGCTTCAAAAATGAAATCTTTACCTTTTTCAATTTGAGTTACATTAACTTCAGGTTGAGCAACAGGTTTAATATCTGTTTCATCAATTGCTTCACCATAAGCTTCAGGTAATAAGATGTCTACTGCGTCTTGATATAACGCTTCAACGCCAAAACGTTGTTCGAAAATTGGACGAGGCACTTTACCTTTACGGAATCCAGGTACATTAATTTGTTTAACTACTTTTTTAAATGCTTGATCTAATGCTTTATCTACTTTTTCTGCTGGAACAGTAACTGTTAATAATCCTTCGTTACCTTCCTTTTTTTCCCAAGTTGCTGTCATGTATAAATACCTCCATGAATAACTATTTTATTTTTTCAACTTCCCTATTATAGCATAGGTCAATTACGTACACAAACATTGAAATTGCAACGTTTGTGAAATTATTTACTACTTATTTCAATTAAATTTCACGTTAAATGATTTATTTCTCTTTTGCAAGAAATTAAATTCGAATTCAACTTTCTAATTGTTTTATAAAAGTTAATGCCTCTTCTTTCACCACATTCTTTTCTATACCAATCATTCCTTTAAAATAAACATCATATGCGTTTGTCCATTCATCAATGGTAAATATTTCTTCTATATTAAGAGGATATAATAATATAGAATGATTGTTCATAATGTGGTTCGCCTCGTCTACAATATGTAAAGCACCGTCTTCTAATTGATTAATCACTTCAGGTATAATTCGAGTTTTCATAGTTGTATGTTCAAGACCTTTTAAATCTTTTGGTTTAATTTCTGATGTATAACCGTATTTATCAATTCTTATAGGCTCCTCTGATTGAGCGAATCTTAAATACTCTATCATTAAACTTATAATATTATTTTCAAAGGAATAATTGTTTAATAAATAATTTATCGATTCTTTAAAGTCAAAATGTCCATTATCTATTAATTGAAGTAAGATATGAGTTTGTTCTCTGGTACTTAAGTGATTAAATTCAGTTAAAGATTGTGAAAGTTGTTGTTTATTAGATTGTAACTGAGCTTGTGCATATTCTTTTAAAGGAAATAACTCCATTCTTGTCTTATGATCACGCACTTCATCTATAATTTGATTTATGACTTCAACAGCTTCATAGTATTGTTCTAATCCATTTAAACTTTTAACGTAATAAATCATTAAATCATCATATCTGTTTAAACCTTTTTTTAATAAGATGATTGCTTCTTCTCTCAATTCTAAAAATGCATTCATTTGATATAACATGTTGCATTTTGTCATAGCCAAATTTTCATCTAAATCGAATTGACTTTCATATTGTTCAAATAGATTATACATTTCATCAAAATTTTGCGTTAACTCAGCTTGTTTGATTTCTTTTTTTAATTTTCCCTCTGATAATGGAAACGGAATGATATCTGACATTCATTTTGCACCTCAATTATTATAAATCTTGAAGAATTAATGCACTCCATGTCTCAAAGTCATCATAAGATTCAATTTTTCCTTTTTCAATCCATTTAATTCTTAAAGTGTCTGTTTCTTTAGCTTCTACATCGTTAGAATTCACAGTGATTTTAAAAACAACACCCATGTGAACTTTACCAACGTCGTTATTATCGTCATTTATGAATCCAATATATTCCATATTTTGAGAATCTTCTGTAGATAGACCTACTTCTTCTTCTAATTCTCTTTGAGCGTTGACTCGTAATACTTCATTGATTGAATCTGCTCCGACAACATCATTCATGTGTCCACCTACACCTATAGATGATTGTCCATGTAAACGTTCTTCTCCTCCACCAGATAGGCGTTCATAAACGAGAATTTCGCCATTTTGGTTTTCTAAGAGACAATATGAGATAAGTTGTTTATAGTCTGGGTTCTCTTCCATATCTCCTTTACGTTTAACTTCATAATGACTTAATGAATTAAAAATATTATCGCCTTTTACATTACTTTTCGATAGAAAGCCATTAAACGCATTTGTTTCATTATCAAAAAGAGTTGTTCTTGGTACTACAATAATTTGCTCATCAAATTTAGACATACTTTTCTCCTTTATACTTACTTTTATGAATTCATTCTATCAAACTTATTTTCAAATCGCGATTTATAACTTTTCATTGTTTTATAAAATTATAGTTAAATATAATATTGGTCGAAGAAATATAAATAAAAGCTGGGACATCATAAAATGTCTCAGCTTTTATAATTTGATAAAGATTAGAAAGGTTTTCCTATCTTATCAAAGATTAATTTATTTTAAAGCGTCTTTAGCTTTTGATACTAATTCACCGAAAGCTTTGTCGTCTGAAATAGCAATTTCAGATAACATTTTACGGTTAATATCGATGTCAGCTTTTTTCAAGCCGTTCATTAATTTTGAATAGCTCATGTCATGTTTACGAGCTGCTGCATTGATACGTGTAATCCATAATTTACGGAAATCACGTTTACGTTGACGACGGTCACGGAATGCATATTGACCTGATTTCATGACTTGTTGTTTAGCTACTTTATATAATGTATGTTTTGAACCGAAGTAACCTTTAGCTAATTTAATCGTTTTTTTACGACGTGCTCTTGTTACTGTTCCACCTTTTACTCGTGGCATATTAAATTCCTCCTTAGATTCTATCTACGTTATTAATCGATAATCGTTAATTTCATTATTTTTTATAAGATAATAATTGTTTTACGCGTTTTAAATCACTTTTAGAAACTAATCTACTTTTACGTAATTGACGTTTCTGTTTAGTGTTTTTGTTTGCGAATAAGTGAGATGTGAAAGCTCTTGAACGTTTTAATTGACCTGAACCAGTTCTTTTAACACGTTTTGCTGCTCCACGGTGAGTTTTCATTTTAGGCATGATTCATTTCCTCCTAGAAATTAATTTAATTATTTTTCATTAATTGGTGCTAACATAAGGAACATTTGACGGCCTTCCATTTTAGGCTTCTGTTCTACAGTAGCAAGGTCTTTACATTCTTCAGCAAATTTTTCTAATTGGCGTTGACCAATTTCTTTATGCGTAATTGCACGACCTCTGAAACGAATTGAAACTTTACATTTATCGCCTTTAGAAAGGAATTTACGTCCATTTTTCAATTTTGTTTGGAAATCGTGTTCCTCAATTGTTGGACTTAAACGAATTTCTTTAACGTTAATTGTTTTTTGTTTCTTCTTCATTTCTTTTTCTTTTTTCTGTTGTTCGAATTTGAATTTACCGTAATCCATAATTCTAGCAACAGGTGGTTTAGCATTTGGTGCTACGATTACTAAATCTAAATCAACACGTTCAGCCATTTCTAAAGCTTCTTGTTTTGATTTGACACCAATTTGTTCACCATCTTGACCTACTAAACGAAGTTCTTTCGCGCGAATTTTCTCATTAATTTGAGTTTGATCTTTTGCTATGGTTGACACCTCCCAGTATTTTACGAAATTGTCCCAAGCAAAAAGAAGAGCGAGTATCACTACCCGCTCTTCTTCACACATTAATTGTGTAACATGATTAACCTGCCAACTGCTTACAGCGTCGCTACAGGTGAGAAGCGGGAGCTTCTACTTGGTTCGTTTCGTATTCAACGTTACTAATCATACCAACTATTAATGTATTCGTCAACTATTTTTTTATTTAATCATGATGTCTTACTTCTTCCATAGACACATCTTGACGTAAATCCACTTTTTCTAATGGGATTTTTTTAGTTTTATATCTTACTTTATGATAAATAAAGAATGCTAAAAATACTGGGATACCCATATAAGTAATGATAAATCTATTGATATCAAAATCACCAGTCTTAATGAAATCAACATCTTGACCTAAAATAACAATAACACATAAGAATCCAGCAAATATTGGACCAAATGGGAATAATTTAGCTTTATATTTCAATTTAGACTTATCATAATTTTGTTTATCAAATGCGCGTCTAAATCTATAATGACTGACTGCAATACCTACCCACGCGATAAAGCCAGTCATACCACTAGCAGCTACAATATAGTCATAAGCATCACCACTTAAATGTTGTAATAAAAAGATAATAATTACAATTATTCCAGTGATTGCTAGAGAAATATAAGGTACACCATTTCTATTAGTTTTTGAGAATGATGCATATGCTAATTTATCTTTACTCATAGAATATAACATTCTTGTAGAAGCGTACATACCTGAGTTACCTGCGGATAATACGGAAGTTAATATAACAGCATTCATAAATGATGCTGCAAATGCTAAGCCTGCATTTTGGAATACTAATGTAAATGGAGACGTTGATACGCTGCTATCTCCTCCCATTAATGCATTGCTATCATAAGGAATTAACATACCTATAATAAATATCGCTAGAATGTAAAATAGTAATATTCTCCAAAACACTTGTTTAATTGCTTTAGGTACAGCTCTTTCTGGATTTTCAGATTCTCCTGCTGTGATTCCTATTAACTCAGTACCTTGGAAAGAGAACCCTGCAACTAAGAATACACCTAAAATTGATAATAAACTACCGCCTAAATTACCACCTAATATTGGGCCTTCGCCTTTTGTAAATGTTTCAAAGCCTACAAATTTACCGCCCATGATTCCGACAATAGTTAATAAACCTATAATGATAAATATGATAACAGTTACAACTTTAATTAATGCAAACCAGTATTCGCTTTCTCCGTATACTCTAACCGATAGTGAATTCAATGCAAAGATAATAACGAGGAATATACAACTCCAAATCCATGCTGGTACACCTTGCATTGGTGACCAATATTGAATCACTTGTGCTGCAATTGTAACGTCTGCAGCTACTGTAATAACCCAGTTAAACCAGTAATTCCAACCTAATGCGAATCCTAATGATGGATCAACAAAACGTGTTGCATATGTACTAAATGAACCAGAAACTGGTAAATATGTTGCCATTTCTCCTAATGATGTCATTAAGAAAAAGACCATGGCACCAATAATGGCGTATGCTAATAGTGCACCTAACGCACCAGCACTATGAATAGCACCACCAGAAGTCATAAATAGTCCAGTACCGATACACCCTCCTATTGCTATCATGGAAAGATGTCGATCTTTTAAACCTCGTTGAACGCCTTCATTCTGATTTTGATTTTTACTCATAGAAGAATCCTTTCCTTGTATTTAGAGGCTTCAATGTTACTTTTTCAAAGCAAAACTAAATGCATGACTTTCGTTAAAATTGTTAGTTTCATTCAATAATTAACTTTATCATTGCAAATAAAAAAGTGGCTACATACCTTTAAGATATGCAACCACTTTGCTTTTATCTATATTAGGTAGCACATCACATTAAGTGACAGTACAGTTTCTTTCGACAACTGTCCCAACAAACGTCTATTATGGTTAACGTTTGTTTCGGCAATATTACCTTTGACTTGTTCAACATTCGTTCCATACAACTTCTGACAAGCTACTATTTAATATTGCAACCTCTAACTCAACTTTTATTTTAACTACCTTGTAATATACATGAACTGACTGTTAATTTCAAGTTTATCTATGTTTTTTCAAACGAATTTCATCAACTAAATTCCAAATGAATTCATCTTTTTCTAAAGTTTCTTGATCTTGTGAACCATATTGGCGCACATTTACTTCTTTATTTTCTACTTCTTTATCTCCCACTACTATTTGGTAAGGGATTTTTTGCATTTGTGCTTCACGAATTTTATATCCCATTTTTTCATTACGGTCATCGATTTCTACACGTACACCTTGAGATTTTAATTCGTCTTGAATTAATCTAGCATAATCATAATGTAAATCAACATTTACTGGAATGATTTCTACTTGTTTAGGTGCTAACCATGTTGGGAACGCCCCTTTTGTTTCTTCTGTTAAGAATGCTACAAATCTTTCCATTGTAGATACAACACCACGGTGAATAACCACTGGTCTATGTTGTTCTCCATCTTGGCCAATATAAGTTAATTCAAAGCGTTCTGGCAATAAGAAGTCTAATTGTGCAGTTGATAAAGTTTCTTCTTTACCCATAGCTGTTTTAACTTGAACGTCTAATTTTGGACCATAGAATGCCGCTTCGCCAATTGCTTCTTCATAAGTAAGTCCTAACTCATCAGAAGCTTCTTTAATCATTTTTTCAGCTTTTACCCACATTTCGTCATCATCGAAATATTTTTCTTTATCTTCTGGATCACGATAACTTAATCTGAAAGTATAATCTTCAAATCCAAAATCTTTGTATACATCTTGAATTAAATTAACAACACGTTTAAATTCTTCTTTAATTTGGTCAGGTCTTACAAAAATATGAGCGTCATTTAAAGTCATACCTCTTACACGTTGTAATCCAGATACTGCACCACTAGCTTCATATCTATGCATAGTACCTAATTCAGCGATACGAATTGGTAATTCACGATAAGAATGCGGTTTGTTATTATAAACCATCATATGGTGTGGGCAGTTCATAGGACGTAGTACCATTTCTTCTGTCTCATCTAATTTCATTGTTGGGAACATATCCTCTTGATAATGATCCCAGTGACCTGATGTTTTATATAAATCTACGTTAGCGATAACTGGTGTATAAACATGGTCATAGCCCATACTTACTTCTTTATCAACGATATATCTCTCGATTTCACGGCGAATTGTAGCACCATTTGGTAACCATAATGGTAAACCCGCACCTACAAGTTGACTATTTGCGAATAAATCTAATTCTTTACCAATTTTACGGTGATCACGTTCGCGACGTTCTTCTAACATTTGAAGATGTGCTTTTAGATCTTTTTTATCGAAAAATGCTGTACCGTAGATACGTTGTAACATTTTATTGTTACTATCGCCACGCCAATATGCACCAGCTGTAGAAAGTAATTTGAATTCTTTAATTTTTGAAGTAGAAGGTACATGTACACCTCTACATAAATCAGTAAACTCGCCTTGAGAATATAATGTTACATTTTCATCCTCTGGAATCGCATCAATTAATTCTAACTTGTATGGATCGTCTTTGAAGAAATCTTTAGCTTCATCTCTTGATACAACTTTACGTTCTATTTTATGATTTTCATCCACTATTTGTTTCATTGTTTTTTCAATTTTTTCAAAATCGTCAGATGAGATTTTTTCTTCAGTATCAAAATCATAGTAGAATCCACCTTCAATAACTGGACCTACGCCAAATTTAACGTCACCATATAATCTTTTTAAAGCTTGTGCCATTAAATGAGCAGTTGAATGACGTAAAACTTCTAAAGCTTCTTCGCTACCTGGTGTTACAATTTCAATCTCACCATCTGTTTCTAATGGACGTGTTAAATCTACCATTTGCCCATTAAATTTTCCTGCTACTGCTTTTTTACGTAATCCAGGACTTATTGATTGCGCTATATCTTCTGTAGTAGTGCCTTTATCAAATGCTTTTGAATTGCCATCTGGGAATTGAATATTAATTTGATCCATACTATAACCTCCTAAAATATGAAAATCATATCGTTGACTTATTGAATAAATATCAATTTGTAACGAATGTGAGAAAACAAAAAAATCCCGCCCCTAATACAGGGACGAGATCGTCGTGGTACCACCCTAGTTGAACGTCAAAATATAACCAAAAGATTACATTCAACGTCTTCTCTACATAAGATAACGGTCTTGAGCCGAGCATTCATTACAAATGCCATACATTAAAGTAGTAATAATTTAATATATTAACCATATTCTCATCAAGTAATGGCTTTCTGTGTAATAGTGATTAAATTATCTTATCTTCAACAGTTTCAACGATTTAGATTTAAGTCCATTATACAATATTATTTAAAAATATCAATTGTTTCTAAAGTTTTCTCCCTTTAAGAAATATGGTGTTGATAATGTTTTAATTCTTTCAATAATTCTAGCAGCCTTAGTTTTTTCAGCGCCTTCACGTGTCATTGATAAATGATGCTCTAATTCTTCATAACTTAAGTTTGAAGTGAAAAATGTAGGTAATTCATGAACCATTCTATAATGTAACAATGGTCCTATCACTTCATCTCTAACCCATGGCGTAACTTCTTCTGCTCCGATATCGTCTAACATTAAAATATTAGCTTCACGTATTCTTTGTAATTTTCTTTCATAACTACCATCTTTGAAACCACCTTTTAATGTTCTAATATATTCTGGCAGATAGACAATAGTAGATGGTACTTTTTTAGCCTTAAGTTGGTTAGCTATAGCACCTAGAATAAATGATTTTCCAGTACCAAAAGGACCATATAAATATAAACCTTTAACATCTTCGTTATTAATCAATTTTTTACAAATATCATTAACTTGCATTGCTAAGTCTAATCGATTACGTCCAGTCGTATAAATGTCTTTTATTTTAGCGTTTAATGTATCACGTTGCATATGATGTGATGTAATTAATTGAGAATTAAGACGTTCTTCATCATATTTAATTTTACAAGGACAAGGTAAATAACGAATTTTTATACGTTCATTTTCTACATATAATTCTGGTACATGACCTTTAACAAAATTTGGGCATTCGTTATAACTATGACCGTCATAATGTTTTTGTTGATCTTTATATTCTTGTAAAACATTTAAATCCTCATCAATAATAGCATTTGTTATCTCTGATTGATGTTCATTTAAAAATGTCTTAACGTCAGGATCATTAACTACTTGTTGACGTATTTTTGCAATTCTTTTTCCGAAATCTTTATTTGACCCAACAATTTGCTTAAAACTTTCCATCTAATCCTCCTCCCAATCTTTATTTAATTGTTCTAGAAATGCTTGTCGATCTTTTTCAAATTGATCATCAGTTTCATCTTTTGAATGTTCTGCAGCATTTGGATTGTCTCTTTCTTCTAACCATTTAGGTGTTTTTTCTCTAGAGACTAATTTACTTTTTCTATTATATCCTTGATAGGAATTAGATTTTGATTCATATGTTGGTTTAGGTTGGTTTACCTTCAAGGCATATTCATAAGCCTGTTTGGCTGTAGTAATCCCTTTTTTCTTCCAATTAGAAGCAATCTCAAAAATATACGATTTAGGTAATTTCATATCTTCTTTAAGCATTACGAATTGTAGCAAGATATTAATCACACCAAAATTCATTTTCTCTCTATGAATTAATTCTTCAATCATATTTTTTTGTGACAAAGTTGGTTCAGATTCTGACCAAGAAGCTAACATATCAATAGGACTTGTTTGTTCTAATAAATCTAACCAAGCATCTGTATCATTTTCAGGATCTTTATCTTCTTTATTTTGTGTTGCCGTATTGTTTTGTTTAATATTCTGATTTAGTTCTAATTTAGGTAATTGATTATCATGTTCTATTAAATAATATGAACGAGCTTGTTTACGCATTTCTTCAAATGATAATTGTTGTGCACTAGTAATCGAATTTAAAATAATATGTTTCATTGCATCTACTGTTAATCCATAAAGTGTTGCAAGTTGCATGATTAAAGCTTTAGCATCTTTAGTCACTATTTCACTTGAAATAAAATGATTATGCAACATGGATTTTAACATTTCAAAATCAAATGATTCATTCGATAAATCGATACCAGCATATTCTCCTGATTGAGGTATATTTTGAGTATCGACATCTATTATTTTATTAGGAACATGAAATACATCTGTAAATTTTCTTGTCGTTTGTTGATAATTCGATAAATCTTTATTTTCTTGTTCAAAATGCTTTTTTAAAATTTGATATCTTTTTTTATCAACCTCACTGTAAAGAAATACTGATAACATAGGATCATTAAAAAATTGATATGCAGAAGGAGGTTGGACAAGTTGATAAACAAAATGAGTTTGTTGTTCTTCATGCTTAACAAATGATTTCATTAATCCGATCGCTTCTAGTAAATCCATTTGATTTCTAAATTCTAATAAATTTTCTTTTAATTCGTTCATAATTACATAGTGAGTTAAAGCTTGTTCATTATCATTGGAAAATTGGTGCATAAAATGATATAAACCAATGGCTTGTTGTCCAATTAACGGTGTAAAAAGACGATTAAGTATCTCTAGATGTTGTGAATTTAAATGGAAATTTTGTATAACTTCAAAACTGTCTTGTGGTCTTAATCCAAATTCAAAGGATTGTAATCCCATTTATAAATCACTCCGTTTATTATCATTCAAAATCCCTTGCATTGAAGCTAATAATTGATCTATATCTTTAAATTCTTTATATACTGAAGCAAATCGAACATATGATACTTGATCAACATGCATAAGTAAATTCATAACATGTTCCCCTATTTCTCTTGATGATATTTCTGTGTGACCTTCATCTCTAAGTTGCCATTCAACTTTATTAGTTATATCTTCAAGTTGTTGATATCTTACAGGGCGTTTTTCACATGATCTAACCAAACCGTTTAATATTTTTTCCCTTAAAAATTGTTCTCTTGTTCCGTCTTTTTTTACTACAATTAAAGGACTTACCTCTATATGTTCAAATGTTGTGAATCTTGTACCACAATTTTCGCATTCTCTTCTTCGACGAATTGCATTTGCGTCGTCTGCGTGACGAGAATCGACTACTCTAGAATGCGTTGAATTACATTTTGGGCATTTCATAATTGTCACCCTTTTCTATTTTAATTATTCTCAATTATACTATAAAATCATACGTTAAAAAAGAAAGCGCATTTGAGATAAATGGTTCAAAATGTGTAACCTATTTTTAAAAAGTGGCTATATTAACTTAAAAATGAAAACAAATATACTTAAATTTCTCTTCATTTAACAATTTGTCTAATGAAAATAGAAACATCTAAATTATTATTCTAAAGCTTTCTATAAAAAATTAAAACTGCCAACCTAATCCTTATGTTTGGATTTGATTGACAGCTTCAATATATTTATTTTTACCAATTTTAAACTGCTTCTACTGCACTTTGTGAATCAATTAATTTACCAATTTGTTCAGCTACTTCAACAACTCTATTTGAGTAACCCCATTCATTATCATACCAAGCAATTACTTTAACTTTATTATCTCCCATAACCATTGTTGATTGTGCATCAATAACAGCAGAGTTTGGATTAGTATTGAAATCTACTGAAACAAGTGGTTCAGTTTCTACATCTAACACACCATCTAGATTAGCATTTTTGAAAGCTTGATTTACTTCATCAACAGTAACATTTTTTTCTAAATCTACAACTAAATCCACAAGTGATACGTTTTTAGTTGGTACTCTTAAAGCCATACCATGTAATTTACCTTCAACTTCAGGTAGCACTTCTTTTAATGCTTTTGCTGCACCAGTTGAAGTCGGAATGATACTTTCATTACATGAACGCGCTCTGCGTAAATCTTTATGTGGGTTATCAATATTTTTTTGATCATTCGTAATAGCGTGAACTGTAGTCATTAGACCATTTACTATACCAAATTCATCATTTAAAACTTTGGCAACTGGTCCGATACAATTTGTTGTACAAGATGCATTACTAAAGATGTCAAATTCATTTACGTCTAATTTATCGTCGTTGACACCTTTAACTATCATTTGTACATGTCCACCTTTAGAAGGTCCAGTTAATAATACTTTTTTAGCACCTGCATTAATGTGTGCGATTGCTTTATCACCATGATTAAATTTACCAGTCGCTTCGATGACAACATCTATATCTAAGTCTTTCCATGGTAAATTTTCAGGATTTCTATCTGAAACTAATTTAATGTCTTGGTCCTTATATCTAATACCATCCTCAATAGCTTCTACTTTTTCATTATATTTACCATGTGTTGTATCATAATTGATAAGATGTGCAATTGTTTCAGGTGGGTAACTAGCATTAATTGCCTTTACATTTAAGTTATCATTTTGTAAAGCAATTCTTAACACCATTCTACCAATTCTACCCATTCCATTAATTGCAATATTTGTCGCCATTTAAAGCACCCCTTGATCATTTATTTATATGTTATACTTTATGGCATTAGTATAACATAATAACATCATTTTGAAAGCGTTTACTTAAACTTTACAAAATATTTTTATAATCATATGTAATAAGCAAACATTATCAAAATAAAAACTCAATGCCCTTAAAAGACATTGAGTTTAAAATGATAATTTACTTTTCTATGAAACCTTGTTCGCTAAGTAATTTCTCTAGATTTTGCTTTAATTCTAATTTATCTCCTAAATTATCAATGACATGGTCAGCCATTCTACTTTTTTTATCTATAGAAATTTGACTATAAACACGTGCTTTTGCTTCTTCTTGGGTTAAGTCATTTCGCTCCATTAAACGATCAATTTGAATACTTTCAGAAGTATAAACAAGCCATACTTCGTCTACAGTATCTTGTAATTCATTTTCAAATAGAAGCGGGATATCCATTATGACATTATGGCCTTCTTCAATATATTGTTGTTTCTTTTCATCCATAATTTCTCTAACAATCGGATGTACAATTTCATTTAGCACTAATCGTTGATCAGGATTATTAAAGACTAAGTCTCCCATATACTTCCGATCCATTTCACCATTTTCATCGATAGCTTCTTCTCCGAATGTTTCTCTTACCTTTTCTAAACCTGTTGTACCTTTAGCAACTGCTTCTCTTGCAGCTGTATCTGCATCAATCACTTTAAATCCAAATGCAGTTAATAATTCAGATACAGTAGATTTGCCTGATGCAATACCACCAGTAAGTCCTATTACTTTTGACATATTTTCACGCTTCCTTTATTTCTGACAAGTCGGGCAATAGTGACTATTTCTTGATGCAATGACTTCAGTTTCGATTGGATGCCCACATACCTTGCAATATTTTTGTTTGTATACATTAAGATGTAGCTGCATTTCACCTGTTTTTCCATCAGCATGTCGATAATCCGAAATGCTGGTACCACCGTATTTTATACCCTCATTTAGTACTGAACGAACATGATAAAATACCATTTCTTTTTCTTGGTCAGTTAAACTTTGAGTTAGTCGATGTGGTTTTATACCTGCTCTAAATAAAGCCTCACAAGCATAAATATTTCCACAACCAGAAATGACTTTATGATCTAGAATAACCTGTTTAATCGGTTTTTTAATATAACTTTTTTTATTTGTACAATCTAAAAAATGTTGTAATGCATCATCATCAAATGGTTCTGGAGCTATTTTTAAAAATGATGGATAGGACTCAAAACTGCTAACATTTCTTATCTCTCCAAAACGTCTTATATCTGAATAAACTAATTTTTTGCCATTGTTTAGTTCAAATATCACTTGCCAATGTTTTCGATAATTAGGTGCAGTAATTTGTTCTAAATCATCTACAATGAAGAATCCACCAGCCATACCTAAATGACTAATTAAAATACGATTCTCATCATTTTGTTGAATATAAAAGACGATGTATTTACTTCTTCTGTCGATTTTTATAATTTTATATCCTTCAGTTAAACGTTTAAAACTATCAAGTTCGATTCCCTTGATTATGGTTTCTCTACCATTCTTTTTTCCATTAATAACACTTTCTGAGAATTTTACTTTATCAATAATTGTATTAATGGCGTATGGTTCAATACCTCGTTTAACATGTTCTACCTCAGGTAATTCTGGCATATTAATACCTTCCTTTATTTTGCGTCATACCAAGTTTCACCATAACTAGAATCTACCTTTAAAGGCACATCTAAATCAAGTGCTGATTCCATAATATCTTCAACAAATTGACTAAATGAATCTACTTCTTCTTTTGGTACTTCAAATATCAATTCATCGTGTACTTGCAATAATAATTTTGCGTGATAATTGGTTGACTGTACTTCTTCATCAAATTTAACCATTGCAAGTTTAATAATATCAGCAGCACTACCTTGGATTGGCGTATTCATAGCAGTTCTTTCCGCAAAACTTCTTAAATTGAAGTTACGGCTTGTAATATCTGGAATATATCTACGGCGATGTAATAGTGTTTCTACATAGCCTTGTGCTTTAGCATCTTTAACAATATCTGACATATATTGTTTCACACCAGGAAAACTATCTAAATAATCGTCGATAAAGATTTTTGCTTTTTTACGAGTTATGCCTAAACTTTGACTCAATCCGTAATCACTAATACCATAAACGATTCCGAAATTAACAGCTTTTGCTTGTCTTCTCATCAGACTGTCTACTTCGTCCGCTTCTACATCAAACACTTTCATAGCAGTCGCTGTATGAATATCATGTCCATTTATAAATGCTTCTTTCATACTTTCATCTTGAGTAATATGAGCTAGCACTCTTAATTCAATTTGTGAATAGTCGGCAGATAAAATAACACTATCAGATGACGTAGGTTTGAATGCTTTTCTAATTTTTCTACCTTCTTCCAGACGGACTGGTATATTTTGTAAATTAGGATCAATACTAGATAATCTTCCAGTTTGAGCTAATGTTTGATTAAAACGTGTATGAATACGTTTATCATCACTGATTACTTTTTGTAACCCTTCAACATAAGTCGATTGTAACTTAGATAACTGGCGATAATCTAAAATATAATCGATTATTGGATGTTGCCCTTGTAATTGTTCTAAAACATCAACTGCAGTTGAATAGCCTGTTTTAGTTTTTTTAATTACTGGTAATTGAAGTGTCTCGAATAATACTACACCTAACTGTTTTGGTGAATTGATATTAAACTCTTCTCCAGCAGCTTCATGTATGTTTTTAATTAGTATATCTAATTTTTCTTGAATTTCTTTTTCCATTTGTTGTAAATCTTTTGCATCAGTATAAATACCTATTTCTTCCATTTGGCTTAAAATACGGGCTAAAGGTAATTCTATATCTGCTAAAAGAGATACTTGGTTGTATTCTTTTAACTGACTTTCCATTTCAGTTTTAGAGGCAAAAATAGCTTCTGTAATCGATGCCACATGCTTATTAAGAATAGCATTGTCAGGAACATGATGCTTTTTACCTTTACCATAAATCGTTATATTATCTTGAACATAATGTTGACCGTAATGTGTAACTACTGAGTTCACATCGTCAATTGTTCTAGATGGATCTATAATATAACTCGCTAGCATTACGTCAAATTCAATATTTTGTATGTCAATGTTTAATCTATGAGCAACAACATAAGTTTTCTTAGCATCGTATACTATTTTCTTTGTATTAGGATTTTCCAACCATTGTACTAAATTTTTATATTGTGAAATTTCATTTGCATCAATAACAACATGTAAATCTCCAGTATGGAAACCAAACTTAAGGATATTATCTCTTAAGTAGTTACTATTTTCTAATTCAAAATGAATGGTTGCTTCTTCTAAATTTGAAAAATCAACATGTTCAAAATTTGGTTCAATATCAAATTCCTTATCTTTCTGTTCCTCAGTAGCCTCTACATCTCCAATATCTGCAAGTAGTTGCTTAAATTCTAGCTTTTTAAAGAGCTCAATTTTATCTGATTCATCTACTTCAGAATCCATTTTAGTATCTGCTAATTTAACTTCAATTGGACTTTCAATATTAATTGTAGCTAAATCTTTACTCATTAAAGCGTCTTTTTTACTATTTTCGAGCTTTTCTTTTAATTTTTTACCTGATACATCATCTAAATGATCGTATACACCTTCTACAGTATTAAATTGATTAAGTAGCTTAATCGCTGTCTTTTCACCAACACCTGCCACGCCTGGTATATTATCAGATGTATCACCCATTAAACCTTTCATATCAATAATTTGGTTAGGTGTTAAACCATTATATTTTTCTGCAATAAACTCTGGAGTATAATGATCAACATCTGTAACACCTTTTTTTGTATAGTAAATAGTTACATGATCAGTAGCAAGTTGAGTTAAATCTCGATCGCCGGTAATAATTATCGTTTCAAAGCCAGCTTCATCAGCTTCGCGGCTCAATGTTCCTATAATATCATCGGCTTCATAATTTTCTAACTCATATCTTTTAATATGGTAAGCGTCCAATAATTGACGGATGTATGGGAATTGCTCACTTAGTTCTGGTGGCGTTTTTTGTCTTCCACCTTTATATTCACTATATTTAGAATGTCTGAAAGTTGTCTTTCCTGCGTCAAACGCCACTAAAAAGTGATTGGGTTGTTCTTCTTTTAGAATTTTCTCTAGTAACATTGCAAAGCCATATACTGCATTTGTATGTATGCCTGCCTTATTTGAAAGTAATGGCAAAGCATAGAATGCTCTAAAACTTAAACTATTACCATCAATTAATACTAATTTATTCACTATCTAAACCTCCAGCACATATTTAAATATATTTTATCATAAACAAGGTACTGTCAATAAATATTAAGTACCGTTATTCAGTTTCTGCTATTTCTACTTATTAAAAAACATCCTAATATGAGCGTTAACCCACATTAGGATGTTTCATTATAATTGATTTAATCTTCATCAATAAAAGATACTTTAAATGTAGACCCTTTATTTAATTGACTATCAACACTAATTCTACCATTATGTGCCTCGACAATGTGTTTAGTTATAGATAAACCTAAACCAGTGCCTCCAGAATCTCTACTTCGAGCTTTATCTACTCTATAAAATCTTTCGAAAATATGTTTTTGTTCTTCCTGAGTAATTCCTATACCAAAATCTTGAATTTGTAAATTTACTTTCTTGCCTTGACGATATACCTTTACAATTACTTCACTATCATTTGTTGAATAGTTAATTGCATTAGATAATAAATTAGTTATAACTTGAGCTATTTTATCTTCATTCGCTTTAAAAATAACATCATTTTCTATTTCTGGTATGATGTCTATATTTTTACTTTGTGCTTGATTTTGTAAATGTTCAATTGTTGTATAAGCAAGTTCAGAAAGATTTAAATAACTGGTTGCGATATCTGTTTGTTGCTCAATATGTGATAAGTCTAGTAAATCCATCACAAGTGACTCAATTCTATTTGATTCTTTTAAAATGATATTTAGGAACATATTTAATGATTCTTCATCATTTTTAGCGCCTTCTATTAGCGTTTCTGCAAACCCTTTAATTGAAGTGATAGGCGTTTTAAGTTCATGTGACACATTAGCAACAAATTCACGACGCAAATTCTCCAATTTTTGGATATTAGTAATATCATGTAATACAACTACCATACCTTGAAGTTTCTTTTTAGATTTTGAGAGTATCGGTACACAAGAAACATCAAAATACTTTGTATGTACGTTATTGATATCTACTTCAATTTGTTCATAAATAACTTTCTCTGTTCTAAAACTTTCTAGTATTAATTTCTCAATTGGATCGTTAATAAAACCAATATAACTTTTATTTTCAACACTTTGTTCAGGAGTAAACACTTCATAATAAGCTGAATTAGCTACAACTATATCTCCATGTTTATCTATCATAAGTACAGAACTAGGAATGTTTTCTAAAGTTGTTTTCAGTCTATTAGATTGTATTTTTTGTCTGTTATTCAATTTTTGTAAACGTCTTGCGAGTTCATTTGTTGTAACAAATAATGCTTTTGTTTCTTTAACGTTACTTTCTGGTACACGTACATGATAATGACCATCAGCTAAAAGAGAAGTTGCATAGGTTACTTCATTAATAGGTCTTATATATGTACGATGAATACTTCTACTTGCTAGATATTCAGTGATTAATACTATAATCCCTACAATTGATAGATACTTCCACATTTCTTTTTGTAAATCTAGTATTTCATCATTAATACCACTTATGTATACTGTTTTATCTCCAATTTGACTTTTAAATGTATACTTTAACCCTAATTTAGTATTTTTATGAATCAAATTGGAAGGATTTGCTTCGTTATCTATCCGTCCATCTAATGAACTATTTTTATCAGTTGTAAAAATAGTTTTGTCATTTTTCTTAATGACTATTAAATTTTCTTGATTGTTTGCAATATTTTTAATTTCATTCTGTTTACCATTATTATACATACTAATATAATTGCGTGATTCTTTTTTAAGTTCTTTAGTCTGACTTTGTGTTAATGTTTGATAAATCATGTTGTGGACAATAGCACCCAAACCTATAAAGCTAATGATTGTGATAGTACTAATCAAAAGTAATATGCGATGATAAAACTTTAACATTATCTTTTAGGACGCTCCAATTTATATCCTAATCCACGTACAGTTTTAATTAATTTGGGTTGTTTAGGGTTTTCTTCTAATTTGTCTCTTAAATGACTAATGTGAACATCAACGATACGTGAATCGCCAGCAAACTCATAATTCCACACAGAATTTAACATATGCTCTCTAGTGATCACTCGTCCTTGTCGTTCAATCAGATAAAGTAATAACTCAAATTCTTTAGGCGTTAATTCTAATAATTCATCATCTTTATAAACTTCAAAAAATTCTGGTCTAATTCGAATAGAGTCGATAATGATATCTTCCTCATCGCCTTCACTCTGTTCTATTTCATTTACAAATTGAGAGCGTCTTAAAATAGCCTTCACTCTTGCCACTACCTCTCTTGGTGAGAAAGGTTTAGTCATATAATCATCAGCACCAAGTTCTAAACCTAACACTCTATCAAATTCATCATCTTTAGCTGTTAGCATAAGAATAGGTACTAAATTTTTATCAGATCTAATCGTTTTACAAACCTCAATACCATCTTTTTTAGGTAACATAACATCTAATACAATTAAATCCGGTTGAGATGATTCAACTTTTTGTAATGCTTCTTCACCGTCATAGGCTACTTCTACTATGTATCCGGCTGTTTCTAAATTATATTTGAGTAAAGTAACGATTGATTGTTCATCGTCAACGACTAATACTTTTTGTGACATGGTGTGCCTCCCCGTTTAAATTACATGTTTATTATAACTGATGTTTAAATAGAAATAATATACCTATACATCAAATTTACATAAACTTAACAATTAAATTAATACAAAGCTTTTATTAAGCTAATATATGAAAAATATTGTCTTTTCATTAATTAAGCTATCATTTTTTTATAAGAAATGATATTAAAAACTAATAATTTACAAAATCTTAATAAAAAGACGAATTGGTTTCCCAATCCGTCTTTTCTTGTATCTTATTATTTTAAGTTTTTAATTAATTCATCAGCAAATTCTGAAGTTGAAACTTCTTTTGCACCATCCATTAAACGTGCAAAGTCATAAGTAACAATTTTAGAAGCAATTGTTGCTTCGATAGATTCTGTAATCTTATCAGCAGCTTCTTGCCAACCTAAATGTTCTAACATTAATACTGAACTTAATAATTCAGATGATGGATTTACTTTATTTAATCCAGCATATTTAGGAGCAGTACCATGTGTTGCTTCGAAAATAGCATGACCAGTTTCATAGTTAATGTTAGCGCCTGGTGCGATACCAATACCACCAACTTGTGCAGCTAATGCATCTGAAATATAGTCACCGTTTAAGTTCATTGTAGCAACTACTTCATGTTCTGAAGGACGAGTTAAAATTTGTTGTAAGAAGATATCAGCGATTGAATCTTTAACAATAATTTTACCTTCTTGTTCCGCTTTTGATTGTGCTTCATTAGCAGCGTCTTTACCTTCTTTTTCAACAATTTCATCATATTGTTGCCAAGTAAATACTTGATCACCAAATTCGTTATGAGCTAAATCATAACCCCATTGTTTGAATGAACCTTCAGTGAATTTCATGATATTACCTTTATGAACTAAAGTTACTGCTTTACGATTATTATCGATAGCGTATTGAATCGCCGCTCTTACTAATCTTTCTGTACCTTCTTTTGAAACTGGTTTAATACCAATACCTGAAGTTTCAGGGAAACGAATATTTGTTGCGCCCATTTCGTCTTGTAAGAAATCAATTACTTTTTTAACTTCTGGAGTACCTTCTTTAAATTCAATACCAGCATAAATATCTTCTGTATTTTCACGGAAAATAACCATATCAACATCTTGTGGACGTTTAACTGGTGATGGTACACCTTGGAACCAACGTACAGGACGTAAGCATGTAAATAAATCTAACTCTTGTCTTAAAGCAACGTTTAATGAACGAATACCTCCGCCGATTGGAGTTGTTAAAGGACCTTTAACAGCAATTAAATATTCTTTAATTGTATCTAAAGTTTCTTTAGGTAACCATTCTCCAGTATTGTCATATGCTTTTTGTCCAGCTAGTACTTCTTTCCACTCAATACGTTTTTCACCGTTATAAGCTTTTTCAACTGCTGCGTCAATCACGCGGCTAGCTGCATTCCAAATATCTGGTCCGATTCCGTCACCAATAATAAATGGAATAATTGGTTCGTTAGGTACTTTTAAACCGTCGTTAGTTTTAGTAATTTTTTCTGCTGTCATACATTTGACCTCCAAGTAATTTTAATAAAATTCATTTTACAATATAAATGATTAATTATCTTTCTTCAATAGGTAGATATTTGCGATCAGTTTCACCAATATAATTAGCTCTTGGACGCATAATTCTATTATCTCTGTATTGTTCTAAGATATGCGCAATCCAGCCTGATGTACGACTTACTGCGAAAATTGGTGTGAATAAGTTATGTGGAATATCCATACTGTGATATACAGTAGCACTAAAGAAGTCAACATTTGGAATTAATCCTTTTTCTTCTTTAATACGTTTTTCAATAGCTAATGACATTTCATATAATTCACTTTTACCAGTTTCTTCAGTGATTTTTCTACTCATTTCGCGTAAATATTTGGCACGTGGATCTCCTTCTTTATATACACGGTGACCAAATCCCATAATTTTTTCTTTATTAGCAAATTTTTCATCTAAATACTTGTCTACATTATCTAAAGAACCTACTTCTTGTAACATTGCCATTACACGTTCATTAGCACCACCATGTAAAGGTCCTTTTAATGAACCTACAGCAGCAACAATACCAGAATACATATCTGATAATGAAGATACTGCACAACGAGCAGTAAATGCAGATGCGTTTAACTCATGATCAGCATGTAAGATTAATGCTTTATTAAATGCTTCTTCTTCGATATCTGTAGGTAGTTCACCTTTAAGCATATATAAGAAGTTCGCTGCATAACTTAAATCAGAATTTGGTTTAAGTGGTTCTTTACCTTCACGTACTCGTGAAAATGCAGTTACTAATGAAGCTACTTTTGCTTGAATACGAATAGCTCTTTCATATTTCTTATCATCAGATTCATCTTCAGCATCTGGATCAAAATGAGCAATGTATGAAACTGAAGTACGTAAAGCTGTCATTGGATGTACTTTATCAGTTACATATTCTTCAAAGTGTTTGTATACTCTTGGATTTAGAGTCATATACTCATATAATTTAGACTTAAGTTCTTGTAGTTCTTCTTTATTTGGAAGTCTATAATTCCATAATAAAAAAATAATTTCTTCGAATTGGGCATTTTCAGCAAGATCATCAATATCATATCCTGCATAAGTTAATTGGCTATCTATAATTGAACTGATTTTAGTTTCAGCTGCAATTACCCCTTCCAAACCTCTTTGTAATTCTGCCATGATAAATTTCCCCTTTACTATTTCTTTATGAAATGGCTTTCAAATAGTATTATAGCTAATTATTAAGATTTTGTGAAACAAATAAATCTCTTAAATCATGAATAATTACTATTGCCCAATGGTTTCACTATGGTCGAATAGCTCTTGAAATGGCTTTATATCAGTATTTCAAAACATAAATTTGTATGAGATTCTAAATAGATAAGAAAGTTTTTATTTGGTTATAGTGTATGATTACAAATTTCTAATTATAAGGCAGTGTATTTCGACACTTTTTTATTAAATGAATTGTATAAAAACCAATATAAGTGCATAATATAATTATATAAAAAGTAAGGGAGAGGTCTTATGGCTGAAAATCTACAAAGAGAATTGAGCAATCGTCATGTGCAATTAATTGCCATCGGTGGCGCTATTGGGACAGGATTATTCCTGGGTGCTGGACAAACGATTGCTATGACGGGTCCCTCAATATTACTCACGTATATCTTTATTGGATTCATGCTTTTCATGTTTATGCGTGGGTTAGGCGAAATTATAATTCAAAATACTAATTTTAAATCTTTTGCAGACGTAACTAACAAATACATTGGACCATTTGCTGGATTTGTTACAGGTTGGACTTATTGGCTATGTTGGATTATAACAGGTATGGCAGAAGTAACTGCTGTAGCTAAATATGTTAGTTTTTGGTTCCCTGCAGTTCCCAATTGGATAAGCGCATTATTTTGCGTTTTAGTTCTAATGTCATTTAACTTGCTTAGTGCTAAATTATTTGGAGAATTAGAATTTTGGTTCTCTATCATTAAAATCGTCACTATTTTAGGTTTAATTGTTGTAGGTGCCGTCATGATTTTATTTGCATACAAAACTCAGTTTGGTCATGCAAGTTTAACTAATTTATATAGTCATGGAATATTCCCTAAAGGTGCATCAGGCTTCTTTATGTCATTCCAAATGGCAGTATTCTCTTTCGTTGGTATAGAAATGATAGGTGTAACTGCTGGTGAAACAAAAGATCCTGAATCAACAATTCCTAAGGCAATAAATAGTGTACCTATTCGTATTCTAGTATTTTACGTAGGTGCCCTAGCTGTTATCATGTCAATTATTCCTTGGGATAAGGTTGATCCTGATAACAGTCCATTCGTTAAGTTATTTACTTTAATTGGTATTCCATTTGCAGCTGGATTAATCAACTTTGTAGTATTAACTGCAGCAGCGTCATCTTGTAATAGTGGTATATTCTCAAATAGTAGAATGTTATTTGGTTTATCAGATAAAAAGCAAGCGCCACCTGCTTTTAGTAAAACTAATAAAAATGGTGTGCCTCATGTAGCAATCATTGGTTCATCAGCATTATTACTAATTGCAGCATTATTAAATTATATCTTCCCAGATGCAACATTAGTATTTACTTATGTTACTACTTTATCGACTGTATTATTCTTAATCGTATGGGCATTAATTATTGTCGCTTATATTAATTACAGTAGAAAGAATCCAAAATTACATAAAGAATCTATATATAAATTACCTGGTGGTAAATATATGGGCTATGTGATTTTAATATTCTTCATCTTAGTATTTGGGTTATTATTTGTTAATGAAACAACTAGACGTGCAATTTACTTAACGCCTTTATGGTTCATATTGTTAGGTTTCATGTATTGGAGATATAAAAAAGAATCTCAAAAACTGAATGATTAATTTATCATTGAGTTGAGTTTTAAACTTAAAAAAGTCAGTAAACGAGTTTTATAAATTCATTTACTGACTTTTTTGTATACCTATTTTATTTACCTATACATATTAAAAAGGATCGTAACTACCAAGTTAAAATACTTAGTTGTTACAATCCTTTTTGCATTTTCAATTATCTAGACGATAATTTTATATATTATAGTACGTTAGCATAACCTTCGAATACTTTACCGTTTGCAGCATCTACAGTAACTAACATATCATTTTTAATTTCTTTAGTAGCATTTTCAACACCTACAACTGTTGGAATACCTTTTTCAAGGCCAACGATTGCACTAGGTGATGTAATACCATTTTCTTCTGTAATTAAACCGATAGCTTGGTCTACATATGGTACTAATGTTTCATCTACAGAGTTTGTAACGATGATTTTGTCGCTTAAATCAACATCTTTTAAATCACTTGCTGAATCAGCAACAATAGCAGTACCTACAACTGATCCACGGCCAACACCTTGCCCTTTAGCAATTTCGTCACCAACTAAATGGATTTTCATCATATTTGTTGTACCTTTTTCACCTGTTGGAACACCTGCAGTAATAATTATTAAGTCACCATTTTGTACTCTTTCTGTTTCAACAGCAGTTGCTACTGCATTATTTAATAATGCATCTGTGTTCTTACGTCCTTCTTTAACTACAGGATAAACACCCCATACAATCGCACATTGACGAGCTGTTTTTTCACTAGGAGTAACAGCAATAATATCTGAATGTGGACGATATTTAGAAATAGTACGTGCAGTTGAACCACTTTCTGTTGCAGCTACAATTGCTTTAACATTTAAGTTTAGAGCTGTATGAGCTACTGAAATACCAATAGCATTTACTAGTGAAGTTTCAACTAATTTAGTTCTATCAGATAATAATTTTTTATAATCTTGTGCTGCTTCTGCAGATACTGCAATGTTTCTCATAGTTTTAACTGCTTCTTCAGGATATAAACCTGCAGCTGTTTCACCAGATAACATTACTGCGTCTGTACCATCATAAATAGCATTTGCAACGTCACTAGCTTCTGCACGTGTTGCACGTGGGTTACGTTGCATTGAATCTAACATTTGTGTTGCAGTAATAACTGGTTTACCTAATTTGTTACATTTTCTAATTAAATCTTTTTGAACCATAGGTACTTTTTCAGGTGGAATTTCAACACCCATGTCACCACGAGCAACCATTAAACCATCAGATACTTCAAGAATTTCTTCAATATTGTCAATACCTTCTTGGTTTTCAATTTTAGGAAAGATTGTAATATTAGCTTTTTCTTGTTCTAAGATTTCACGGATATCTAATACGTCACTTGGACGACGAACAAAGCTTGCTGCGATAAAGTCTACATCTTCTTTAATACCGAATCTAATATCATCAGCATCTTTATCAGTGATACCTGGTAAATTTACTTTAACACCTGGTAAGTTAACACCTTTTTTATTTTTTAGTTCACCAGTGTTTAAAATGTCACATTTTACTTCACCATTATTATGATCAATATCTTTAACTTGTAATTCTACTAAACCATCGTCTAATAAAATGTATGATCCTACTTGTACATCATTAATTAAGTTGTCGTAAGTTACAGAGAACTTTTCAGGTGTACCTTCTACTTCACTCATACTTACGATAACTTCTTTACCTTTTTCTAATTCGATAACGCCATCTTTCATGTTATGAGTACGAATTTCTGGTCCTTTAGTATCTAAAAGAATAGCTACAGTTTTATTTAAACGTTTAGCAACTTTACGAATTGTATCAATTCTACCTTTATGTTCTTCATGACTACCATGTGAAAAGTTTAAACGTGCCACGTTCATACCAGCGTTAATTAATTTTTCAATCATTTCTTCTGATTCAGATGCTGGTCCAATAGTACATACAATTTTAGTTTTTCTCATTTTATAATCCTCCTGAAATTTATATAGATAACTCTTTAGCTAGTTGGTAAATTTGTTTATCAAATTTATGATCAGAATGACCAAAGATTTCATCAAATGGTGTCGCAGTTAATTGGTTATGTTTAATACCAACACCTTTAGCTGTTTCACCACTCATTAATAATTCAACCGCATGTCCACCTAATCGTGATGCTAATACACGATCAGCACCAGATGGGCTACCGCCACGTTGAATGTGACCCAATACTGACACTCTAGTATCAATATTTATATATTTACTTAATTCTTCAGCACATTCTTGTCCGCTCATACAACCTTCAGCAACCATAACGATTGAATGTTTTTTACCTCGTTTAATTCCTTGTTCAATCTTCTCAGCCACTTCTTTAATTTCTGTATTAACTTCTGGTACAACAATTGTTTCTGCACCAACAGATAAGCCAGCCCAAAGTGCTAAGTCACCACAATCACGTCCCATTACTTCAACGATAAATGTTCTAGCATGACTTGAAGCTGTATCTCTAATTTTATCGACTGAATCAATAATTGTATTAAGCGCAGTATCAAATCCAATAGTAAAGTCAGTACCGTTAATATCATTATCAATCGTTCCAGGAATACCGATTGTTTGTATTTCTTTACACTCTTCGCTAATGCGTTGAGCACCACGGTAACTTCCGTCTCCACCGATTACTACTAAACCTTCAATTTCTCTTTTACGTAGATTCTCGATTGCTACTTTACGTACATCTTCTTCTTTGAATTCTGGACATCTTGCTGAGAATAAGAATGTCCCACCACGTTGAATTGTATCTCCAACTGAGCCTAATTCAAGTTTATGAATATCGTCTTCAACTAAACCTTGATAACCATGATATACACCATAAACTTCAATATTATTGTAAATTGCTGTACGTACAACTGCTCTAACAGCAGCATTCATCCCCGGTGAATCTCCACCGCTAGTCAAAACTGCAATTTTCTTCATGACGACATACCTTCCTATATCTAGTTTTATCTTCAACTCTAAATTACCATAAATTTTTTACTTATTCCATCAAAAGAAAGTACTTATATAGATGTAAACGTTTTTAATTATGAATTTTATATTAACAATAATAAAAATAGAGCAATAGTCTTCATTTTAACTATCACTCTATCTAATATTTATTCTACATAAGATCCAATATTTCTAAATTTATTAAAACGATCTTCTGCTAATTCATCTTTATTAAGTTTTTCTAATTCATCTAAATGTGCCACAAAAGCCTCTTTAATAGTTTGAGCTTGTTCTTCAACTTCTTTGTGCGCACCGCCTAAAGGTTCTTTAATTACGTCATCTATAACATCAAGTTGGTGTAAATCATTCGCCGTAATTTTCATTGTTTCTGCAGCTATTTTGGCTAAATTGCTATCTTTCCATAATAATGCAGCAGCTCCTTCAGGAGATATAACAGAGTATGTACTATTTTCAAGCATTAATACTCTATTAGCAATACCGATACCTAGCGCACCACCACTACCACCTTCACCGATGACTATTGCAATGACAGGCACTTTGAGTGAGGCCATCTCAATCAAATTGGTAGCAATTGATTCACTTTGTCCTCTTTCTTCTGCTGCTTTACCAGGATACGCTCCTTTAGTATCAATAAATGTAAAAATAGGTCTGTTAAATTTTTCTGCTTGTTTCATCAAGCGTAATGCTTTTCGATAGCCTTCTGGATGTGCCATACCAAAATTACGATAAATATTATCTTTGGTATCTTTACCTCTTTGCTGTCCAACTACAGTAACAGCTTTACCATTTAAATAACCAATACCACCAATCATTGCTGGGTCATCTCTAAAATTACGATCGCCATGTAATTCTATAAATGAATCAAAAATCTTTGGTATATAATCTAATGACGTAGGTCTTTCTTGCAACCTTGCAATTTGAACTCTATCCCACGGTTTCAAATTTGTATACACTTTTTTAGTTTCGCGTTCTAAAGAAGCTTCTAACATATCGATTTCTTCTTGCAAATCAACATCGTTTTTTTCTTGAGATTCTTTTAATGAATCAATTTTCTTTCTTATTTCAAAAAGTGGCTTTTCAAAATCAAGCATTAGCTTCTCACCTCTTGATGTAGATTTAAAATATTAGCAAGTGTAGTTCTCATATCTTTTCGATGTATCACTTTATCTAGTTGACCATGCTCTAATAAAAATTCTGCTGTTTGGAAATCTTCAGGTAATTTTTCATTAATTGTTTGTTCAATTACTCGACGTCCTGCAAAGCCTATTAGTGCTTTTGGTTCACTTAGATTGATATCACCAACTGATGCAAAACTAGCAGATACACCACCTGTAGTAGGATTAGTGATATAAGAAATATAAAGTAAACCTGCATCTGAATGTTTCTTTAGTGAAACACTTGTTTTACCCATTTGCATTAAAGAAATAATACCCTCTTGCATACGGGCACCGCCACTGGCAGAGAATAAAATAAATGGTAAACGTTGTTCTGTGCAATAATCAATAATTCGACAAATCTTCTCACCAACAACTGACCCCATACTTCCCATTCTAAAACGAGCATCCATAACTGCCACACCATACTTAACACCATCTAATTCGGCAGTACCTGTTACTACAGCTTCATTTAAGTCAGTTTTTTTCTGATCTTTTTCAATTTTTTCAATGTATCCAGGGAAATCTAATGGATTTGCAGAAGTCATCCCTTTATCAAATTCATTAAATGTACCTTCATCAGAAATCGCTTCAATGCGTTTATATGCAGATAAAGAAATATGATGGTCACAATTAAAGCATACATTTAGGTTTTCATCTAATTCTTTGGTATACATAATTTTTTTACATTTTGGACATTTAGTCATGATTCCTGCTGGTACGTCATTTTGTTTTGAGTCTTGAACCGTTAAATATTTCTTTTTCTTTGTTCGATTAAAAAAATCTTTAAACATAGGGAAACCTCCAAAAACCTTTGACCCTTATTAGGCTTAATTTTTTCATGTAGATTATATTGTTATGTATAAAATGAATAAATTATAACAAAAGTGAGATAGAAAAATATAAAACTACTTTTGAATATGATTAGGTATATTATCATCTTTAACCTAGTTAAAACGATACCGTTTTACATTTTTCTTAAAACATATACAACTATTTTTTTAGTATGACATGTTTATTAATCTCCCACTCTCATTACAACTATAATTATTTTAAGTCTGTTAATTTCATTGTTTTATCATACACATCTTGTGGGTCAACTTCAATTCTAGCAACACCTGATTCCATAGCCGCTTTAGCAACTTCTCTAGCTACAGATGGCGCTACACGTTTATCAAATGGACCAGGAATACAATAATTTGGCTCTAATTCATCACTTTGAATTAAGTCTGCAATAGCTTCTACGGCAGCTTTTTTCATTTCTTCATTAATATGTGTAGCTTCAGTATCTAAAGCACCTCTAAAAATACCAGGGAATGCTAATACGTTATTGATTTGGTTAGGATAATCTGAACGACCTGTTCCAACTACTTTAGCTCCAGCTTCTTTAGCATCATTAGGATTGATTTCTGGGTTAGGGTTAGCCATTGCAAAGATTATTGGATCTTTAGCCATACTTTCTACCATTTCTTTAGATAATAAATCTGCAATAGAAACACCAATGAAGACATCTGCATCTTGAATAACTTCACTCAATTCGCCTTCTATTTTGTCTTTATTAGTCCACTTAGCTACATATTCTTTAGTATCATTCATACCATAACTTCTGCCTTCAAATATGGCACCTCTAGAATCACACATAACCATATTTCTCACACCGTATGAATATAACAGTTTTACAATTGCAATACCTGCTGCACCAGCTCCGTTGAGGACAACTTTAATGTCGGCTAAATCTTTATCTACAATTCTTAAGGCATTAATTAAGCCTGCTGTAGTTACAATAGCTGTACCGTGTTGATCGTCGTGAAAAACAGGAATATTAGTTTCTTTTTTTAATCTTTCCTCAATTTCAAAACAACGCGGCGCTGAAATATCCTCTAAATTGATTCCTCCATAGTTAGGTTGAAGTAATTTTACAGTATTAATAATCTCATCAGTATCTGTTGTATTAAGCGCAATTGGAACACCATTAACACCAGCAAAACTTTTGAATAATACTGCTTTACCTTCCATAACTGGAATACTTGCTTCCGGACCGATATTCCCTAATCCTAAAACAGCAGTACCATCTGTTACTACAGCAACTGTATTACCTTTTATAGTATAGTCATAAACTTTTCTTTTATCTTCATGTATTTCTTTACAAGGTTCAGCTACACCTGGTGAATAAGCTAAACTTAATTCATCTTTGTTTGTAACTTTGACATTAGGTGTTACTTCTAATTTACCTTGATTTTTTTTATGCATTTCTAATGCTTCATCTCTTAAAGACATGCTATTCAACCCCTATTTATTTTTTTAGAATTAACTGAGTAAACAATTACCAATCATTTTTAACTGTAAACAGATTGCATTAACAATGTACTTTTAAAATGTATTTAAAAATGTCAAAAATTTAGCAACTAGCTAAACTTTGAATCAACATTTCTTCGTTACTTTTATAATTATTTTTTCTGCTGATCATTCATATTTTATCATTATTTTATGTATAAGATAATGACAATTACAAACAAATAGTACAAAAAACAATTACAAAAATAAACTGATGATTAAAATATAAATCATCAGTTTACTATATCATAAATTAATAGTAGTTAAAAGTTATATAAATCGGATATCACTAGGTTTGAATAACTGTATTAGTTCCCTCATATTTTCAGAATTTTTATTAATAAATCCTATACGTGACATTCGCTTAGATTCATCATCATATGCTTGTATTTCAATAGATTGTTTTGTCTTTTCTTGGTCAATATATTGTTCAAATCCTTTTGCTTGGTCAATATGTCTTACGATAATTTGATTTGAATGTGTGAGTTTATGTGTCTCAAACGCTTCTTCACTATATATGTCATTAATAATAAGCTGATTCTTACCATTTCTTTTATCAAATTTCCCTTGTATGACATAAATGTGTTCTTCTGACAACTCAAGTTCATATTTTTTAAATTGATCTGGGAAGATAACTCCATCCATCAAATGTAGACCATCATTTAATGTCACAAAAGCCATATTTTGCCCATTTTTTGTTCTGATACGCTTAATTTGATCAAATTGCACTAATATAGGATGGTAATTTTGAGCGTTATTCAATCTGTAAATAGTTAAATATTGCTTTTTATTAAATTCTTTTTCTACTGGATGTTTCGAAATATAAAAACCTAAATATTCCTTCTCATATTCGCTGATTAGTTTATCTGGTAATTCATCTTTTTCTTCATAATCTTGTTTAGGCGTGAAGAAATCAAATAACATATCATCTTGTTCAATATCAGTAACTTGATCAATAACTTGGTCAATGGACTGTAATAACGTAGCACGGTTTTTACCAAATGTGTCAAACGCACCTACTAAAATCAATGACTCTAATAATTTCCTAGTTTTGACTCGTTTAGGTAATCTTCTGGCAAAATCAAAGAAATCTTTAAATTCACCGTTTTGATATCGTTCGTCAACAATAAGTTTAACGCTTTGATATCCAACACCTTTAATAGCACCTAACGATAAATAAATTCCGTCAGATGTTGCTTTATAGAACCAATGACTTTCATTGATATTAGGAGGCAATATCTTAATATTTTGATGCTTCGCTTCATCAATCATTGCTGACGTTTTTTTCTCACTACCAATAACATTACTCAATATATTAGCGTAAAAGTAATTTGGATAATGAACTTTTAGATAACTCATAATATATGCAATTTTAGAGTAACTAACGGCATGTGCTCTTGGGAAACCATAGTCAGCAAATTTCAATATTAAATCGAATATTTGTTTACTCATATATTCGTCATACCCATTTTGTAACGCACCGTCAACAAAGTGTTGTCTTTCACTTTCTAGCACTGCTCTATTTTTCTTACTCATAGCACGTCTTAAAATATCTGCTTCGCCATAACTGAAGTTTGCGAACTTACTTGCTATTTGCATTATTTGTTCTTGATAAATGATTACGCCATAAGTATTTTTTAAAATGGGTGCTAAATCTTCATGTAGATACTGAACTTTAGAAGGATCATGTCTGCGTGTAATGTATGTAGGGATCTCTTCCATCGGCCCAGGTCTATATAATGATGTGACGGCAACAATGTCTTCGAAATGTTCGGGCTTCAATTTTTTCAATACACTTCTAACACCATCAGATTCTAATTGGAAAATACCTGTCGTATCACCTTGGGATAATAATTCAAACACTTTATTATCATTAAATGGAATTTGTTCAATATCTATATCAATGTTCAAATCTTTTTTCACTTGGTTCACAATTTGATGTATAATTGATAGATTTCTAAGTCCTAAAAAGTCGATTTTCAATAGACCAATACGTTCTGCCTCAGTCATTGTCCATTGTGTAAGCAATCCAGTATCCCCTAATGTCAATGGCGCATATTCATAAAGTGCGTGATCATTAATAATAATACCTGCTGCATGAGTTGAGGTATGACGTGGGAGTCCTTCTAATTTTTTACACAAATCAAACCAACGTTCATGTCGATAATTTCTATGAACGAATTGTTTAAAATCGTCATTTTGATATGCTTCATCTAAAGTTATCCCTAATTTATGTGGAATGAGTTTAGAAATTTCATTTAATGTTATTTCATCAAATCCCATAATACGGCCTACATCTCTAGCCACAGCTCTAGCTAATAAATGTCCAAATGTCACTATTCCAGAAACATGAAGTTGACCATATTTTTCTTGGACGTATTGAATAACTTTTTCACGTCTTGTATCTTCAAAGTCAATATCAATATCAGGCATTGTTACACGTTCAGGATTTAAAAATCTTTCAAAAAGTAAATTGAATTTTATTGGGTCAATTGTAGTAATTCCTAATAAATAACTTACTAGTGAACCAGCAGATGAACCACGACCAGGTCCAACCATTACATTATGTGTTTTAGCATAATGAATTAAGTCACTTACAATAAGGAAGTAATCTTCAAATCCCATATTCGTAATAATGGCATATTCGTGTTTTAATCTGTCTATATAATGAGGATGATTAAGATTCCAATTTTTTAGTTGTTCTTCTAACTTCATCCATAGATATTTTTTTGAAGTTTCACCATTAGGTGTTTCAAATTGCGGTAGTAGTGATTGGTGATAATTGAGTTCTGCAGTACATAATTGAGCTATTTCATCAGTTTTTCTAAAAATGGATGTATCTAAACCAAGATTATGTATTTCTTCCGAAGTGTAAAAATGCTCGTCAAAATCTTCCTGTTCCCCTACTAAATCAAGCTTACTATTATCTTTAATTGCTTGTAATGCAGTTATTGTATCTGCATCTTCTTTATTTAAATAACGTGCAGTATTTAACCATACACACTCTCTATTGTTTATTTGGACTGAATTTTGATTTATGTAAACATGTTGCTTAAAATCAAAAGACTCAATTAATTGTTGATGTTGTTCTTCTGCATTTTTAAAAATAATAATTAAATTTGCTTCGTATCGTTTTAACCAATCAATTGAAATATCTACTTTCTCTTTCATTTTTATCGCTGAAGATAATTGATATAAATCTTTTAAACCATCATTATTTTGAGCTAATAATACTGTTTCTATTTGATATAAACCATCAGTTAATAATACAGTCATCCCAAATACAGGATGAATACCCGCTTCGATACAAGCATCATAAAACTTAGGATAGCCATACAAAACATTTGTATCTGTAATTGCAAGTGTATCTACACCTTCTCTTTTGGCCTTTTCAACTGCGTCTGTAATTTTCAAACTGGAGTTTAATAAATCATAGGCCGTATGAATATTTAAATATGCAACCATGTTTGTATGACTCCTTTCTTTAAGTGATTGTACTTATAATTTTTGACGTAAAGCTTTGGCTAGCAAATCAAATTCTTCCCAACTATAAACAGAAACGCCAGAAGCATTAGGATGGCCTCCACCGCCAAAATCACTGGCAACATCATTTATGACAAATTGTCCTTTAGAACGTAGACGACAACGAATTTGATCTCCTTCATCTACACCGAACATCCAGATTTTAAGACCACGGATATCAGCAATGGTATTGACGAACTGTGACGCTTCATTAGATTTAATATTAAACTGTTCTAAAACATCTTTAGTTATACGCACTTGACAATAGCCATCTTCAAATAACTCAAAGTTTTGTAAAACATAACCTTGGAATGGCATTAATCTAGGGTCTTTTTCAGACATTTTATTAAGCTCAGCATTATGATCAAATGGGAATCCAATTAGTCTTCCAGCAATTTCCATTGTGTGTTGTGTCGTATTATTAAATAAGAATCTTCCTGTATCCCCTACAATACCTAAATAAAGCACACGTGCAACGTCCGCATTGATGATGCTTTCGTCATTAAAGTGCAGGATCATATCATAAATAATCTCACTTGTAGAAGACGCATTAGTATTTACTAAATTAATTTCTCCATATTGATCAACAGCAGGGTGATGATCAATTTTTAACACTCTCGCACCTAATGCATATCGTTGATCATCAATACGAGGCGCATTGGCTGTATCACAAACAATTACAAGTGCATCTTGATAAGTTTCATCTTCAACTTGATCAAATGTTCCAATAAAATTAAGTGACTCTTCTGCTTCACCTACTGCATAAATTTCTTTATCAGGAAATTTAAGTTTTAAATAATATTTCAAACCTAATTGAGAACCGTATGCGTCTGGATCTGGTCTCACATGTCTGTGTATGATAACTTTGTCTGTTGATTCTATTTCTTTCATAATATCATTCATTAGTATTTCCATTTATATTGACCCCTCTTTTATATCATTGATTAATATCCTTCAAACATTTGACAAATGACTGATGCATTAGCAACTTTTTCATTTTGACAAAACATTGTAACTTCTAATTTAGCAAAATATCTTCCCACATCTAGCATTTCGTACTCAACATCGATACCAGTTTCAATTGGCACAGTTTTTAAATAAATAATATTCAAACTTTCAATCATGACATTGCCTTTTTTATACTTTCTCATTTCATGACGTAAAGTTTCTTCTATAATACCGACAAATACGGCTTTACTTAGTGTGCCATAATGATTAGTTAATAGCGGCGACACATCCGTCTGAATACTGTCATGGTTAATTGTAATATGTTTCGCAATTTGATCGTTAATCGTCTCACCAATTTGAGGTTGTCGTCCTAATAATTGCATAGATTTTAAAACATCTTGCCTATTTATAACACCAACTGCTTTTTTATTATTATCTGTAACTGGTAAGAGTTCAATACCTTCCCAAATTAATAAGTGTGCACAACTAGCCACAGTATTTGATAACTTAACACTAATTGGATTTTTAGTCATAACGTCTTCAATTAAATCATTTTCATTCATATTTATCATTTCTCTACTAGTGACAATACCAACTAGTTTATAATCATTATTCACAACTGGAAAACGTGTATGTCCTGTTTCATTTGCAATTTGTTTATAGTCTTGTAAAGTCATAGAGTTCATTAAAACTGAAAGCTCATTAATAGGCTTAACAATATCTTCAACTACTAAGATTTCTTTACGAATTTTTTGATTAAACATCGCACGGTTAATAATATTTGCAACTAAAAATGTATCGTAGCTAGAAGAAAGAATAGGTAAATCATGTTCGTCAGCATATTTTATCACTTCTTTACTTGGATAAAATCCACCAGTAATTAATATTGCTGTTCCTCTTTTCATCACTTCAAGCTGAACTTGTTCACGGTTTCCAATAATGAGTAATGTTTGTGGACCAATATATCTTAATATGTCCTTTAACTCCATAGCACCAATTGCAAAATTTGAGACTGTTTTATTAACACCGTTTTTACCTGCAATAATTTGACCTTCAATAATATTAGCAATTTCATTAAATGTTAAATTATCAATTTCATCACGATTTCGCTTTTCAATTCTAACTGTACCAACTCTATCTATTGTTGTTACTAAACCAAGTTGGCCCGCATCTTTAATAGCTCTATAAGCTGTACCCTCTGAAACAGTTAAATCTTTCGCTATTTTTCTTACTGAAATTTTCGAACCGATCGCTAGCGATTCAATGTGTTTTAAAATTTGTTCATGTTTAGTCATAACGTTACCTCTTCTTAGAACAATGTTATGCTTATTATAACTTTTTAACGAGAAAAAATCATTGAAGCGCACTTTCGAATTTATAAAACTTCTATTATAAATTAACATCTTTTGTGAAAAGATAATTTTATTAAAATTACTTTTAATTTAAATGGAAATATTCCCCTATTTTTATTAGAATGGAGATAAGGAGGGATAGACTTATGTATAAAAATATATTATTAGGTGTAGATACTCATATTAAAAATGAAAAAGCTTTAGAAGCTGTTTCTAAACTTGCAGGTGATGATACTGTTGTAACTATTTTAAATGCCATCAATGAACAAGATGCTCAAGCGTCAATTAAAGCTGGTGTGCATTTGGATAAAATCACTGAAGAACGTAGCAAACGTTTAGAAAAAACACGTCACATTTTAGAAGATTATGGTATTGATTATGATCAAATCATTGTACGTGGTAATGCAAAAGAAGAACTAGTAAAACATGCTAACAGTGGTAAGTATGACATTGTTGTCGTTAGTAACCGCAAAGCAGAAGAAAAGAAAAAATTTGTACTTGGTAGCGTAAGTCACAAAGTTGCTAAACGTGCAACTGTCCCAGTACTTATCGTTAAATAACATGTATTGATTAGCTAATATTTATTTCAATATAAATGCGTAATTAATAACGTCATACTATAAAACATCCTTGGCACTCATACCAAGGATGTTTTTATATCTATAATTAAAATTGAACTTCTTGACCAGGTTCTAATATTTGAACTTCACCAACATTTACAGCGTCTTTAAATTGTTGAGGATCTTGTTCAATTAATGGGAAAGTATTGTAGTGTACAGGAACTGAGATACTTGGTTTAATAAATTCATTAACTGCATATGCTGCATCATCTATACCCATAGTAAAGTTGTCACCGATTGGAACGAAACATACATCAACTGGATGACGTTTAGCTATTAATTCCATATCGCTGAATAATCCTGTGTCACCAGTATGATAAATTGTTTTACCTTCTGCTTCAATAACAATACCCATTGGCATACCAAGATATACTGGAATACCATTTTCATGTGTATAACTAGAACTATGGAATGCTTGAACATATTTAACGCTACCGAAATCTAATTCAGCTTTACCGCCAATGTTCATTCCACGTACATTTTCGACACCATAATAAGTAGATAAATATCCAGCTATTTCTGCACTACCTATCACTGTAGCGTGATTTCTATTAGCTAATTCTACAACATCGCCAAAATGATCTTCGTGACCATGCGTTAAAATAATATAATCAACTGCTAATCTTTGTTCATCTAAATCACATTTATCATTACCTGATATAAATGGATCTACGATTACTTTCTTACCGTTGCCTTCAAAATAAATTGTTGATTGACCATGAAATGATAGTTTCATTATTATAGCCCTCCTAAATAATTATGTATTTATTATACCCTAGCTCACCATTTTTATAACACGTTTGGTATTTAATAATATGAAACTTTGAAATATATGATTATTTGGAATAAAATTAACTTAATCTGGTATAGGAGGTTAATTTCATGTCAAAAATTAATGACATCGTAAATTATTTACAAAAAGAGAATGTAGATGCTGCATGGATTACTACACCTTTAAATATATATTACTTTACTGGTTACCGTAGTGAACCACATGAAAGATTATTTGCACTGTTAATTCAATCAAATGGTGAAACTGTTTTATTTTGCCCTAAAATGGAAGTTGAAGAAGTTAAACAGTCACCTTATGAAGGAAAAATTATAGGCTATTTAGATACAGAAAATCCGTTTGATTTATACCAACAATCATTTAAACAAATACTTATAGAAAGTGAACATTTAACAGTAAAACGTCAACGTGAATTGACGAATGCATTTCAAATAGAGCATTATGGCGATATAGATCAAGTTATTAAAGATTTAAGAAATATTAAATCTATTGATGAAATTAAGAAAATAAAACATGCTGCTAATCTTGCGGACAAATGTATTGAAATAGGTGTCGCTTATTTAAAAGAAGGCATTAGCGAAAGAGAAGTCGTTAACCATATTGAAAACGAAATTAAGAAATATGGTGTAAATGAGATGAGTTTCGATACTATGGTTTTATTTGGTGATCATGCCGCATCACCTCATGGTGTACCTGGTAATCGTAAACTGCAAAAGAATGAACTTGTTCTTTTCGATTTAGGCGTTATTTATGAGCATTATTGTAGTGATATGACTAGAACGGTACAATTTGGAACACCTTCTAAAGAAGCTTTAGATATATACAACATTGTATTAGATGCAGAGGAATCTGCGATAGCTGCAATTCGTCCAGGCGTTAAATTAAAAGATATAGATAAAATCGCTAGAGATATTATTGATAATGCAGGTTATGGACAGTACTTCCCTCATCGTCTTGGACATGGTTTAGGACTTGAAGAACATGAATATCAAGATGTTTCTAGTACTAATGATAATATTTTAGAAGCGGGTATGGTGATTACTATTGAACCTGGTATTTATGTTCCGGGTGTAGCCGGTGTGCGTATCGAAGATGATATTTTAGTTACTGAAAATGGTTGTGAAATTTTAACGCATTACACAAAATAATTATTGTTCACAATAACAATAATAATCCCTCAAATGATTCTCCATTTGAGGGATTATTTATATATCATTTTTATTTAATTATAAATTATGATTTTAATGCATCTTCTACAGAAGTATAAGGCATATCAAACGCTTCTGCTACACCTTGATGTGTAACATGACCTTTATATGTGTTTAAACCTAATGATAATGCATGATTTGATTTAAATGCTTCTTTATAGCCTTTATTAGCTAATGTTTGAGCAAACGGTAATGTTGCATTATTAAGTGCTAAAGTTGATGTTCGAGGTACTGCCCCTGGCATATTGGCAACAGCATAGTGAACAACACCATGTTTAATATAAGTCGGATCATCGTGAGTTGAGATTTTATCAGTTGTTTCAAAAATTCCGCCTTGGTCGATTGCAATATCAACGATCACTGAACCATTTTTCATTTCTTTAATCATATCTTCAGTTACAAGATTAGGTGCTTTAGCTCCTGGAATTAATACTGCACCAATCACTAAATCACTTTCCTTAACATATGTTTCAATATTTAAAGGATTAGACATAATAGTATGAATTCTACCATTAAATTGATCGTCTAATTCTTGTAATCTTTTAGGATTCACATCTAAAACAGTGACATCTGCACCTAAACCTAATGCTATTTTAGCAGCATTTGTGCCAGCTTGACCGCCACCGATAATTGTTACTTTTCCTTTAGGAACACCTGGTACGCCACCAAGTAAAATTCCCATACCACCATTAAATTTTTGTAAAAATTCAGCGCCAATTTGAGTTGCCATTCTTCCAGCAACTTCACTCATTGGACTTAATAAAGGTAATGAGCGATCAGGTAATTGTACTGTTTCATACGCAATACCAATCACTTTGTTATCTACAAGCGCTTTTGTTAATTTTTCTTCATTAGCCAAGTGTAGATAAGTGAATAAAATGAGTCCTTCTTTGAAATATTGATATTCTTCTTCTAATGGTTCTTTTACTTTAACAACCATATCAACATCCCAAACTTGAGAAGCCTCTGAAACGATGTCAGCCCCTGCTTCTTTGTAATCTATGTCTTCAAAGTAAGAGCCCATTCCAGCATTTGTTTCAACTAATACAGTGTGTCCTTGTTCAACCAATGCATGTACACCACTTGGTGATAGACTCACTCTGTTTTCATTATTTTTTATCTCTTTAGGAATACCTATTTTCATTCCTCACACCTCCACTATCATATTAACCCTAAACACTACTAAAACTCAAATGAAAGCGCCTACAAAAATACACAAAATTGTTAATTTTTCGAGTTAAAAATTCTGAAAAGTATGTTAAAATAAAATTAAGAAAAGACGAAAGGGGTACTGACTATGATTACTTACAAAAATATTTTAATCGCAGTCGACGGTTCACACGAAGCAGAATGGGCCTTTAACAAAGCAGTTGGGGTTGCTAAACGTAACGACGCAAAACTTACAATTGTTAATGTTATTGACTCTAGAACATATTCTTCTTATGAGGTATATGATGCTCAATTTACTGAAAAATCTAAACACTTCTCTGAAGAATTATTAAAAGGTTACAAAGAAGTTGCAGCAAATGCTGGTGTTACAAACGTTGAAACGCGTTTAGAATTTGGTTCACCTAAAGCGATTATCCCTAAAAAAATTGCACCAGAAGTTGGTGCTGACTTAATTATGAGTGGTACTTCAGGTCTTAATGCAGTTGAACGATTCATCGTTGGTTCTGTTTCTGAAGCTATCGTTAGACACGCACCTTGTGATGTTTTAGTTGTAAGAACAGAAGAAATTCCAAATGACTTCCAACCACAAGTTGCAACTCCACAATTACGTGAAAGATATTCTAATTAATATTAGTTTAGGTTATATAGACTCACCTTTTAATTAAGGTGAGTTTTTTATTTGTTTTATAGTTAAATACGCTGAAAAAGAACATTAGTTAGAAAAAATACCACTATCTAACTTTAGATAGTGGTATTTTTAGTTACACTTAATTTTTTATTTTGACTCAGCATTTTCTGATGATTCTTCTTCTACAGATAAGCCACCATATTTAACTACGTCTCTTGAAATCATAACTTCTTCATCTGTTGGTACAACGAGTACTTTAACAGGTGAATGTGGGTAATTGATTTCGCCTTCTTCACCATGAAGATTTTCATTTTTCTTAGGATCCCAATAAACGCCCATAAACTCTAGTCCTTCTAACACTTTACCACGAATGATATGTGAGTTTTCACCTATACCAGCAGTAAACACAATTACATCTACGCCATGCATTCTTGCTGCATAAGAACCGATATATTTATGGATTTTTGAAGCGAATAAATCTAATGCAACACGTGATCTATGACGTCCATGTTTAGCTTCTTCTGTTAAATCACGTAAGTCACTTGAAGTACCTGTTAGGCCTAATAATCCAGACTCTTTATTAAGAATATTTAACACTTCATCAGCATTTTTACCAGTTTTCTCCATAATATATGGAATTAACGCTGGGTCAAGGTTACCTGAACGTGTACCCATAGTTACTCCTGCTAATGGAGTGAATCCCATTGAAGTATCAATTGATTCTCCTCCATCTATCGCAGCAACTGATGCACCATTACCAATATGACATGAAATAATGCGTAAATCTTCAATTGGTTTACCTAAGATTTCTGCTGCACGACGTGAAACATATTTATGACTAGTACCATGGAAACCATATTTACGAATTCCGTAATCTTCATAATAACGATAAGGTAAACTATATAAATAAGCCTGTTCAGGCATAGTTTGGTGGAATGATGTATCGAAAACCGCTACATGTGGTATTTCTGGTAAAAGCTTTCTAAATGCTCTAATACCCATCAAGTTAGCTGGGTTATGCAATGGTGCTAGCTCACTCAATGCCTCAATTTGTTCTTCAACTTCGTCAGTTACTACAGCTGATGAAGGAAATGTTTCGCCACCGTGTACAACTCGATGTCCTGTTCCTTGAATTTCATAGATATCTTGAATAATATTATGTTCTTTGAATTTCGCCAACATAATATCTACCGCTTCTTCATGGTCTTTGATATCTTTGACTTCGGTTAGTTTTTCCCCTTCAACTAAGATTGTAAAAATTGAATCTTTCATACCAATTCTTTCAACAACGCCTTTGGTAACTGTTTTTTCTTCAGGCATTCTAATAAGCTGGAACTTCAAAGAAGAGCTACCAGCATTAATCGCCAAAATTAATTTTGACATAATATTTTGTCCTCCATCGTTTGTTTAATTATATTTTTCATAGTTTATTTTATCATTAACACAGTTTGAATTCTATACTGTTACAGATTATTTTTTTGTATGATTTGTGTCCATCCACTGATTTAATTCAGACATAAAACCTTGGAATTGTTGTGGATTTTTGAAATCAGGAATATTAGCTAAAAATACTTCAACTGGTTTTGTAACACCATTTTCTTTCTTTTGTAAAATCAATATAGATTTACGAGCTTTCTCATTTTTAAATAATGTTGATGGTAAATTAAGAAATGCTTGCATCTCTGTTTCTGTAGTAATGAATTTTTCTAACTGTTTCACATGTTCTCCTGAAAATAATTCACTTGGAACAACTAAAAATGCATATCCTGCCCCTTTTAATGCATTTACAGCTTGTTCAATAAGTAAATAGTGTGAGTAACTATGTCCCTCTTCGAAACCTAATTTCATTTCTTTACTACGTTCGTCAACTGGATAATACCCAATTGGTAAGTCACCAATAATGATATCTGCTTCTTCTAGTGGTAATGGCATAATAGCGTCTTGTGGGTAAACATCAAACGGGATTTCAAGATAATTTGCTAAATGCACACTAACTCTTGATAATACAGGATCCACTTCTATAAGATGATGCATAATTGTTTTATCGGTTAATACTTCTTTAACAGCCGCACTTAAATGTCCAGCACCACTAGCAATATCGACAACATGCATCTCTTCTTTATTTTGCGTAAATCGTTGTACCAAGAATCCTAAAATAAGTCCAATAGAATCTGGTGTGATTTGATGGTTCGCTTGAATATTTTCCTCTTGCATTAAACTTAAATATGCAAATTGGAAAGCTTTTCTTCGATCTTGCAATGTTGCTTGTTCCAACATTTCTCGTTGGCTTGTATAAACGTCTTCCATAGCTAAACCTAGATTTTCTATAAAACTTTGCCCATTTTCTTGATTTAAAGTTTTAGCTTTTTCATCTAAGTGCTGGAATAACTTTTCCATAATCGTATTTTCTTCAGTCATTTTAATTCCCTCTCTATAAAAAGTGCCCATCATTTCGATAGTGAAAATCAATATTTTATCATTTTATCACTTTTAAAAAGATGGGCACTTACTATTCAAATCGGTATCTAAAATTTAATTCTTATAAATTTTTATATGCTTCTAAAGCTTTATCAAAATCTGGGAAGTTTGTTCCTTCACTCACAATTTCTTTATAAACCACTTTATTATCTTGATCTAGTACGAATACAGAACGAGCTAATAATCTCATTCCTTCCATTACTACACCAAAGTTCTCACCAAATGATAAGTCTCTATGGTCGCTTAATGTAACAACATTTTCTAAACCATTAGAAGCGCACCATCTTTTTTGTGCAAATGGTAGGTCAACTGAAATTGTTAATACAACACCATCTTCTTGTGAAGCTTCTTCGTTGAATTTACGAGTTTGTTGGTCACATACACCTGTATCAATTGATGGTACAACACTAATTAATTTTTTCTTATTAGCATAGTCATCTAATGATTTTTGATTTAAATCATTATCTAATACTGTAAAATCAGGTGCAATATCTCCTACATTCACTTGTTGTCCTGATAATGTTACTGAATTGTTACTAAAAGTAATTTCAGTCATTGTTATGACCTCCTATAAATAATTTTCATACATTTATATCATACGATAACAGTAAGACTAAATTCAATTTTAAACTTTTATATTTTTAAAATTTATCCGTGTCATTACGTGTGTTAATCATGAATATCTTATCCCCACTTATTTTATTGAAAATAAAAAAGCAAATCAAAAGATATTTTAATACAATGTGCATTAATACCATCCTTGATTTGCTTTATTATAGTTATTTAATTTGTAAGCAGATGTATAATATAATCATATGCATTTTTAACAATTAAAACTGCTGTAACGATTATAAATAACACTTTTACGTAACCTACGCCTTTACTTATTGCAGATTGGGCTCCAACATATGAACCTACTATCATACTTATCGCCATAATCATTCCATAAAAATAATTTACTTGTCCTAATGACATAAATAATATAAGTGCACCTATGTTCGATGCAAAATTAAGTACTTTAGCATTACCTGCAGCACTTAAAAAATCAAAACCAAACATAAGTAATACAAATAACATAAAAGAGCCTGTGCAACCACCAATAAATCCATCATAAAAACCAATGATGAGATAAGCAATAACAAACATAGTTGCTTTTATAGGTGTAAAAGAAGTAAAGGTACGTACTGATCCCCAGTCCTTTTTAACAAGCGTATATATAAATACCAATGACAAAGCGACTATGATTAATGGTTTTAGCAATTGTGCAGGAAGCATTGTTGCTAAATATGCCCCGCCCACTGAAGCCACAAGTACAAAAGGAAATAATTTCGCAACAATCTTTAAATCTACATTGCCTGACCTAACGAATTTAATTGTACTCGTTAATGTTCCAAAAGAACTAGCTAATTTATTTGTACCTAATGCAACTGCAGGTGGCAGCCCTATTGCTAATAGTGCAGGGGTTGAAATTAAACCTCCACCGCCTACAACCGAATCAATAAATGCAGCTAAAAAGCCAAATAAAACTATGATTAATATAACGTATACATCCCATCCCATGACATGACCCCTTTACGCTAATCTATTAAAATAAATCTTCAATTAAAGCATCAGTTGTTTTATCTTTTTCAGATTTATAATTTTTATCTATAGTTATCGTTTCAATATTTTCAACTGCTTCGTCAACCATATCATCGAAATTAAATACACTTTCATATTCTACAACTTTATCAAAATCAGGTTCTGTAACAGGATTTTTAGGTGTGAAAATCGTACAACAATCTTCATATGGTTGTATAGACACCTCAAACGTACCAATGTCTTTTGCTTTTTTAACAATGTCTTCTTTATCAAGTGTTAACAATGGTCGTAACACCGGTGTTGACGTAACATGGTTTATGGCATACATACTATTTAATGTTTGACTAGCCACTTGACCTAAGTTTTCACCGTTTACAATACCCAACGCACCAATTTTATGAACTAATTGATCAGCCACTCTCATCATCAAACGTCTTGTAGATGTCATTGTATATCTTGGATGAACTGATTTATTAATTTGCTTCTGTAATTCAGTAAAAGGTACAATATGCAACTTAATTGGACCCACACGTTCTGATAAAATACGTGTTAATTCAATGACTTTTTCCTTAGCCTTTTCACTTGTGAATGGTGGACTATGGAAATGAATGGCTTCAATAGTTACGCCACGTTTCATAACTTCCATACCAGCAACAGGTGAATCTATACCTCCTGATAGCATCAATAACGTCTTACCACCAGTACCTACAGGTAAACCACCTGATCCTTGTATAACATCTACATATAAATAAATTGCATCTAATCGAACTTCTACTCGAATTTCATGTTGTGGACGTTTAACATCTACTGTCAAACCTTCAACATTTTTTAATACTTCGCCACCAATTTCACGTTGTAATTCATAAGTGTCTTTGTGGTACGATTTATCAGATCTTTTGACGTCAATTTTAAATGTAGAACCTTTTTCAAATGATTGTGCTAAACGCACAGCTACTTCAGCAATTGATTGATCATTTTTTTCTGTTTTTAATACTGGACTGATTGATTTGATACCATATACTTTTGATAAACGGTCAATGATTTCATCAATATCAGCTTCATCTGATAATTCAATATACATACGGTCTCTTTTACCTTTGATATGAAATCCTTCTAGAGGTTTTAACGCTCTAGTCACATTGGTTTTTAATTGGTTAACAAACTTTTTACGGTTAGAACCTTTAAGCGTTAACTCACCATATCTTACGATTAAATGGTCGTATTTCATTATTTCAACAACTCCTTGATTTCTTTATATATTAGTTCAAATTTTTCTTTAAATGTATCAATATCAGCTTGTGTGGTAGTTTGACCCATTGATAATCGGATACTGCCTTCGATTTGTTTTTCCGGTATTCCCATAGCTAATAATACTTCATTCAGTTTTCCTCTTTTAGAGGAACATGCACTCGTAGTAGAAACCATTATATCTTGTTTAGAAAATGCATTAACTAATACTTCGCCTTTTACACCAGGGAAACCTATATTAATGATTTGTGGCGCTGCATCTTCTGGAGAGTTTATTTTCACACCAGGATAAGTTTCAACCATTTCTCTTATTTGTTGTTGATAAGAAGATAATGTTTGGTTTAATTGTTCAGTTTGTTGAACAGCTTGATTGATTGCTTTAACCATTGATACCGCCATCGGTAAATTGACTGTGCCGCTACGAACACCAAATTCTTGTCCACCGCCATGAATAATTGGTTCGAGATTATGAGCTGTTCTAGTAATTAATAAACCTTGCCCTTTAAGTCCGTTAAATTTGTGCCCACTTAAACTTAAACTATCAATTCCGTCTATATTTAACGGGATTTTTCCTAGTGCTTGTACGGCATCAACGTGAAAATGAGCTTTCGGATATTCTTTTAATATGTTTACAATTTGTTTAATAGGTTGAATTTGTCCCATAATATTATTCACATACATACATGTTACAAGCCCTACACGATCATTCATCAATGCTTTGAAATGTTCAATATCTATTTGTCCATTAGGTTTAACATTGACATATTTTAATATGAATCCTTCTTTTTCAGCTAAATATCTTACAACTTCTAATACAGAAGGATGCTCTAATACTGACGTGATAATTTCATTAGCAGTATCTTTTTTACGATAAGCTATACCTTTCAAAGCCATATTGTTCGATTCAGTTGCACCACTTGTGAAAATAATATCATATAAATGATTTAATTTAAGTGCTTGATTGATTTGCTCTTTTGCTTGTTGTAATAGTTTTTCAGCTTGAAGACCTGCTTGATGAGGACTATTGGGATTGAAATAAAGTGATTCATTAACTTTCACAAAAGAATTCATTACACTTGAATCAACTTTTGTAGTAGCTGCATTATCTAAATAAATCATTGATAACACTTCTCTTTCTTGAAAATTTTTAAGTTTAATCTAAACATTTAGGATAATCATTTCTATATTTTATAGCGTTTTATCTCGTTTATTTATATTAATAATTATTATGTATTATTGAGGTATTTTACCATTTAATATTCTAAATAAGCATACTCAAGCATTATACTATTTTTTTATAAAAATAAAAGACATGACTTCCAATTATATGGAAATCATGTCTCTATTAATTAATATCAATTATTCTTTAATTACTTGTTCTTCAATATGCTTAGTAATTCCTGGTTCTACACTTTCAAGTGCTTGTTCTGAAATTTCGATTGAACGTTTGTAACGGTTGTTTTTAAATAAACGTTCCGCTTCGTTTAAGCTTTTATCAATGCTTTGGTAATCTTTACGATATCTATTACCGTATTGGATTAGTTTTTCAGCGTAAACTGCATTAACTAATACATCATTAGCTTCATCTTCAAATGTGTTCATCTGAATAACAATTTTAGCAACTTTGTCTTTTAATTGTTTTACATGTATTGGTCTATCACTAAATTGTTCATCTACTTCACGAACTTCATAATCTATTTCATTTTTCATAATAATGAATCTTTCCGGAACACTTGGCAAGTTAGAAGCAAGTAATCGGCGATAAACTTCTTCTTTTTTAGATTGTACGCGAATTAAATTATCTTCAGCTTCTGCTTCATCTTCACGTAATTGAATTAAATGATTTTGTAGTTTATCTTGTTTTTCATTAATAACGCTCACGTGATCTTCTAGATATTGTAAATTATCTTGTACTTCACTATAGCGAACTGCAGATTTAGACATTTCTTTAAGAATTTCATCATATACAGAGATAAGATTTTGAATTTCATTTTCAAATTGTCTTACGCTTTGAACATCTGATTCATTAATATAATAATTTTCACGAACATATTCAATTTCTGTTTTCAATGTATAATTCATGTCTTTGGCTTTAAATAAATCATCAGTGATAACATCTTTAGTTTCTTCTACTTCATTTTTAGCCTTAACTTCATGTTCAATTAAATCATACATTTCATCTAATTTATCATTGATATATTCAAGTTTATCATTTGCTTCGTTTAATTCTAATCTACTAATCATAGGTTCAACAAAACTTAATTCTGTTTTCAAGCTTTGAACTGTTCCATCAACTTTGACATGGTCTAAATCGTATCCTTCTACTTTTAGATCTCTGCAACCATATTTCAAGTCTTGGAATTGACCAGGTAATTCTTTTTGTGCTTCACGGATTAATTCTGGAATTTCTTCCATATATTCTTTTAAACTTTGCATCTCTTCATGTAATGCTGAAATATGATTGTGTGCTTGCACATAATTGCCATCAGCTTTTAATACTTCATATTGAGATAATTTAGGTTCAAAATTTTCAATTTCTGTTTCCAATGGATTTGCAGCTTCACCATATTGATGACGATTAGCTAAAATATCCCTTTTCATTTCACGATGATCAACTTTGCACTTTTCATATAACGATTCATTATCTTTATGTAGTGCTAAAATCTCATCTACTTGTGAAACTTGGTTATTATAACTAGCTTCATATTGATCCATTAATTCGTGAGCATCATCGATTTCAGCTTGAGCACCTGAAAAATTAAACTTATCTAATAACTCCTCAGCATTGTGAATTTTTTCCTCAACAGGAGCTAAGTAATTATTAGTATTTTCTAAGTTGTCTTTTTTCATTGCGTCGTATTTAGTTTTAGTTTCACCTTTCAAGTTTAAGCTTGATAATTTTTTAATGTTTTGGTCAAAAGGTAGAGTTTCAATTTCAACTTTACGTTCTTCAGCCTTTTCAATGAGCTGTCGTTTGTTCGAGCGCAAATAAAACATTATACCTACAGCAATCAGTATAATAACAATTATTGCTAAAATGATATATAACACCATATGTACTTCTCCTCCTATGTTATCATTCATTATTATAACGTAATTTATCGTTTCATTAAATCAGAAAATGTATTTATTGATAGAATATTTTAAACACCTTATACTATTGTAAAATATTATTTAAGGGGACAGGTTATGATAGACATTAAAAATACAAATTATGACTTATTACAAAAACAGCTCTCTAGTCTAATAGAAGATGAAACTAATTTAATTGCTATATTAAGTAATGCCTCTGCGCTTATTAATGACAATATGGATAAAATTAATTGGGTCGGCTTCTATTTAATAGAGGAAAACGAACTTATCTTAGGTCCTTTTCAAGGTCATCCTGCTTGTGTCCACATTCAAATCGGAAAAGGTGTATGCGGAACTGCAGTCTCTACTAATGAAACACAAGTTGTGAAAGATGTCCATCAATTTCCAGGTCACATTGCTTGTGATGCAAATAGTAATTCAGAAATTGTTGTACCAATTCATAAGGATGGCAAAATTATAGGCGTTTTAGATATTGATGCGCCAATAAAAAATAGATTTAATGATCAAGATAGAATAGGATTGGAAAAAATCGTTTCGATTATAGAAAATCAAATATAACTAATTTAGTATAAAAGTATTGACTCTTTTATATAAACTGGTACAATGAAATTTGTGTGAATTAACGAAAATAGCAGTTGTATATTATTGAGCGCTATGTTGTTCCCAATGTGGACGTGTCGTGTAACTGTCGCTATAAGGTGAAGACACATAAAACAACATATCTTAATAAGCATATAACACTCTTTTTTGTTTATTCATAACAACAAAAAAGAAAAAGGAGGAGTCTTATTATGGCTCGATTCAGAGGTTCAAACTGGAAAAAATCTCGTCGCTTAGGTATTTCATTAAGCGGTACAGGTAAAGAATTAGAAAAACGTCCTTACGCACCAGGACAACATGGTCCAAACCAACGTAAAAAATTATCAGAATATGGTTTACAATTACGTGAAAAACAAAAATTACGTTATTTATATGGAATGACAGAACGTCAATTCCGTAACACTTTTGACATCGCTGCTAAACAATACGGTGTACACGGTGAAAACTTCATGATTTTACTTGCAAGTCGTTTAGACGCAGTAGTTTATTCATTAGGTTTAGCACGTACTCGTCGTCAAGCACGTCAATTAGTTAACCATGGTCACATTGAAGTTGATGGCCGTCGCGTAGACATCCCATCATATTCATTAAAACCTGGTCAAGAAATCAGCGTTCGTGAAAAATCACAAAAATTAGATATCATTACTGAGTCTGTTGAAATCAACAACTTCGTACCTGAATATTTAAACTTTGATGCTGACAACTTAAAAGGAACTTTCGTTCGTTTCCCTGAACGTAGCGAGTTACCAGCTGAAATCAATGAACAATTAATCGTTGAGTACTACTCAAGATAATTGGTTTATATTTTCCACCCGATTTCCTTTTGGAGATTGGGTGTTTTTTTATATCTTTTAATCTTTAAAAAGGGAGAAACTAACGTTATGTTTGTTTCCCCTCTTCTATTTATAATTTATCTGGTATATCTGTTATAATGCCATCCACTTTTAAGTTGATAAGATGATTTGCATCTTTCGTCTCATTAACTGTATAAGGCATCACCTTTAAATATTCGCTATGTGCTTTGTCCATAAAATGTTTATTTATGAGACTAAAGTTAGGATTTACATAATTGGCTACTTGAGCGATTTCTTTAAAATTAGGTAACTTGTACCAATATTTTTTCTTACTAATTAATACTCCTAATTCATATTCTATTTTCATATCTGAAAGTTTTTTTACACTATTAAAATCAAATGATTGTAAAATCACTTTTTTAGTTGGAACTTTATATTCTTTAAGTTTGTCTACAATCATTGTTTCAATACCTGGGTATTGACTTGGCTTTTTAATTTCAATAAGTAATGTTTTAGAACTATTTGAATGTAATTGTAACACTTCATCAAATGTGGGAATGGGTATATGATTCGGTTGACCATAATGATTTGATCCGAAATCAAATTGTCTTAACTCATCTAGTGTATAATCTTTTACTTTTCCCTTTCCATTAGAAGTACGATCAATTGTATCATCATGAATTACAACTAGTTTGTTATCTTTAGTATAATGCAAATCAATTTCTAACATATCAATCGGTAAATCTAACGCATGTTGATACCCAATCAATGTATTTTCTGGATAATCTTTAGGTAATCCTCTATGCGCGATTAACTTGAATGATTGGTTTGGTCGTTCAATTGTCATGAAAGTCACCTTTCTTTTAATTTGTTTAGATATATTCTAAACTTAAATTACCATAATGACACAGGAGGTCAATTTAAATGGTTCAACATGATTTTAAAGTTCAAACAAAATGGCATGGTGGTAGAAATGAAGTTGGCAACGTTACAGGTGATATTATTAATGAACAAATATCTATACCTAGTACGCTTGGCGGTAATGGGGTCGGTACGAACCCAGACGAATTATTAGTTAGTGCTGCCTCGTCATGTTACATTATTTCATTAGCAGCTACACTTGAAAGAGCAGGTTACGAAGATATTTCTATAACACAATCATCTATAGGCACTGCTATATTTGAAAATGGTAAATTTAGAATGGATTCCATTACGCATTATCCTGAAATCGAAGTTGCACCACATAACAAAGAAAGTCTTGAAAATCGATTACCTAAACTGTTAAAAATTGCTGACAATAACTGTATGATCTCTAACTCAATTAGAAATAACGTTGCTGTACATATTAAACCAACAATTAAATAATACATTCTAGCTATCAGTTCTTTTGTGATTAATAGTAATCAGACTGGTAGCTTTTAATTTTATCTTTTAAATTTTCAGAATATTTGTTAAAATAATTAAATCTTACAGTTGGAGGAATATTCTATGCATTATTATCAACCCCTTTTACTTACACCTGGACCAACCCCTGTACCTGATGAAATTATGGCTCAAATTCAATTACCTATGGTAGGTCATCGATCTCCCGATTTTGAGACGATTGCTGAAGAAGCATTTAGTGGCTTAAAACCAATATTCGGTGCTCAAAATGATATTTTAATATTAACTTCAAGTGGTACTAGCGTACTTGAAGCAAGTATGTTAAATATCGCTAACCCTGACGATCATATTGTCATTATAGTTTCAGGTGCATTTGGTAATCGATTCAAACAAATAGCTGAAACGTATTATAGCAATGTGCACGTCTTTGAGGTTACTTGGGGAAAAGCAGTTAATGTTGCCCAGTTTATAGACTATATCAAATCACTAAATGTAAAAATAACAGCTGTGTTCTCTCAATTTTGTGAAACATCAACTGGCGTTTTACACCCTATCCATAAACTAGGAAAATCACTTAAAACATATGATAAAGATATTTTTTTTGTAGTGGACGGCGTTAGCTGTATTGGAGCTGTTGAAGTAGATTTAGTCAAAGACAATATAGATGTCTTAGTTTCAGGTAGTCAGAAAGCTATTATGCTACCTCCTGGATTAGCATTTGTAGCTTATAATGATAGAGCAAAGCAAAGATTTAACGAAGTAACTACACCAAGATTCTATCTTGATTTAAATAAATATATTGATTCAGCAAATAATCACTCAACGCCTTTTACACCTAATGTTGCGCTATTTAGAGGCGTTAATGCATATGTTGATTTGGTTAAACATGAGGGCTTCAACCATGTTATTGAAAGACACTATCTTATAAGAGATGCTCTCCGTGCTGCTTTAACAGCCTTAAACCTTAAATTATTAGTTGATGATGATGTAGCTTCCCCTACTGTCACAGCTTTCATTCCTAATACAAAAGATGAACTATCATTAATTAAAAACCAACTTAAATCCCGATTTAATATTACAATTGCCGGAGGACAAGGACATTTAAAAGGGAAAATCCTAAGAATAGGACATATGGGTAAGATTTCTCCATTTGATATATTATCCGTCGTATCAGCTTTAGAACTAATCCTTACTGAAGCAAGAAAAACTAATTATATCGGAACAGGTATATCTAAATTCATGGAGGTGATTCATCATGAGTCATAAAATTTTAGTGTCCGACCCTATTTCAAATGAGGGTATAAAGAGTTTATTGGAAGATGAACAATTTGAAGTTGATATAAAAACCGATTTATCAGAAGATGACTTAATCAATATTATTCCCGAATATGAAGGATTAATTGTACGCAGTCAAACACAAGTTACGAATAAAATCATTCTAGCCGCTTCAAACTTAAAAGTAATTGCAAGAGCTGGCGTGGGCGTAGATAATATCGACATCGACTCAGCTACTTTAAAAGGGATTTTAGTAATCAATGCACCAGACGGTAATACAATATCTGCAACCGAACATTCAATCGCAATGATTTTAGCTATGGCTCGAAATATTCCTCAAGCGCATCAATCTTTAAAATCAGGTGAATGGAACCGTAAAGCTTTTCGTGGTACTGAATTATATAACAAAACATTAGGTGTTATTGGTGCAGGTCGTATTGGTTTAGGTGTAGCCAAACGTGCGCAAAGTTTTGGTATGAATATCTTAGCTTTTGACCCTTATTTAACCGAAGATAAAGCAAAAACATTAGACATTAAATTAGCAACAGTTGACGAAATTGCTGAAAATGCCGACTTTGTCACAGTCCATACGCCACTTACACCTAAAACGAAAGGTATTGTAGGTGAGGCATTTTTCAAAAAAGCTAAGCCAAACTTACAAATTATAAATGTTGCAAGAGGCGGTATTATTAATGAACAAGCACTTGTAAATGCATTAGATCAGTCACTTATTTCTAGGGCAGCAATTGATGTTTTTGAACATGAACCGCCTACAGATTCACCACTAATTGAACACGATAAGATTATAGTGACACCTCATTTAGGAACTTCAACGGTAGAAGCTCAAGAAAAAGTAGCTATATCAGTTTCTAATGAAATGAAAGATATTCTTACAAATGGTACTGTCAAAAATGCCGTTAATGCACCTAAGATGGATATGAATAACGTAGATCAAAACGTTAAAGATTATTTATCTTTAGCTACAACACTTGGAGAATTTGGAATACAATTATTAAGTGGTGCACCAAGTAAAATTACAATGACGTATGACGGTGATGTTGCCAAAGCAGATACAAGTCTAATTACAAGAACTATAGTTACTCATATATTAAAAGAAGATTTTGCAGATGAAGTTAATATTATAAATGCACTTGCTTTATTAAATAAACAAGATGTATCTTACAATATTGAAAAGAATAAAAATGATTCTGGTTTCAGTAATTATATAGAATTATCATTATCTAATGATAAAGATTCAATTAAAATCGGTGGTACAGTATTAGCCGGATTCGGTCCTAGAATTGTTAGAATTAATAACTTCTCTTTAGATTTTAAGCCTAATCAATATCAAATTGTTACATGTCATAATGACCAACCTGGCATTGTAGGTAAAACTGGAAACTTATTAGGTTCTAAAGGTATAAATATTGCGTCAATGACTTTAGGAAGAACTGATGAAGGTGGACAGGCATTAATGATTCTCTCTATTGATCAACAAGCACCTCAACAAATTATTGAAGAGTTAAATCAAGTCGTACCATTTAATAAAATTATAAGTACCAAGCTAACGATTTAAACCTTAAAGTAATTAAAGCTACAGAAATATATGAATGTTGTATCCAGTACATTACTCATATATTCTGTAGCTTATTTTTATAATAAAATCTGTCTTAATTCACCAACATGATTAATAATATAATCCGCTTCATATGACTCTAATTCTGATTTAGCTTGCTTACCTTTTAGTCCTGTTAATGTTCCTATAAAAGTAGCACCAATTTTCTTAGCACTTAATAAATCTGCTAAAGAATCCCCTACTATAAAAACATCTTCTTTATTTACAATATCATTTTGTACCGAAGCATATTTATAATATTCTTCTTCTTTATTACCATTTAATGTAGCAATATAACTAAAAGGATTAGGTTTACCTAATGGCTTATAATTAGGATATAAATTCTCTGCCTTCATCACTTCACTTGCTGTCACAATGTGATTATTGTCGAAGTATGGTAATAATTCTAATGATTCAAAAGGCACAAGCGTTTCAGTTCTAGGTCGACCTGTTGCTATTGCAATACGGTAGCCTGCATTTTTCAAATCATTAAACAAACTTTGCAATTCTTCAACTGGACGAATGACAATTTCTTGATGTATAAAGCCAGTTTTATCACTATTATATGCTGGTTGACCTTCAACAGTCTCGAATAGGGTTGATCCTAAATACCATTCTTGATATATAGATTGCGATAAATACCACAATGAACTTTTAAATTCAAATAGTGATACATTACTCACACTAAGCTCACTTTTAGCAAATTTCTGTAAAGCTGCAAAAATATTCTCTTTCCCACTATCAACCGAATTTAAAAAAGTAAGTGGTAAATTATAATCAATTTGATAATCTTTGGTTATAGACTGACCTATTAATTGTAATTGCGATGGTTTTATAGACTTTGTTTGTAATACATTTTCGATCTTGTCTAATGGCAGTAGCTTTAATATTTTAATAAAATGTAGACAAAATACAATATAGAGCATATCCCAATTAGAATTAAGGCCTAATGATTTTAATTGATGCAATACCTTATCATTCACAAAGATGTTAGACCTTACATTTGAAATTATGTCATCATCAAGATGGTTTAAATTATTGTTATTATCCAAACCTAAGTAATTATTATCCATTAGCAATTCATATACTGTTAATGCTGAAACATCAAAGCATCTTTCTTCACTTAAAATTACACCATCAACATCAAATAAAACTGACTTCATCTATCTTACTCCCTTTCAGAAAATTCTGATACTATATAATATACATGGTGAAAATAAATAGAGCAAATTCAAAAATGAATTTGCTCTACTTTAATATTATTGTTCCATTTGTTTTTCAATTTCATCTGCTACTTGTTGAACATGTGTACCTATAATCACTTGCGTAGAATGTTGACCACTTTTAGTTACACCAACAGCTCCAGCGTTCTTGATTTTTTGTTCATCAATGTTTGAGTTGTCTTTAAGTTCGAGTCTTAGTCTTGTTGCGCAATTAGTTAAGGTAGTAATATTTTGGCTACCACCTAAACCTTCCAGTATTTGTGAAGCTGACTTAGTATATTTACTTGTTTTAGTTGGTTTACCATTATCATTTTCTTTTTCAATAGCATCTTCGTCTGTTGGATCAGCTAATTCATTATCTCCACGACCAATAGTATTTAAGTTAAATACTTGAATAACAAATCTAAAGATGACGTAGTATAAGATAAAGAATACAACACCTTGTACTAGTAACATGAGTGGATGATTAGATACTGGATTAATTAATGATAATAGATAATCTATAAGACCAGCGCTAAATGAGAATCCTGCTGTCCAATGGAAAAGTGCTGCAATAAATAGTGATAGACCTGTTAAGAAAGCATGAATAACATATAATACAGGTGCTACAAACATAAACGCAAATTCAATAGGTTCAGTGACACCAACGAAGAATGCAGCAATAGCACTTCCTAAAAACCAGCCATAAACTTGCTTTTGTTGTGAAGTTTTAGCAGTATGATACATCGCTAATGCCGCTGCTGGCATACCAAACATCATAATTGGGAAGAAACCAGCTTGATATCGACCTGTTATACCATGAACAGCATCTTTACCAGTTTGGAATTTACCGATATCATTAATGCCAATTGTATCAAACCAAAATACAGTGTTTAATGCATGATGTAGACCAGTTGGAATTAATAAACGGTTAGCGACACCATATATAAAGGCTCCAAATGGCCCCATACCTACAATCCATGTTCCAAATGTCATGATTGCACCATATACAACTGGCCAAACAAATAATAATATAATTGCTAAGAAAGTACAGAAAAAGGCTGTTAGTATTGGAACTAAACGTTTCCCACTAAAGAACGATAATGCAACTGGTAATTCAGTGTCACTAAATTTATTATAGGTATATGCTGCAATTAAACCAATAATAATACCTACAAAAACATTAGCATTATCCATTTTTTCAAATGATAAATCTATGGAACTTTGTTTCATATGTAAAATAGGTGCTAAATTTTTAGGTGATAGTACTTGTGTAACAACAAAGAAACCTAATGCTGCGGCAAGTGCAACGGCACCATCATTTTTCTTAGCCATACCAATTGCTACACCTATCGCAAATAGTATTCCCAATTGTCCTAAAATAGTTGTACCCACTGCTACAAAAAATAGAGCTACTTGAGGTAAAACATGTAATGCATTAAGTGCGTTACCAATCCCTACTATAATCGCTGCAGCAGGTAAGACAGCAACAGGAAGCATTAATGAACGACCTAAGTTCTGAAAAAATTTATACATTCAATTCTCCCCTTTTCGATTGAATTACAACAATTATGTATTTGATATCCAAAACTATATAATTCAATGTTATTTATAGTTAATATTTAATGAAAGCGTTCTTAAATGCCGTCACATCAATTATTATCCTTAAATATTGTATCAGAATAAGAAGATAATTAAAATTGCTAATACGCTCTAATTATGAACTTTTCAAGATATTTAATTAGTGATTTTTTGAAATCTTTCATTTTAATTCGAAAAAAAGATATTAAATACATCTATAAATAGCTTAATATTTAACTTTATATTAATTCATTTAAAATAAATTATACAAAATGTATTATACACAACTTTTTGTTTGTTTGATAAAATAAAGTCAATATTTAAGGAGGATGGTGCAACGTGAAAAAGTTTTTAGTTTTAATTTCAATTTTAAGTATATTATTAGTAGCATGTTCTAGTAGCCCTACTAAACAAGCTGAAGGAAAATGGCAAAATAGTGATGGAGACATCATTACGATTAAAGGTGAATCACTCAAAGTCACTAGTGGTGGTATGTCACTTGAAGGGTCTATTAAAGATGATAAAGAACATAAACATTTAGCTAAGATTAATCTAAGTGGTGAAACAGGCTATTTAAAAGTAGGAAAGAAAGCAATCTATGCCTTAGATTCACCTAATGACAAACCAGACAGTGAAGATAAATTCGAGAAAATTAAACAATAAGTTTAGTTTTACAATTGTTAGTACTTATTTATTTTATTAATATCACTGAAAATTAAAAGGTTGGATAATGATTTATTCGTACTTGAATCATTATCCAACCTTTATTGTTTTACTATAAATTTTTAGCTATTTCATTTAATTCTTTTTGAAGCGCAGTTGTTCTACGTTCAATTTCTTTAGTTAAATATTCTACTTTTTCATTTCTCTTTAACTCTTTAGGAATATCACTTGTATCAATTGGCTCTCCAAATTTAAGTAAAGCTTGCCCAGTCACTAATCCATGTAATGCTTTAGGTCCTACATATGCAGCTGGTAAAATAGGTGCTTTACCTAACATAGCTATTGTAGCTGCACCTCTTTTTAATGGTGCACCTTCCATTGATGTTCTATGACCTGTTGGGAATATGCCTACAGTTTTATTTTCTTTTAGTAATTTAATTGGTCGTTTCAATGTACTTGGACCTGGGTTTTCTCTATCAACAGGAAACGCATTTAATGAGCTCAGGAATTTCCCGCCCCATTTATTACTAAATAATTCTTTCTTAGCCATATAGTTAATTTGATTTGGATAAATTGCCATACCTAACATTATAACCTCGTTATAACTTTCATGTGTACAAGTCACAACATAATTATTGTCTTTGGGAATGTTTTCTTTACCAATAACAAATAGTGATTTGCCTAATTTAACTAAAATAAAATATAAAATACTACTTATCACTTTATACATCGTTACACCTACTTATATAGTTTTCTATTTAACATATAGATTTTATCATTTACCTGCAATATGAACAAGATAACTTCTAAATAAGTCTAAAGTCTGATAGCAGAAGACTAGCGTTTTTGTGAAAAAAATTACATAATTAAGAGTAGAGATTATTAAAATTGGAGGTCAAATATGTCAGATTATACACAATCGAATCAATCTTATGATTCTCAACAACAACCATCTCGATATAATAAACCTAAGTTTCCGTGGTTTAAAACCATTTTAGTTGCATTAATTGCAGGTATTATTGGTGCCTTACTCGTTCTTGGAATTGGTAAGATACTTAATCAAACTGTATTAAATCATGATGGTGCAACGGTTAATGAAGCGTCAAATAGTAAAGGCGGTAATCAATTAGATGGAAAAAGTGATAAATATGATTCTGTCCATGAGATGATTAAAGATGTTTCTCCAGCTATTGTTGGAGTTATTAATATGCAAAAATCAAATAACCTTGATGATTTATTAAAAGGAAAAACTTCTAAACCAGAAGAAGCTGGTATAGGTTCAGGTGTTATTTATCAAATTAGTGACGGTTCTGCTTATATCGTAACAAATAACCATGTTATTGATGGTGCATCTGAGATAAAAGTACAATTACACAATTCAAAACAAGTTAAAGCTAAACTTGTCGGCAAAGATGCTGTTACAGACATTGCTGTATTAAAAATAGATAATACTAAAGGTATCAAATCAATCGATTTTGCAAATTCATCAAAAGTTCAAACAGGAGATAGCGTGTTTGCAATGGGTAACCCACTCGGTTTAGAATTTGCAAATTCAGTCACATCTGGTATTATTTCTGCAAATGAACGCACAATTGATGCTAATACGACTGGTGGCAATACAAAAGTAAATGTACTTCAAACTGATGCAGCGATCAACCCAGGTAATTCTGGTGGTGCACTTGTAGATATTAATGGTAATTTAGTTGGTATCAACTCAATGAAAATTGCATCTGAACAAGTCGAAGGAATTGGATTTGCTATTCCTAGTAATGAAGTAAAAGTTACAATTGAGCAATTAGTTAAGCATGGGAAAATCGAACGTCCATCTATTGGTATAGGATTAATCAATTTACAAGATATCCCTGAATCATACAGAAAAGAAATGAATACCGATAGTCAATCTGGTGTTTATGTTGCTAAAGTGAGTCATGATAGTAACCTTAAAAAAGGTGATATTATAACAAAAGTTGATAGTAAAACTGTTAAAGAAGATACTGATCTAAGAACTTATTTATATGAACATAAGAAACCCGGAGAGCATATTAAAATAACAGTTATCCGAGATGGTAAAACTAAAAGTATTGATGTTAAATTAAAAAAACAAACACAAACATCTACACAGTCATCTTCAGAAAGACAAAGTCAATTTGCACAATAATAGTAAAACAAGGTATTGATGAAATTAAGATTCATCAATACCTTGTTTATTTTTGGTTAAAAATAACGCTGGAATTAATATAAATAAAATAGCTATCACAGAAACCACAAATCCTTCATGAAATCCTGTTAATTGCTTACTGATAACATCATGCATAGCAGATTTTGAAATGTTAGAAGCGACTACAGTTGCGATAATGGCTGTTCCAAAACTAGCACCAACATTCTCTATCATATTGATGCCAACACCAGCCTCTGATAATTGTGATTCTGACACACCTTTATATGCATCTGCCATCAATCCAAGATTTATACCACCCACGCTACATCCTCTAATAAATAATATTAGAGATATCCACCAGATAGATGTATGTTGATCTACAAAAGCTAATGGTAAAGTGCCGATAATAGCAATCACAATACTTATCATAATCACGTATTTTGCACCAATTCTATCAATATATTTACCTATATATGGACGTGTGATCAACATCCCTACCCCTTGAGGTATTAATGCTAAAGCTGCTTCGATTGCAGTATAATGTTTAAAAGATTGAAAGAATAACGGCAGTATAACCATTGGTCCCATAATACCTATATTAGCCAAAAGTAATCCTAACATTGAAGCTGAGTAAGTTTTACTTTTAAATAAGTTAATAGGTAATATCGTATTAAATTGATTCCTTAAATTATAAATGACATAACCAACAATAAATATCACACCTACAGTTATACAAAAGACTGCTAAAAGATCCAAAAATGTACCTTTATCTCCTGCTTCGGTGATACCATATATTAAACTTGTACTAATAATTCCTAACATGGCAATTCCTATAGCGTCTAACGATTTATCTTTGTTAAATGGTTTAAAAGATGGTACGTATTTCATCATAAGTGGTACCGAAATAACAGTTACTAATATATTAATAAAAAACATCCATCTCCAAGATGCAAAGTGAATAATAAAACCACCTAACGTAGGTCCTAATATAGGTCCAAAGATCATTGGGGTGCTTACAATAGCCATTACCTTACCTATATGTTCTTGACCTGCAGTCTTAACTAATAAAGTAAACATAAGAGAAGTGATAACACCTGCGCTAAAACCTTGAACAATTCTAAATAGAATAAATACGTTAACAGAATTACTAAGTCCAACCATTAATGAAGTTAAACCGAATAATGACATTGCTATTATAAATACTTTTTTACTATTGAATTGATTCATTAACCAACCAGAGAATGGAATAGCAATAGCTAAAGCTAGAATATATCCTGTAATTCCCCATTGAACAACATCAATACTAGTATGAAATGTTTGGTTTAATTGTTTGATACCAATGTTGATCATCGTTGAATCTAACATTGGAGCGATAGCACCTATAGCAATAGCCCATGCTGCATACATCGTTTCTTTTGGAATTTGTTGACTTTGTGCTTTATATTCTGACATAAGTTGACTCCTTTTTGTTTCTACGTCAACAAATTTACACCTATTTTGTTTCCTTGTCAACAATAAAAATTTGAAAAATAAAAATGAGGCATCAATAATGCCTCATTCTCGAAACTATAACTTTCTAAATTTATTTAAAGTTGTAATTCATTTTTCTTAATTTCATCATCTAAATGGTTATTATATCTTTCAATAAATTGATATATACTATCAAATTCTTCTTGTGATAAATTGTCGAATACCACTCGATCTCTTGCTTCAAACTTAGCATGTAGTTGCTGATGTGTGTTATAAACTTGTTGACCTTTTGGTGTAAGTCGAAAATATATTTCTTTTTTATTACTATCGCTTCGATAACTTTCAATCAACGATTTTGTTTGAAGACGTTTTGTCAATTTACTTATGGCACCTCTTGTCATAAATAATTGTTCAGTTAAACTTTTAACATTAGGGTTTTTTAAGTCATGTATGGCTTCAATACAATGAACTTCACTTGATTTGTATTCTTTTAGCGCTTCTTGCATTTCATCTTTATTTAGCCAAGCAATTTTATTAAACATGTTTCGCAACCCTATCATGATGACTTCTTCTTTATTCAAGTTTTAACCTCCCACACACCAATTTAGATCTTTAGGTAATTGATTCAAGATCTTAAATAAGTTATTTGTAATTAACCATAAAGTATTTCTTTTTACCTCTACGAATAATAGTAAATTCGTCTTCGATTTTGTCTTGATCTGAAAGTTCATAATTTACATCTTGTTGACGTTCACCATTAATATAAATTGCGCCATTATTAACATCTTCACGCGCTTGACGTTTTGAAGTAGCAATTCCTGTTTCAATTAATGCTTCAATAATATTTGTAGTTTCTTTAGATAATTCAACTTGAGGTACATCTTTGAAACCTTCTTTTAATTCTTTAGCTGATAATGATTTTAAATCTCCACTAAATAATGCTTGTGAAATTCTAATGGCATCGTTTAAAGCAGCCTCACCATGGATAAAACGAGTTACATTTTCAGCTAATGCTTTTTGTGCTTCACGTTTATGTGGTGCTTCCTCTTTTGATTGTTCTAATTGATCAATCTCTTCTTTACTTAAGAAAGTAAAGTATTTTAAGAATTTTATTACATCTTCATCTGATTGGTTTATCCAAAATTGATAAAACTCGTATGGGCTTGTCTTTTCTGCATCTAACCAAACAGCACCAGATTCTGATTTACCAAATTTCTTACCATCAGATTTAGTTACTAGTGGAATAGTTAAACCATATGCTTCAGTTTGTCCATACATACGTCTCATTAATTCGATACCACTTGTAATATTACCCCATTGATCTGAACCACCTACTTGGATTTTACAATTTAATTCACGGTTCAAATGACCAAAGTCAATTGCTTGTAAAATAGTATATGTGAACTCTGTATAAGAAATACCATGTTCTAATCTTATTTGAATAGAATCTTTTCCTAGCATATAGTTAACACCGACATGTTTACCATAATCACGTAAAAAGCTAATTAACGAGATTTGACCCAACCAATCTTTATTGTTAACTAAAGTTGCACCTTTATCTGTACCGAACTCAAATAGTTTATGCATTTGTTGACTAATACCTTGTACATTAGCTTCTACTTGTTCTTCGGTTTGTAATACACGTTCTTCTGATTTACCAGATGGATCACCAATCATACCTGTACCGCCACCGATTAATACAATCGGACGATGACCATGTTCTTGGAAACGTCTTAAAGTTAGAAATGGAAGCAAATGACCAATGTGTAAACTATCTGCTGTTGGGTCTGCACCACAATATAAAGCTACTTGTTCTTTATTTAATAATTCTTCAATTCCCGCTTCATCAGTTTGTTGATATATAAGTCCACGCCATTTTAAATCTTCAATTAATGCATTTGACATTATTCAATTCCTCCTAAAAATATTCTTTTATTATCATAAGTTTAGATGTAAGTGTGATTGAAAGATAAGCCTTTTAAGTTTAAATAGTTCATATCATATTTTACTGAATATCTAAATATCAATAACTTTCAAAGTTACTATAATCAAAAGTGTATTAGATATACAATTAAACAAAAAAATGCCCCTACATCTCATCAATGTAAGGGCGCATTTGCACGGTACCACCATACTTAAATTTAGGCTTCATAAGTGAATCATCCACAATTCTAAAACTAATTCATTTGTTATAATACTCAAACGTTTAGTTATCTAAGTGTCCAAAATTGTTGGATATTCTTTAACCTAATATCTCTCTTAATGATACGTTCATTAATCAAACGTCAGACTTGTAATAAAAAGGTGTATTCACAAAATAGAAAATATTAGTTCACAGCAACCACTAACTCTCTGAAATTCTCTACAAAGCTACTTGTCCTTCATCTGAAACCTATGTATTTGAATCTAATTATAGTTAACATTATTTTAAAAGTCAACTTACCGAGTATGATATAATAAGCTAAAATAAGGAGGTTTGCTATGGATAATATGAAACAACATCGGCAACATGATAATTTGTTTCGATTTGAAAAATTATATAAACGAATTAAACACATCATTGTTTCAGTTTTTATAATCGGTGTAGTGTTTACACTTATTATCTTATTAGCTGCCCTAGTTTATTTTCACCAACTAACTAAAGAAGCATCATCAATAAGTGATAATGCATTAAAACATAAAGTCATTCACTTTGCTGGAGATGATTTAATTAATTATAAAAACAAGGACATCTTATATGAATATGATCATTCACTTAATCCATTAATAGTAGGCCCTAAACATGTGAATCCAGATGTTATTAAAGCGTTAACGTCTTCAGAAGATACTTTATTTTTCCAGCATAACGGCATTCTTCCAAAAGCCATTTTAAGAGCAATGTTTCAAGATTTATCTCAGAAAGAACATAGTTCTGGTGGCAGCACCATTACACAACAATTAGTTAAAAATCAAGTGTTAACTAATGAAAAAACATATAGTCGTAAGGCTAATGAAATTATACTAGCTCAACGACTTGAAGATATATTAAGCAAAAAGGAAATTATCTACACCTATTTAAATATTGTTCCATTTGGACGAGATTATAACGGTGCTAATATCACTGGTATTTCATCTGCATCTTATAGTTTATTCGGTGTTTCAGCGGAACATTTAAATATCGCTCAATCCGCTTATCTTATTGGGTTATTACAAAGTCCATATGGTTATACACCCTATGACGAAAATGGTAACTTAAAACCTGCAAATGAAATTGAATATAGCATACAAAGACAACATTATGTTCTAAAACGTATGCTAGTAGAAGAAAAAATTACAAAGACAGAATATCAAAAAGCAAAACAATATAATATTAAAACTCATTTATTAACTAAACCTAAAAAATCATCAAATTAAAAATAACCCCTTGATAATATTCAATAAATTATCAAGGGGTTAACTATATATTTTAGAATAATCCTATTGCATGTCCATCATCAGTTACGTCCATGTTTAATGCAGCAGGTTTTTTAGGTAAACCTGGCATTGTCATAATTGCACCTGTCAATGCAACGATAAATCCTGCACCAGTTTTAGCTTCTAATTCACGGATTGTGATTTCGAAATCACTTGGTGCTCCTAATGCTGTTTGATCATCACTAAATGAGTATTGTGTTTTAGCCATACAAATTGGGTAATGATCCCAACCATTATCTTTAAATTGTTTTAATTGTTTTTGAGCTTTACTAGTGAATGTTACTTTTGAACCGCCATAAATTTCTTTAACAATTGTCTCAATTTTATCTTCTAGTGGTTGTTCTAATTCATAAAGTGGTTTGAAATTTTGTGGTTGATCTAGAACTTCTAGAACTTCATTAGCGAGGTCAACTCCGCCTTTGCCACCTTTTTCCCAAACTTCAGTTAGAGCAATTCTTACGCCATTTTCTTTTGCCCATGATTTAACAAATTCTACTTCAGCATCTGTATCATGAATGAATGCATTAATTGCAATAATTGGTTCTACACCAAATTTTTTAATATTATTAACGTGTCGTTCTAAGTTAACAATACCAGCTTTAACTGCATCTACATTTTCTTCTTTCAAGTTATCCTTAGTGACTCCGCCATGCATTTTTAAAGCACGAACTGTTGCCACTAAGACGACAGCTGAAGGTTCGAAACCAGCTTCACGGGCTTTGATATCCATAAATTTCTCAGCACCTAAATCTGAACCAAAGCCTGCTTCTGTGACAACAATATCAGCTAAGTCTCTCGCTGTTTCTGTAGCTAAAATAGAATTACAACCATGTGCAATGTTAGCGAATGGGCCACCATGAACTAATGCAGGTGTACCTTCAATTGTCTGTACTAAGTTAGGTTTAATTGCATCTTTTAAAATCATAGCTAATGCGCCTTCAACTTTTAAATCTGCAACGGTAACTGGTTTACGATCGCGTGTATATCCAATTGTTATTTTACTTATTTTTTCTCTTAAATCTTTAATATTACGACTTAAACATAAAATAGCCATAATTTCTGAGGCAACAGTAATATTAAATCCATCTTCACGTGGCACACCGTTAGTTGGACCACCTAAACCAACGTTTACATGACGTAGTGCACGATCATTCATGTCTAGAACACGTTTCCATTCAATTCTACGTTGATCTATGCCTAAGTCATTACCTTGGTGTATATGGTTATCTATGAAAGCAGATAAAGCATTATTTGCAGTAGTAATAGCATGGAAATCACCATTAAAATGTAAGTTAATATCTTCCATTGGTAATACTTGTGCATAACCGCCGCCTGTTGCGCCACCTTTAATACCAAAAGTAGGTCCTAAAGCAGGTTCACGTAAAGCTACCATGACACTTTTCTTTAGTTCATGGAAAGCATCTGATAATCCTACTGTTACTGTTGATTTACCCTCTCCAGCTGGAGTTGGACTCATAGCAGTTACTAATACTACCTTACCTTTATTGTCTTTAGGTTTAATTTGGTTTATATCAATTTTAGCTTTATAATGTCCATATTGTTCTAAAGCTTCATCTGAAATTCCTGCCTCATTAGCAATTTCACTAATAGGTCTTAATTTTGATTGGTTTGCAATTTCTAAATCTGATAAATGTGCCAACTTATTTCAACCCCTTATAAATATTTATAAAATTATAAAAATAAGTGTAAGAATCAGTTATGTACATGATTCAGTTGCTCTTACATCTTTAATAATAACCGACTTATTTATTGATGTCGAATATTTGATAGCGTTTTCAAAAATACCATTAAATTCTACACATAAAAAGGACCTAAAAATAATTAGGTCCTTTTCGCTACTTATTGACGTTAATGTATGAAAATAGAGTTTTGTAAATTCATTTTTCAAATGTCAATTTTTAATCTTCCATTGTACTTAAGTCACCAGCATCTAAATCTAATTCCCAAGCTTTTAATACACGTCTCATAATTTTACCTGAACGAGTTTTAGGTAGTTTATCTTTAAACTCAATTTCTCGAGGTGCAGAGTGTGCAGACAGTCCTTCTTTTACAAATTGGCGAATATCATTTTTTAATTCATCAGTTGGTTCATAACCTTGTCTCAGTGCTACGAATGCTTTAATAATTTCACCACGTACAGGATCTGGTTTACCGATGACACCTGCTTCAGCCACTGCTTCATGTTCTACTAACTTAGATTCAACTTCAAATGGGCCTACACGTTCACCAGCAGTCATAATCACATCATCTACACGTCCTTGGAACCAATAATACCCGTCTTCATCTTTATATGCAGAATCCCCTGAAACGTACCAATCTCCGATAAAGTAAGAATCATATTTTTCTGGATTTTTCCAGATAGAATGCATCATAGATGGCCATCCTTTTTTGATTGCTAAGTTACCCATTCTATTAGGTGGCAATTCTTTACCTTCATCATCTACTATAGCTGCTTCGATGCCAGGTAATGGTTTACCCATTGAACCTAATTTAATGTCCATGGCAGGATAGTTAACAATCATATGTCCACCAGTTTCAGTCATCCACCAAGTATCTAAGACACGTTTATGGAAAACGTCTTTAGACCATTTGATAACTTCTGGATTGAGTGGTTCACCAACAGACAAGATTGAACGTAATGATGACAAATCATATTTTTCTACAATATCGTCACCAGCACTCATTAACATACGTAAAGCCGTTGGTGCAGTGTACCAAATTGTTACTTTAAAGTCTTGAATCATTTTGTACCATTGTTCTGGAGAGAATCGACCACCAACAATACAGTTTGTAACACCATTTAACCATGGAGCAAAGACACCATATGACGTTCCAGTTACCCATCCTGGATCAGCTGTACACCAATAAACATCATCTTCTTGTAAATCTAATACATATTTTCCAGAAATATAGTGAACTAACATTGCTTTTTGAACATGTAGCACACCTTTAGGTTGACCGGTAGAGCCAGATGTATAATGTAAAATTAAGCCATCGTCTTCACTTAACCATTCAATATCAAACTCATCACTAGCTTTTTTAAATTCAGTATTAAAGTCAACATATGCCTCATCCACATCGTCATCTACTACAACAATTGTTTCCAAGTTAGGTAATTTATCTTTTGGAATTCGTGGTAATAATGCTTTATTTGTAACAATGACTTTAGCATCACTATTTTCAAGTCTGTCTGCCACAGCTTTTTCCATAAATGCTTCAAATAGTGGTCCAACAATTGCACCAATTTTTAAAATACCTAAGAAAGCGAAATACAATTCTGGTGTTCTTGACATGAAAATAAATACTCTATCCCCTTTTTGAACATTAGCTTTATTTTTTAAAACATTGGCTGCTTTATTTGAGTATTTTTTCATCTCTTCAAATGTGTATGATTCATGACGACGTTCGTCTTTATAGTTTAATGCTATCTTTTCTCCCTTACCCTCATCAACATGTCTATCTATACATTCATACGCCATGTTGATTTTTCCTGTCTTATTCCAAGAGAATGCCTTTTCAACATCTTTCCAATCAAAGTTATTATACGTTTGTTCATAATCTTGCAAATTATAATTTCCAGGTTCACTTTTATATACTTCAACTTTCATAAGAAAATCCCCCTTCGATTTATGAAATCGCTTTCTTTATAGTGAATTATACATATAATTGTCACATTATTCAAAACATTTAATTATAATTGACATCATTTTTGTCATCTTACATCAAGAAAAGTATAATAAGTATAAAGAACAAGGAGGTTTTAATTAGGAGGTGAAGATATGCAACATATAAAATCTTATATTAAAGAGAATATATACTTAGAAGATCAGCATTTTATAATAGAAGGCCCTGTTTCATATTCTTTTTTGAAAACGCTTACTTTCGACGATGGATTAAATGCATTTAGATCCTACAATGAACAATTTGAAGCTTTATTAGAAATTACTACGTTACCTGAAGGTAGAGTTTATATTATTCGGAGAGACCAACATATTATAGGTTATGTTACGTATCATTATCCAGATGAATTAGAAAGATGGTCTACTGGCCAACTCCCCTATTTAATTGAGCTTGGTGCAATCGAGTTAAGCAAAGGTTACCGTCATTTACATTTAGGTGGGAGATTAATTCAAATCAGTTTATCAGCTGATGAATTTGAAGATTATATTGTCTTAACAACTGAATATTATTGGCATTGGGACTTAAAACATGCCCAACTAGATGTATTTGAATATAAACGGTTAATGCAAAAATTAATGCAAAAAGGCGGTTTAGAAGTCTTTGCTACAGATGATCCAGAAATTACAAGTCATCCAGCAAATTGTTTAATGGCTAGAATTGGTAAAAGAATTAGTTTAGATCAACAACATGCTTTCGACGATATTAGATTTCAAAACCGCTTCTTTTATTAGCAGATTGAAAGGAATGAGCTTATGAGTAATAAAAATAAAACAGGTTATGTATACTCAGATGATATTTTAAAATATAGATTTAATAATGAGCATCCTTTTAATCAAATGCGTTTAAAATTAACAACTGAACTTTTAATAGATGCACAGTTTTTATCTAATGAAAATATTTTAACACCTCGAATTGCTACAGAAGATGAACTCGCTTTGATACATCGTTATGATTATATACAAGCGATTAAACATGCATCACATGGCATCTTAAGTTCTGAAGAAGCTAAAAAATATGGTTTTAATGATGATACAGTTCCATTTAGACATATGCATCGTCATTGTTCTCGTATTGTAGGTGGTGCTTTAAACTTAGCAGATAAGATTATGGACGGTACTTATACAAATGGTTGTCATTTAGGTGGTGGCTTGCATCATGCTTTACCAGGTCGTGCAAATGGCTTTTGTATTTATAATGATGTAGCTATAACTGCTCAATATTTAGTTAATCATTATAATCAAAGAGTAATGATTATTGATACAGACGCACATCATGGAGATGGTACTCAGTGGAGTTTTTATACGAGCAATGATGTATTAACCTATTCTATCCATGAAACTGGTAAGTTTTTATTTCCTGGTTCTGGACATTATACTGAACGTGGTGAAGATATCGGTTATGGTTATTCAGTCAATGTACCATTAGAACCTTATACAGAAGATGAATCATTCTTGCGCTCATTTAAATCTACAGTTGAACCTGTCATTGTAGCATTTAAACCTGATATCATTTTAAGCGTCAATGGAGTGGATATTCATTACAGAGATCCGCTAACACATATAAGTTGTACTTTAAATTCTTTATATCAACTACCTTATATAATTAAAGCACTTACTGAAAAATATACTCATAATAAAATAATTATGTTTGGTGGCGGAGGTTATAATTTATGGAGAGTTGTGCCTCGTGCCTGGAGTCATTTATATTTAAGTTTAATTAATGAGCCTATTCAAAAAGGTTATTTACCATTAACTTGGATTAATAAATGGAAACATTATAGCTCAGTGACACTTCCAAAAAGATGGGAAGACCGTTTGAATGATTATACGTATATACCTAGAACTGATGAAATTTCAGAAAAAAATGCACGTGTAGCAGATTTAATAGCAAGTTGGTATGATTTTACATCCAAATAATTTCACCCCATAAATTAGTTATCAGTCTAATTTATGGGGTGTTTATTACATAGTACGTATATTATTTAATTATTTTGTCGTACCACGATATTCAATTCTATGAGGTAAAATCACATTAGGTTCTTCAATTTCCTCTTCATTCATATACTTAGTTAATAATCTCATTCCAACAGCACCAATATCATATAATGGTTGTATTACACTTGAAAGTTGTGGTCTAACCATTTCTACTAAACGCGTATTATTAAAACTAACGATTTGTAAATCTTCAGGAACTTTTATACCTGAATCTAATGCGCCGTGTAACACACCGATCGCTTGTTCATCACTGATTGATAATACAGCATCAGGTAAGTTATCTTTCATTTCATCAAAAACTTTCATGCCTTCTTTGTAACTTTCAGCCCCTGTTAAATGAAGCGCATCTTCTAATATTAGATTATTATCAGATAGCACTGTATTTAAACCATCTAAAACATCTTCTTGGGCTTTCTTAGAATAATCACCACCAACTAATGCAAATTTCTTAGCACCTTGGTCAATTAAATGTTGTGTTACTTCTTGAGCAGCTTTTTCAAAATCAATGTTAACAGAAGCAACATGATCATCTTTACCATTCGTACCTGATACAACGACTGGTACTGATGATTGGTTGATTAATTCTTTGATTTCTTCTGAAATTGTACCTCCTAAGAATATAATACCATCTACTTGTTTACTTAAAAGATTGTTAAAAATTTCTTTTTCTTTTTCAGGATCATTATCTGAATTTGAAATGATTGAATGATATTTATACATTGTAGCAATATCTTCTAAACCACGTGCAAGTTGTGAATAATAAACATTTGAAATATCAGGAATAATCACACCTACTGTCGTAGTACGTTTACTAGCAAGCCCACGTGCAACTGCATTTGGACGATAGTTTAATTTTTTAATTACTTCATTCACTTTATTTCGAGTTTCAGGCTTTACGTTTTGGTTACCATTAACAACACGAGAAACAGTTGCCATCGACACTCTGGCTTCTCTTGCCACATCATAAATTGTTACTGTCATAATTTCCTCCTTGCAAGCGTTTTATACGCTATTATACCGTGTTTTCATATTATTTTCAAAGTTTACCATATTTAAAGATGCAGTGAAATAAATTTGTTTTGTTGTTCACATTTCTGTCAGAAAAATTGTAGATTTAAATTATATTCACTTTAAAACAAAATTTCTAATGATGCATATTAAAAGATATATTTTGTACAAATAAATTAAATTCAAACCAAAAATAGCTACTTCATTACAAAATACCTTTTGTTCAATGAAGTAGCTTTAATTTCATTATCGATTATTTTAATTTCTTTTGGTTATATAAGTCTGCTAGTGGTTTTAATTCATTATAAAATTCATTAAATTCTTTTAAATCCATTTGTTGTCCTGCATCACTTAATGCTACTGAAGGATCTGGATGTACTTCTGCCATAACGCCATCTGCTCCTACAGCAAGTGCAGCTTTTGCAGTCGGTAACATAATGTCTTTTCTACCAGTACTGTGTGTTACATCGACCATCACAGGTAAATGTGTACCTTGTTTTAATATTGGTACAGCAGAAATATCTAATGTGTTTCTAGTTGCTTTTTCATATGTTCTAATTCCACGCTCACATAAGATAATATTTCTATTACCTTGAGATGCGATATATTCTGCAGCATATGTGAATTCTTCAATTGTTGCTGATAATCCACGTTTTAACAGAATTGGTTTATTTGTACGACCAGCCTCTTTTAAAAGTTCAAAGTTTTGCATATTACGTGCACCAATTTGGAAAACATCAAGATATTCATCTGCAACTTCAAAATCATTTGGATTTACGATTTCACTAATGACATTTAAATTATATTTATCTTTAACATTTTTTAAGATTTTAAGACCTTCAACACCTAAACCTTGGAAATCATATGGGGACGTACGTGGTTTAAACGCTCCACCACGTATAAATTTCTCACCTTTTGCTTGTAAATCAGCAGCAACTGTATCTACTTGTTCTTGCGATTCTACTGAACATGGACCAAAAACAAATGATTTATAACCTTCTCCAAATTTACCTCCATTATCAAAATGAACAATTGTATCTTCCGGTTTTAATTTTCTAGATACGTATAAATGTTTTTCATTCTCTGATTTTTGTAAATCTGTAGAGGCTTTAAAAATTTCTTTAAATAATTGTTTAATCACATTATCATTAAACGGACCATTATTCTTATCTAAAAGATCGTTAATCATTTCCTTTTCACGTTGAGGGTCATATACACGTGTACCCTGTTTAATTTTTTCTTCTCCAATTTTTTGAGCTAGTTCACCACGTCGAGATAATAACTCTAAAATCTGATCGTTTAATGAGACAATTTCTTGTCTGTAGCTATCTAATTTATTACCCATAGTCATTCCACCTCTATACTATTAGTTGCACATTATATGTATCACTTTAAAGCGATAAAATAAATGTATTTACGAATCATTCTAACAATTAACATTTTATTGTTCAAGTTATAATTGTCGGAATTGATTAAATTCTCTAAAAATATGATAGTATTATCATATTCCCATTTATGAACACATATTTTAAAAAAGAAAAAGAGCAGAACGTCATACATCCTACTGTAAATGAATGATGGGTTCCACTCTAATATGTTATACATTTAATTTTAACCACTAAAATCAAATACTAACCAATGAGTGCTTATATTAATATCATAATATTAACTTATATTAAATACAAACTAATTAGTCATTAAAAGTACGTTTTTCGATTTTACTAGTTGTTTTTTCTACTTTTTGTTGAGTAGATTTTGTTTTATCTTGTTGTGCTTTATTTTGATTAGATGATTTTGTTGTTTTCTTAGTTGATTTTGTTTGTGCTGTTGTTTGATTACTATTTTTTTTAGTTGATTTTGTTGTTGCTTTAGCTTGACTATTAGATTTTTTAGTTGATTGATTATTATTTTGTCTTGTTACGACACCTTTATCAAACTGTGCTTTACTTTGTTTTTTTGTTGGTTGCTTAGTACTAGATTGTTTAGATGATGATTGTGCTGATTTATTTTTTTGGTTAGATTTTGTTGTTGTTTTAGTAACTAAATTAGGTACTTTAGTCATCGTTGATTTTGCAATTGGTGCTTCTTCAAGTAATGCTTTAGTTAATTGAGATTCTTTAGAACCTTTAGTTAATTTACTTTTTTTAGTTTTAGCTGCACTTGCTAGTCTATTAGCAAATGAACCATCATTATTTTTTGTTGATTGTTCTTCAGTTTTAGTTACTAAATTTGGTGTAGATTGTTTATTATTTTTGGCTACACCCTGTTCTTTTGTTAAAGCTTTAGTATTAGCTGATACATTAGCATCATTATCTAATTTTGTTTTCTTCGTTTTAACTGCACTTGCTAATTTATCTGCATTAGATTGTGTTGATTTGCTAGCTTTTTCTTTTGATGGATCAGATAGTGAAGATTCTTCTTTAATAGCAGATTTTGCCATTACAACTTCTTCAGATGATACGTGTTGATTACTATTTATATGAGATTGTTGTTCCTCATTCTGACTTTCTTCCTTAGCTTCTTGAATTTTACGTGCTTGTGGTGATTGGTCTGCTAAGCTATCTTTATTTGATTCAGCTTGAATTGCATTTTGTTGTGCTGCTAACTCTGTAGCTGATGGCGTTGTACTAGATTGTTGTTCTTTATTTTGCGCTTCTTGTTTGGCTTGTTGTATTTCACGTGCTTGTGGTGACTGATCTGCTAAACTATCTTTATTTGTTTCAGCTTGAATTGCATTTTGTTGTGCTGCTAATTCTGTAGCTGATGGCGTTGCATTAGATTGTTGCTCTTCTTTTTGCGCTTCTTGTTTGGCTTGTTGTATTTCACGTGCTTGTGGTGACTGATCTGCTAAACTATCTTTATTTGTTTC
>NZ_JAUOQO010000685.1:0-249 GCF_030547725.1 Staphylococcus pasteuri | reverse complement strand
ACTGTGTACAGTAGCAATACGTTCGCCCTGTTCATCTAGTGGCAGTTTAATGCTGTCGAGATATAAAAAGGCTTCTACAGAGTGAGGGAGTTCAGGTAACTGCTGTTGGTTATGCAAGTCAACAAAATCCAGAATGTGGCCAGTCATGGTTTCCATTTGCTCAAGAATATCTTGGCGCAATACCGATTGCGGCTGTGGGCCCACTTCAATTAATACGCCGCGCCGCCCGCAACTGGCAAGGAATCGATG
>NZ_JAUOQO010000684.1:0-249 GCF_030547725.1 Staphylococcus pasteuri | reverse complement strand
GCCCGAGGTTGCGTCGGTCGTCGCCGAGTCGGTTGACGTTGCGTTGGGCGATCCGCCATCGGCGGCGACGATCGCGCGCAGCCGGGCCACGATCTCGTCGCGCACCTCGACGGGTTCCTCCACGATGAGGTCCCCGGCATGCTCGAGACCGATGTCCATCAACTCCGCGGTCGTCAGCGGCCCGATTTCGTACCGGCCGTCTCCGAGCTCCCGGGCACCGGCGAGAACGTCGGCGCACGGGCCGGGAGA
>NZ_JAUOQO010000683.1:0-249 GCF_030547725.1 Staphylococcus pasteuri | reverse complement strand
CCGCAGCACCCACTGGTAAACGAGTTGGCGAGGCTCAGAGGCCAGGAAGTCCGCTCCCTGGACGCACTGGCGCAACGGTTGCAGGAGAAATACGGGACGGTCCTATCCGAAGACTTCATCAGGGAGGCTTTCCAGGACTCTGTGAGGACATACGAAGAGGCGATTGCAGCACCTCTCCTTCCTGGGGACAAAGGTGGTAGCGCCTATTCGCTGCTGAAGGCCAAGCTCGAATTACAGGAAGCCTTCAAC
>NZ_JAUOQO010000682.1:0-249 GCF_030547725.1 Staphylococcus pasteuri | reverse complement strand
GCTGATATTTTCTATTACTAGTCCAGAATTAGACGCCAAATTGGAACAAGCAAAAGCCGGACAAGAAGCCGCGTCAGCCATCGCAGAGCAAGCTGAAAACGGCGCACGCAGCCAAGAAATATCAGCTGCTAAAGATCAATGGCAAAAGGCACTAGCAGCCTCTAAATTGGCAGAAAAAACCTACCAGCGAGTAGATAACCTATTTGAAGACGGCGTAGTGTCTGAGCAAAAGCGTGATGAAGCCTATAC
>NZ_JAUOQO010000681.1:0-249 GCF_030547725.1 Staphylococcus pasteuri | reverse complement strand
AAACAACACCATTAACACCGCGGCAATAATTGGCAGTAACTGGGGTATGGTGCATGTTGATGCACTCAAACAAAGTGGCCTAAAAGTCGTTAGCCTTGTCGATTTGGATCTGGCAAAAGCTCAGCGAGTTGCCCCGCAACACAATATTGCACATGCCTGCAACCACATTCAGCACGTTCCTGCTGTAGATTTGGTGCTTATTGCCACACCAGCGCTAAGCCACCAACAGGTTATTAAACACTTTAAAGA
>NZ_JAUOQO010000680.1:0-249 GCF_030547725.1 Staphylococcus pasteuri | reverse complement strand
CAGCACCGATTTTCTTGACCTTGGCGTCCGTTTTCTCCCAGCCGAATGACGACTCTGGATAGGTGCCCCCCTCGGCAATCGCCGCCGATGCACCCGAGCGCACGGTCTGGCGACGGTAAGGCACCAGATTGGAACTCGTGCGACCGACACTTACCAGATCACGAACGCGCAACTGCCGCTTTGGCATGTTGATCGGGGTCCGCTCTTCGTCGTGATAGATCAGGCCACCACCTGAACCGTCCGCCGTGG
>NZ_JAUOQO010000679.1:0-249 GCF_030547725.1 Staphylococcus pasteuri | reverse complement strand
GCTGATGGTGGATACTGCTTATGAACCCACACGAGATATATGCGAGAAGTAGCTAACTCGCTACGGTATTGAAACCACCTATTACGATCCCTTGATTGGTGCTGGAATGAGTGCGCTTATTCAAACCAATACCAAAGTCATCTTTTTAGAATCTCCTGGTTCTCTCACTATGGAGGTGCAAGATTCACCTGCAATAGTGGCAGCAGCGCGCGCCGCAGAGCAAGATATTGTGGTGATGCTCGATAATAC
>NZ_JAUOQO010000678.1:0-249 GCF_030547725.1 Staphylococcus pasteuri | reverse complement strand
CATCAGCTGATCCCAAAGATCTTCGTCAATTTGCACATATTGGCTAAGCACGCCTAAATGCGCGGCATTTAATAATGCGCCATCTAAACGGCCAAATTGATTGTCGATTGTGGCAACCATATCAAGGTAGTTCTGTTGACTAGCGCCTTTTAAATCAAGCGGAATGATTGCGGGCTGCGGTGCGCCTAGCGCTTCTATCTCATCATATACAGCTTCTAATTTTTTAACTGTTCGGCCAAGGAGGAACAC
>NZ_JAUOQO010000677.1:0-249 GCF_030547725.1 Staphylococcus pasteuri | reverse complement strand
TCTAAAAGCCGATAATAAGAACAGATTGTTTCTGTGCATAATCCCAAACAAGAAGTCTATATAAATAATGAATCTATAAATTCCTCAAGTGGGTAAGTTAAGGAGCTAAGTATCATGCACGTACACCAAATAGGCTTTCCACGGCTTGCACCGCTTTTTACCATACTTTTCAGTGCAGTTATCTTTGCTGGATGCTCCACAGAAGGTTGGCAATCAGCTAGTAGGCAACCGGCAGGCATAGCCCCTAAC
>NZ_JAUOQO010000676.1:0-249 GCF_030547725.1 Staphylococcus pasteuri | reverse complement strand
GTCTAATGCCGGGTGCAAGCAAAGGTGCGAATTTTGTAAATTCTAGTGCTTCCCTTACTCGGAAAATCATAAAGCATTTGCAAAGCTGTGATATTAATAAATCATCAGTAATCATAACTGAGGAGTTTAACTGATGTTAAAAAAGCTTGTTCTGATTTCATTGTTAATGATTTCTGGTATGGCGTATTCAGATACGCAAGGCAAATTTATAATTAAGGAAGATGGGGGGCGAGTTGAGTTTGCGAAGCC
>NZ_JAUOQO010000675.1:0-249 GCF_030547725.1 Staphylococcus pasteuri | reverse complement strand
ACCTAAGATTGTATTGGCAAATAATGATGAAGTATCAAAAGCGTTTAACTATACACGCCCACTATCTACACACACCATTTGTACTGGCGGAGTAGATGTTAAGTGTTTAGAGAATGAAGGCTTTGAAAATCTAGCGGTAACCGAGTACAGAACGATAGAAGCGAGGGACATAAAGAAGATTAAGTGTAAAGAAACAGGTGAAGTGATTGGCACAAGTGTGAATGACAAAACAGATGCATACGCTTTATG
>NZ_JAUOQO010000674.1:0-249 GCF_030547725.1 Staphylococcus pasteuri | reverse complement strand
CGTGACTCAAGCGCCAGCAGTCGTCATTCTTAAAGAAGGTCGCCCAGTTGACGGATTTGCCGACATCCCGTCTCCAGAAGAAGTGATGCAAACTATTGTGCGCCATTTACCGCCACCAGAAGAGCAACTTTTTGCTAAAGCAAAAGCCTTGCTGGAAGCCGACCAACAAAGTGAAGCCTTAAGTGTCATTAAAGAAGCACACCAGCTAGCACCGCAACGCAACGATATTATTTTGGTGCTGATCCAGGC
>NZ_JAUOQO010000673.1:0-250 GCF_030547725.1 Staphylococcus pasteuri | reverse complement strand
CGTATAGGTCGAGACCCGCAGCAACCAATCACGCCCAGATATCCGTCGTGACCATACCGTGACCGTATCAGACCTGTACCGTACACTTACCGTATGGTCACCGGGATCCGTCGCAGTCCGCCCGTTATGTTATCCCCAGCGCATCGTCACTTCCTTTTTCTCTCTTCCTTTTCCTCTCCTCTTTCTTCTCCTCCCTTCCTTCTTATCCTAACGCCCTTTCCTAATCACCTTAACCCGCGATTTCTTATCT
>NZ_JAUOQO010000672.1:0-250 GCF_030547725.1 Staphylococcus pasteuri | reverse complement strand
GATTAATACAATATGGAGAAGCACGTACACATATTATTTTGTCTGATGTAGTTTCTAATGCTCCCATTAAAAAAATTGAGGGATAGAAAACAGTTTTACTAGTAAATTTGTAATTTGATCCTTTAAATAAAAACATCATTTTTTAGTATAGTTAAAATGCAAGCAGAAGATTTAGACGATATTGGAAAATACTTACAGATAGCAACAGATAAAGCGGTGTTTTTTTTGCCACGTATTATTGGTGCAGGTT
>NZ_JAUOQO010000671.1:0-250 GCF_030547725.1 Staphylococcus pasteuri | reverse complement strand
CTGGAAGGGCACACGGAATTTCGCCCGCCGCTGCGGCACGCCGATCCCCGCCTGGGTGGAAGAAGCCTTTGCCACGGCGGAGCGCGACAATCGTCAGGATTTGCTGGCAACCACGCTTTGCACAGAGATGTGCGATACGCTGATTGGGGAAGGTGTGGACGCCCTGCATTTCTACACCTTGAACAAGCCAGAATTGACCCGCGATGTGTGTTTTGCACTGGGTGTGACGCCAAAGGGAACGTTGGAAAAC
>NZ_JAUOQO010000670.1:0-250 GCF_030547725.1 Staphylococcus pasteuri | reverse complement strand
GCCCAGCTCAAGGCCATCCGTTCATTCTGCGTGTACCAAGGCATATCTTTCCAGGCGCTCAAACCTATAATCCGCTGCGCTGTCTCACCAGCTTTTAATGCATCTTTACTATGCATATCAATACAAAACGCACATTGATTAATTTGGGATATACGCAATTTAACCAACTCCCACCTGGCTAAGTTTACGCTGTCAGATTCAAGAAATCGGCCTCGTAAATAGTCCTCTTGTTGCATGAGGATCTCCATAC
>NZ_JAUOQO010000669.1:0-250 GCF_030547725.1 Staphylococcus pasteuri | reverse complement strand
ATTTTTGTTTGAAGTCATCCTTAACGGCATGGCGATGTTTAATCACAGCAACTTAAAACTGCCGCTTAAGTTAGATGCCGTTGTCAGAAAACTACTGGTCACTCCTGATATGCACCGGGTACACCATTCGCGGTTTCGCCATGAACACAATGCAAACTACGGCTTTAACCTTTCCATTTGGGACCGCCTGTTTAATAGCTATGTGGCACAGCCTCAGCAAGGCCATTCTGGTTTGCGTTTTGGTTTAAGC
>NZ_JAUOQO010000668.1:0-250 GCF_030547725.1 Staphylococcus pasteuri | reverse complement strand
GATTTGAGCTGCTGCTTGTCGGTTGCTTGGCGCTGAATAAGCGCCGCGCGCTCCGACATGAACGATCCTCGCGCCGAAGAGAGTAGGGCGGTTCGATCCCCCTTGAGCGATTTGATCGCCGCGCCAACCTCTGCCCGTTGTGCCGCGCTGAGCTCCCGCACCTGCGCCTTATGTAGCCGCTCAAGCGCGTCAGCGCGCTTTGTTGAACTGGTGAGGTAGTTGAACGCGCCACCAAGTAAGCCGCGTGAAC
>NZ_JAUOQO010000667.1:0-250 GCF_030547725.1 Staphylococcus pasteuri | reverse complement strand
CTCGTAATCGGTTCAGGTGGTACATACGCGGCTTTCACTTTATTACAGGACGAGCCTGAAGGGAGCACTCAATCTTTAACTCTTGGTTCTGGTAATGAAATAGAGACAGAAGAGCTAACGAAAATTAACAAAGCTTATGAATTAATCCAGGATCGCTATGTAAATGATATCGATCAAAAAGAGTTGTTAGATGGAGCTATTAAAGGAATGGTAGATACACTTGAAGATCCTTATTCAGTCTATATGGACC
>NZ_JAUOQO010000666.1:0-250 GCF_030547725.1 Staphylococcus pasteuri | reverse complement strand
ATCTACTGCAGCAAACAAATGAAGGCGGATAGCGTTGTTACTTAAAAGAGTAAAAGAATTATGGTAACTAATTTCCCGAGTCAGTTTAAAAGTAAACGGCTGTTTGATTAGTCTTTAAGTGTTACAAATAAGGCGATCAAGCCTGCATTTGCTAGTATTTTATGTATCTGAGATAAAATAATTACTGTAGTATTAGTAATACTAAATGTGTATTAATTTGTGTTAGCAATGGCAATTCTCAGGGTTGCCA
>NZ_JAUOQO010000665.1:0-250 GCF_030547725.1 Staphylococcus pasteuri | reverse complement strand
GCAACAAGCAGCCCATTTCAATAAAGGGGTTCAAAACATCTACAGAAGCAATAATTGCTTTATTACGCTCAGGATGCGCAATCATAGGAATAATATTTTTAGACAAAAACCATTTCACCAACTTATCGCTACCCGGAGGTATATGGCCATGAGGAAACTCAAGCAAAACGACTTGCTTATCACCCCAATACCCTAAAATTGGCAAATTATTCGAAGATACTATTTGCAAAACCTCAGCACACAATCGGAC
>NZ_JAUOQO010000664.1:0-250 GCF_030547725.1 Staphylococcus pasteuri | reverse complement strand
ATCCAATACTGCGCGAGCAAAACCATTTGCTATCTGTGGGCTGCTTAATATCTGCATCATCTGGTTTCTTTGCGCTTCCGAGCTATCCATTACCGCCTCATCAACGGCTTGAGGGAAGTCTCCTAAGAAGGCTTGTTCAGGTGTATTGTTTTTAATTTGGCGCATAACCTTCTCGTTCTCCCCTACCTTATCGGCCACGGTATAAAGATAGTTGAGCATATCGTCGTCAGTTAAGTTATCGGTGATAAAT
>NZ_JAUOQO010000663.1:0-250 GCF_030547725.1 Staphylococcus pasteuri | reverse complement strand
GATTTAGATAATTTTAATGTTGGCGATATCTACAATGACAAGTCTCAGCGAGAGGCTTGTTATGAACAGCTGAGTAAAGGCGAACCGGTGGTCAATCAGGAGATTGATTTTAAACGTACCGATGGTTCACGTTTTACTGGCTTAGCCAATTATCTCAATACCGAATTTAAAGAACACAAAGCGGTATTGTTTGGGTTAACTGAGTATTAAGCTCTTTAAGTTCACTTATGTCGTAACACCAAAACAATAC
>NZ_JAUOQO010000662.1:0-250 GCF_030547725.1 Staphylococcus pasteuri | reverse complement strand
CCGCAGTTCAACTTTGGAGGGGGTGAGTTTAAAGTAAGTGTCGCAGACATTGATGATACTTCTAGCCCTCAAACCTCTGCTAATGACTTAGAGGCGAATCGCGCTGGGCAAACCCTATCCATTAGCGTCAGTCAAGACTTTGGCAATGTGGGAGTATTTGCTCGCTATAATCGCTCTTATCAACGTTACGTTGCTAAAACCAAAGCAGTAGCGGTAGGCGGTATTGTATTTAATGACTTACTGGATAATC
>NZ_JAUOQO010000661.1:0-250 GCF_030547725.1 Staphylococcus pasteuri | reverse complement strand
GGACTTTGCCGCGGTGAACTCGTTGGCCAGCGTGGCATAGGCACACGGCTCGGCGCGCGTCTTCTTCTGCCACGTGGCGGCCTTGATGTCCGCGTAGAGCACGTCCAACGCGGACGGGTCGCACGCCATCTCGGCATCGTTGAGGCGCAGCAGGAACCCACCGGCCAGCTGGTCGTCGGTGATGGCGGGATGCGTGGCAGGCGCTGGCGTCTCCTTGCGCTGTGGAACCTCATCATGGACAACCTCGGCC
>NZ_JAUOQO010000660.1:0-250 GCF_030547725.1 Staphylococcus pasteuri | reverse complement strand
AGACGAACCTTGTCGCGAATAATATCAACAACTTTAGTTTTGCCATCGACTTTGCCACCCGATGCCAAGATTTCTAAACGAACAGTGGTTCCCTTAGGGCCTTTAATAAGATCGACAACGTCATCTAAACGCCAGCCGATAATATCTACAATCTCATCTTCGCCTTGGGCAACTCCCACAATCTTGTCTTCAGGACCTAGTTGATTACTCATTGCAGCAGGGCCGCCAGGTACCAAACTACTAATAACCG
>NZ_JAUOQO010000659.1:0-250 GCF_030547725.1 Staphylococcus pasteuri | reverse complement strand
CACGTAAATGCTGCCAGCCTTCTTGCACACCAAGTTCTTCAGGAATATAACCGGCGATTTGGTCAGCCATGTCCTCATCAAAACCAACTAGCTGCAATTGCTTAATGAGCATCGCTCGAACCGGTTCTTGACGCTCAACTTCTTGCCACATCAAGCCAGAGACTTGGTGCTCGAGTAACTTGCGCATCGCTGCCATTTCTTTCTTCAATTCACCCACTTCATTTCCAGCAGAATCTTGCTTAGGCTGCTG
>NZ_JAUOQO010000658.1:0-250 GCF_030547725.1 Staphylococcus pasteuri | reverse complement strand
ATTATTGCCTGCGTAGACGGGAAATACTACAAGATTAAGTACAAGCTGGGCGCGGACGGTATGCCCGCATTTGTGGCGCGTGAACAATGGGTAGAGGTAGAGGAAACTTACCGCCCCGTAAAGAATGCATTAAAAGCCGTGTCAAGCAATGCCGATGAACTCAGGGTAGGAAATTATATTGTGCTATTTGGCGGGCGTGACTTGACTGCTTTCCGCTTTATGGGTAACAAAGTACCGCGCTATACAAATC
>NZ_JAUOQO010000657.1:0-250 GCF_030547725.1 Staphylococcus pasteuri | reverse complement strand
CATGTGGGGTTAAGCCAAAGTGGTGTTTAAAAGAGCGAATTAAATGCCCTGGGCTATACCCGGAAAGCTCACACAAGCTATCCAAGGACACCTCCAACGCAGCATTAGCCTTTACGTACTCAGCCACCGCTTGCAACTTGTCAGGTGCCTTTATTCGCGGTTGAGCCGTTTGATCTGACAATTTGTGCATCAGGGCTGTCAGGTATTCCACAACAGTTGTTTGCTTTTCCAGTAGCTCTCGATCCGACCG
>NZ_JAUOQO010000656.1:0-251 GCF_030547725.1 Staphylococcus pasteuri | reverse complement strand
CATTAATTCTTTTCTTTTTTGATAATATGTAAAAAGTAAAGCTTTAAATATATGTATTTATTTAGGATATTTTTTTATAATATAATTAAAATTTTTTTCTTCTAATTCTTTATCATTTTTAATTTTTTAATAATTATCTTTAAACCACTTAATTTTTTTATTAATTTCTTTTTTAGTAAAAATTTAATATTTTTTTTCTTTATTTTATTAATTTTTATGATTTGTTGATGTAGATTAAAGATATTTTGATG
>NZ_JAUOQO010000655.1:0-251 GCF_030547725.1 Staphylococcus pasteuri | reverse complement strand
GCTTAAGATAGCTACTTTTCCTTATAACACTCAAATTAACCTAAAACTTAAACTTATAGGTGCGAGTTTCTGCTTTCTTATATCCCTCGTTAATCTACACCCATCAACGAAATGCGGACTCAACAAACCAAGGGTGAAATGATGACCAAAACACTTATTGCACTAACCCTTGCGGCTTCAACCTTTGGCGCCATGCAAACTGCCAACGCGTGTACTACTGCTGCTTATCACAATGGCGAAGCGCAGATTAC
>NZ_JAUOQO010000654.1:0-251 GCF_030547725.1 Staphylococcus pasteuri | reverse complement strand
CACCACCGGCGGCTTTCACTTCTTCTACTGCCATTTCCCAACCTTTTTTGTACGGCTCAAGAAAAGCAGGCATTGCCGTATAACTATTAATCTCACCTAACTTGATAGTGTCTGCAGCCCAGGTGGGCATCACTATTAAGGAGCCGATGACCAAACCACTTTTGATTACGCTCTGAATGACCATTTTCATTATGACCCTCACCTTGCTATTTATGCATTCCGGTTGCCGCTTGCTAAATTAACAACCAGAG
>NZ_JAUOQO010000049.1:0-410 GCF_030547725.1 Staphylococcus pasteuri | reverse complement strand
CAACTGTAGCGCACTTGGGGGATTATGGCGAAATAAAGGCAATTTAAACTCACATTTAAAATTCCGGCCAACCTCTTATTTTCATTAAAAGTCTTCACACTGCCGCGTTAGCGCCCACGCACCATGTCTCATTTGTGAAGGGACCATCACATTCACAACAGCAATTGACCAAGCGTTCAAAACGCGACCCGCCGGAATTTCCGGCGGCCCACGTTTCATGCCAATCACAAGATCAGGCTAGCAAATCAAACACATCGCCACCAATCTGCAGGTTGATTGAGGCCTGCCCGTCTCCGTCAACAAGCGCCCACATAATCTGGCCGGTTGGACGATAGATCACAAAGGCCTCTTCCACGTCATCATCGCCCGAACGTTCTCCCGCAGCGGTTGCCGTGTGCGTGGTGTTCACC
>NZ_JAUOQO010000653.1:0-251 GCF_030547725.1 Staphylococcus pasteuri | reverse complement strand
ATGTTGGATGTGGTGGGGTGTTTCAGTGTCGCCAAGAGGGTCGCAGACGCGACAGGGTGCCGTCCCGCGATGCGGGCAGCGGTTGTGTGTGACGAATCCTCCCTCTTGATCCTGAGGTGACGGTAACAAAGGAATGCGATACAAGAAAATTGTATTTCTGGATAAGTCTGATAAGAAAATCTTATGGAAAATATCACCCTGCGACAGCTTCGTTATTTTGAGTCTCTGGCCCGCCATGGTCATTTTGGGCG
>NZ_JAUOQO010000652.1:0-251 GCF_030547725.1 Staphylococcus pasteuri | reverse complement strand
GGTTTTTAGCAGAGCTTTCGCCTAATACCCACCTCACAGCATCAATTGTATTAGATTTACCACACCCATTAGGACCGACAATGCAGGTCATTTGAGTCGGAAAAGCTAGGTTTGTGTTATCTACGAAACTCTTAAAGCCAGCTATTTTTATTGATTTTAACCTCATTTCTCTAGGCCTTCTTCGTCTATGTTGTCTAATTGCATCTGCTTATCTGCGTCAGTGTTTTTTAAATGATCGTCCGCATTAATAA
>NZ_JAUOQO010000651.1:0-251 GCF_030547725.1 Staphylococcus pasteuri | reverse complement strand
AGCATAGAGAAGTTGACGACCCCGATCAGCTGGTTTTCGGCGTCAAAAAGCGGAACAGCGGTGCAGGAAAACGGATGAAGCAAAGAGAAAGAATCGTCTTTCCCCCGCACGGTAAAGGCCTTGCCCTCGGACAGGGCCATGCTGATGCCATTGGTCCCCGCGATCCGTTCGTCCCAGCAAGAGCCATAGGCAATACCGTTCTTTTCAAACACCGCGCGGCCGTTATCCGGCCCTTCCAGCCGGAGCAGAAC
>NZ_JAUOQO010000650.1:0-251 GCF_030547725.1 Staphylococcus pasteuri | reverse complement strand
ATTCCTGCCTGGTCACGTGCTTGATTATTGCCAGTTGAGCAGCATGATTCGTCACTGCTGAGCTCCATGCTTTTTGCCTGCTGATTGCGTGGTTCGTGTCTGCTCAGCTCTTTGAGTATTGCCTCCTGAGGTCCCTGTTCGGTCGCCACCTGCCGGGGACCAGCCCCAACTGATCCAGGGTATTCGAAGGAGAGATGGCCTAGGCGACTATTTATATGCTAATCAGAGATGTCAAGAATAATAGTATGAGG
>NZ_JAUOQO010000649.1:0-251 GCF_030547725.1 Staphylococcus pasteuri | reverse complement strand
AGTTACTACTTCACGCCAGCTGGCGGTGTCGATATCTCGATAAGCAACTAATACACCGGCATAACGAACGCCCGGAGACAACGACAATTTATATTCAAACTGGCTACCTGGTTCAAATTCGAACTCGGTGCGATTGATTAGATCAGGACCAAGCACTTGCGATGCATCGTCGTACAAAGCAAAGAAATCTTGGCTATCGAATAAGGTGCGAGACGATAATTCAAAGACTTTCACTACGACCGGTGAAGCAC
>NZ_JAUOQO010000648.1:0-251 GCF_030547725.1 Staphylococcus pasteuri | reverse complement strand
ACACAGGACTGAGAATATCAGACCTACTGCAATTGAAGAAGGAGGACTTGTTACAGACACACTTGAAACTGCGGGAGAAGAAGACGAGGAAGGAAAAGAGGATCCGAATTCCGCCGGCCATACGAAATGAGCTGATCGAATATGCCAAGACGCTCAAAGACGGCGAATATGCCTTTCGAAGCCGACAAGGAGGGAATCGGCCTATTGATCGTTCCACGGCCTATCGCATTTTGCGTGAGGCGGCTGAATAC
>NZ_JAUOQO010000647.1:0-251 GCF_030547725.1 Staphylococcus pasteuri | reverse complement strand
CCCGCGTCACCAAGCAGCAGGTGGGCGCGCGCGTCGGCAACCGACATGACCGCGTCGGTCGCTGGGGTGATCACCACGACGCGCGTGGATAGATCACGACTCATGCTCGCCCCCGCGCACGCGTCTGGCCCGCCCGTCCCTTGATCATCTCCGCCTTGTTCTCAGGCGCCGCGGGACCCGCGGCGGTCTCGACCACCACCACCGCTATTCCGGACCGCACCCACTGCTGTGCGAGCACCTCAGGCACATCG
>NZ_JAUOQO010000646.1:0-251 GCF_030547725.1 Staphylococcus pasteuri | reverse complement strand
CCATTCGTCAACACAGTACCGTACAACAGGCTGGTTTTTTACTTAGCAGTAATGCCGAGCGGCGTTTATTACAGTGGTCGCATTTACAACAGCGCTATTTACCTGAAGAGCTGACGCGTAGCACCGCACTAGCAAAGCAATGTACTTTTAACTTAAAGGAAATACGCTACCAATACCCCAAAGACAATGTCCCTAAAGGCTACAGCGCCCAGCAATATTTGCGTCAACTTGTAGAAGCAGGCATTAAGCAA
>NZ_JAUOQO010000645.1:0-251 GCF_030547725.1 Staphylococcus pasteuri | reverse complement strand
CCTTTACGTTCTTCGGTAGCCTAATTGCAAAATTTTCCCATCGACGACAATTTCTCATAAAACTATGAGCGAGTGCACAGCTAGTGGGTTTGGCTATGAAACTTCATGAAACAAAAAGCGGGTTAAACCACGACAAACGATGTGTGGCATTTTGTTTTTGTGGGAACAGCAAGCAAGAATAAAGAGGGGGGAGAGATTTAAGGCTTGCTGCGGTTGAGCAAGCCTAGCTGCATTTACTCAGCGCTTTGAGC
>NZ_JAUOQO010000644.1:0-251 GCF_030547725.1 Staphylococcus pasteuri | reverse complement strand
GGTGCGCTGCCTGCGTAACAAGTCGCGCTAAGCAAAGTAATAGACGCGAAGATTAATCCTTTTAATATTTTCATGGTGTTGCTCCCTGCTTATTTTCAGAAACTAGTTTGATGAACCAATGATGATTTCTTCGCCAATTACGAAAGGTGATACTTCATTTACAGAACCTACAACTCCGATCCCACTCGCAGCAGATATAAGTCCGGCTTCACTAAAACCCGCATTTATAACAGATAAGCCCACAGGTAAAC
>NZ_JAUOQO010000643.1:0-251 GCF_030547725.1 Staphylococcus pasteuri | reverse complement strand
CCCTCTAACAGGTCACGATGGGCGGCGCGCAGGGGCGATCCGGGGGCCAGATCGGTCACAATCCGGTTGGCATCCAGCCAGACATCCAGCCGATCCGCCCCAAAGATGTCGGTATCCGGGTGCAACGCCTGGCGCACTTCGGTCAGGGTCTGTCGCAGGCTGCCGGCGGCCTGAACCTGGGAGCGGCCCGACCAAAGTTTCCCTTCAAGCCAGCGACGCCCGCGACGCATTTCGTCGGCCTCGCACAGCAG
>NZ_JAUOQO010000642.1:0-251 GCF_030547725.1 Staphylococcus pasteuri | reverse complement strand
AGTTAGAGCCTGTTGTTGCTGCTTCAAAGCGACCTGCTGCTGTTGCAGTGCATCAATAAAGCCTTGCTCGCGCTGCTGATTGCTTAGCTGTGTTTGCTCAATTGTGTTTAATTCACTTGCCCAGCTCAGGCTGCTAACAAGGCAAGCGCTAAAACACAAATACTTAAGGATTTGCATCGGTCGCTCCTTGCTCAAGCTGATTTAACGGCAAGCTTAATAAGCGCGGGGCTTGCTGTTGCCAAGCAATCGCC
>NZ_JAUOQO010000048.1:0-411 GCF_030547725.1 Staphylococcus pasteuri | reverse complement strand
AGCCAAGTCTGCGCGCAGCAAATGAGGGTTTTGCGTCCCTGACCACACAGTTACTTTATTGGTACTGACATCGGCAACACCACAAGAAGGGCCGATAGAAGCATGCATTTGATAAGGCCATACATAAGTGCGCTGCATCCGCTGCTCAGCGTTTTCGATGGCCGTTTCAACATCTCCTTCATCTAATAAAGTACGCTGCGTTGACGGGTTAGCCCGTACCGCATGCGCTAAGTCTGTTAGATCAGGGAGGTCGGGGTTAGGTTTCCAATGGACCTTTAGCTCTTTCATGGCACGAATCGCATTCTCTTCGCGCTCTGCCACCACCCCAATAAAATCACCAATGACTTCGATAGCCACAACGCCCGGAATATGCGATATCGAATCTCGCTCGACTTCCAGTAAACTTTGGCC
>NZ_JAUOQO010000641.1:0-251 GCF_030547725.1 Staphylococcus pasteuri | reverse complement strand
GTCTAAGTCTGCAGAGGCCATAATTAAGTCTGCTGACCTCCCTTTGGCTGACCCTGCATCCAGCGCACTAACCTCAGCTTTAACCCCTTCTTCTGCTAGAATGTCATCCACCGTCATTTTCAACATTAAACTCGTACCAAATCCCATTCCGCATACAGTTAAAATTTCCATTTGATCTCCTCCATTATAAGCATGTTAGTCTATCACGATATTTTTGGATAAATTCCTTATTAATTTGATCACCTTTATCA
>NZ_JAUOQO010000640.1:0-251 GCF_030547725.1 Staphylococcus pasteuri | reverse complement strand
GATCATACCGATCCCGGGGCCGGATATCGTTTCGGCAAAGCGGCGGTCATCCAGCGCCAGCAGATTGGTGCCGTCAAATTCGATGGCGTCGGCGGTAAAATCCCCGCTGCGGGGCAACAGCCGCATCAGCGACAGCGCCGTCATCGACTTGCCCGATCCGCTTTCGCCAACGATGCCCAGAGACCGGCCCTTTTGCAGCGTGATTGTCGTGTCGCGGACCGCACTCAGGGTGCCATGCGGCAGTTTGATAC
>NZ_JAUOQO010000639.1:0-251 GCF_030547725.1 Staphylococcus pasteuri | reverse complement strand
AAATAAGCCTCACCATTGTCGCCAATTTAAGACAGCACTATCGCCTTAAAAACAGATAACTCACCAAAATCGTTTACAGCCCAGTCTATTCCTAGCTAGGTACGAACATTTAGCCTGTCTCAATAAGGAGACAGTTTATTTGACAAAAATGCATAAATATCATTTAATAGCTACACTTACATTAACGGTTTATTCGCTTTTTTAGCGCGAAATGTTCACATAGAGGAACACTTAAACACCTATCGAAATGA
>NZ_JAUOQO010000638.1:0-251 GCF_030547725.1 Staphylococcus pasteuri | reverse complement strand
TATTTGATGTGTATGAAGGTGAACATTTATAAGAAGGTAAAAAATCAGTAGCAATCAGATTAAATTATTTAGATAATGAAAATACTTTAACTGATGAGCGTGTATCAAAAGTACATGATCAAATTATCGAAGCATTGAAAGAAAAAGGCACAACAATAAGATAATAAAGTAAGTAAAAGGCAAGAATCATTCCATAGCGGTTGATACTTGCCATATTTATAGACAAATCTATCTTGGCGATAGGTTTGTCT
>NZ_JAUOQO010000637.1:0-251 GCF_030547725.1 Staphylococcus pasteuri | reverse complement strand
AGCCTAGCCAAAAAGACAGCTTACTAAGGTCAGCCCATAACAGCAGCGCGCCGCCTGCAATTGATCCAGGAATTCGACCTAATATGGCGGCAGTTAAGCCTTTAAAAGAGATACTGGCTCGGTGTTCAAAAGCACTTAGGGTAGATACAACCAACGCTACAATGACCACGGGACCTGGTACATAAACTGGTGAGAGCAAAAATAACAGAGGAGCGGCAATGACCGCTAAACCAAAGCCAATGGTGTATTGC
>NZ_JAUOQO010000636.1:0-251 GCF_030547725.1 Staphylococcus pasteuri | reverse complement strand
CATTTAACCCTTTCCCAAATTCAAAAAGCATTTCCCAAGTTATCGATTCAACAACAACAACAATAACTTGAAAGAACTTTAATGACATCACAATTTGTTAAAGATAAATCTGAAACCCGTACAACCATATATTCTCCAACTTCTGGAAAGGTACACTTATTTACTCAATCACCTTCAAAAAGTAACAACAAAATACTGCAAATTAATAGCCATGAACGCATCATCCGTGCTAATATATCAGAATCCGAAAA
>NZ_JAUOQO010000635.1:0-251 GCF_030547725.1 Staphylococcus pasteuri | reverse complement strand
GCCAACATCAAAACGGCATCGGTCAGTGTCAATGTGAAGGTAAATCCGAAAATGTCAACATTTTGCAAGGCGTCAACAGGGGCAAAAATCTCCACGCCATACCCAGCGGCAAACAGGAACATAATGCCAACACCTGCCCACATCATGTTATTAGCCCAATCCCGTAGAGTCTTGTCTTTGAGTTCGACGCGCTTGTCGTCCCAATACATAATTAGACCGTCAAGGATTACTGCGGCAACAGCCCCGCGAAT
>NZ_JAUOQO010000634.1:0-251 GCF_030547725.1 Staphylococcus pasteuri | reverse complement strand
GCACCAGACCGTCCTGATGCACGCCGACATCGACAAAGGCACCAAAGGCCGCCACATTGGTCACCGTGCCCTCCAGAGACATGCCGGGTTTCAGATCGTTGATCGCGTCAATACCTTCTGCGAAGCTTGCGGTTTTGAAGGTCGGGCGCGGGTCACGGCCCGGCTTTTGCATCTCGGCCAGAATATCGCGCACCGTCGGCAGACCGAAACTGGCATCGACGAAATCCTCGGCCCGCAGACCGGACAAAAGC
>NZ_JAUOQO010000633.1:0-251 GCF_030547725.1 Staphylococcus pasteuri | reverse complement strand
ACGCTTAACACTGCGCCCATTTGGCCATCTAGCCACATCAAACTACCCAGCACAAAAATGGTAGTAAAGAAGGATGAAATAACCCCTGGTGCCGCTTTTTTAACCCCCTTAACTACCGCTTCGTCAGCACTCATTCCCCGCTCTAAATGAGCAGCTATCGACTCAGCGTTTACACTCGCGTCTTCCATCATTATGCCAATGGCCATTAGTAAACCGACTAAGGTCATAATGTTGATCGTTAAGCCGAACAC
>NZ_JAUOQO010000632.1:0-251 GCF_030547725.1 Staphylococcus pasteuri | reverse complement strand
ACATCAAGGCGCCATCCGGAAGCCCCATGTGTTAACCATGATTTCGATGCAGAATCTTTGTCATACATAATGTAATCAGAGAATTTCTCATTGTTTAACTCACTATCATAATTAACTGCGTCTCCTTCAACGCTTTTGATTTCAGGAAGAGAATCATATCCCCACCACGCCTGATAGTCGTAGCGTTCCTTCCCATTCTCATCCTTCACTTTTTCATTTTTGATATTAAACCAGTTATGGAAGCCATATTC
>NZ_JAUOQO010000631.1:0-251 GCF_030547725.1 Staphylococcus pasteuri | reverse complement strand
CAACAGCATGATCGCACAGCGCAACGCCGCCCGTGGGGGTCTGGGTATTGTGGCGCTGCCGCATTTCGCCCTGTCCGATCAGGACAGTCTGATCCGCATCATGCCGGATCTGTCGGTCACGCGCACCTTGTGGCTGACAGTGCATCAGGATCTGCGCCATCTGCCGCATATCGTTGCGCTGAAGAAATTCCTCGCCCAACTGTTTCAGGAAGACGCCACATATCTCGCTGGAGAATGAATGGGGATAGCCG
>NZ_JAUOQO010000630.1:0-251 GCF_030547725.1 Staphylococcus pasteuri | reverse complement strand
GCTTAGGGCATGGGCAATTAGCCTCGCGGCTACTGTCTACTCAGTCTGATTGTTTTTGTTTTTTAGCCGGTCATGAATCTTACGCAGCAGCCGAAGGCGCAATTAAAATTTCGGAGTATGCCAACCAAGTAAGAAGCAAACCGCTACGGCTCATTCTAAATGGCTTAGGGAAAGACGCAGCCTACATGATTGCCCGTATGAACGGCTTTACCTATGTGCAAACTCAGTTTGACTACCAAACGGGTGAGCTG
>NZ_JAUOQO010000629.1:0-251 GCF_030547725.1 Staphylococcus pasteuri | reverse complement strand
GGGCGAAGCGGCAACAGTAGCAATAAGAAAGGCGCATACATGGTTGGTAGTTTGCCGGTGGTGGCGGCTAAAAATACTACTGCGAAGATATCTTGCATGATCAATATACCAATGGCCACACGACCATAAAGTGCATTCATCTCACTCTTATCTTCTAATACTTTTACCGCAAACACGGTACTGGAAAAGCATAGAGCGAAAGACAAAACAACAATGCCTGTGCTTGATAGCTCGCCAATGCTACTAATACC
>NZ_JAUOQO010000628.1:0-252 GCF_030547725.1 Staphylococcus pasteuri | reverse complement strand
GGTTGCGGGGCGGTCAGCCCAGCCAGGTCTGGTAATCGCTGACCAACAGATGCTTTGGATCGGTGTCTTCTTCGATTTTGGCAAAGCGGCCGATGGGATCGCGATAGATATTGTCGGTTTCGTCGTCGTTCACGGTCGACACTTCACCAATCAGAACATCGCCGCCCTCACCCCAGAACGCATGCCAGTCACCGGGCATCAGCGTGACGCTTTCCCCCGGTGCCAATTGCAGCTTTTCACCCGGGGCATAAT
>NZ_JAUOQO010000627.1:0-252 GCF_030547725.1 Staphylococcus pasteuri | reverse complement strand
GCCAAAAGCAATATGTTTCAAAAAAAACACCCTCAATAAAAAAAATGCAAAAAAAAGGGGCTGCAAAATGCAACCCCTTGTAACGTTAAATTACCAAAAACTAATGACTAACCCACGGGATGTAAGCTAGAAACAGAATAATACAAAAAAACTTTATAAAAGATAAACGCTTTTTTTAATATTAAAACACCGCTTTCAGAATCCCCAAACAAAGTACATAAATAAACCCATGCAACTTTGCATAACCAACAC
>NZ_JAUOQO010000626.1:0-252 GCF_030547725.1 Staphylococcus pasteuri | reverse complement strand
CACTTAGATTTTGCAGGTTTACATGCCGACGAGGTTTTAAGTATTGAAGCCGATGTGCCGCTAATTTGGCCTGAACTGTTTGATAAGCTGAGTCGTCATCCCTATGATGAGCTAGTGGTGGTAGATATTACCGCCAGTGAAGCACTTAGTGCATATTATCAAGAATTTGCCCGTCGGGGCTTCCATATGATCACTGCGAATAAACATGCTGGCGCTAGCGAGCAAGCAAACTATGGGGCTCTGACAAAGACC
>NZ_JAUOQO010000625.1:0-252 GCF_030547725.1 Staphylococcus pasteuri | reverse complement strand
GTCGATTTACCGGCACCAGTTGCCCCTACAAACAGAATCAAACCACGTTTAGACATTCCCACTTCTTTAAGAATTTGTGGCAGTTGAAGCTGCTCAAAGCTAGGAATATCGGTTTCAATTCTACGAATCACCATGCTTGGCTGTTCGCGCTGAAAAAATGCGCTCACACGATAACGGCCCAAACCTTTACGGGCGATAGCAAAGTTAGCCTCTCGTCCGCTTTCGAATGCCTCAATTTGAGCAGGCGTGCGA
>NZ_JAUOQO010000624.1:0-252 GCF_030547725.1 Staphylococcus pasteuri | reverse complement strand
GCGCTAGTGAGGTGAAAATTGCTACCGTAACCAACTTCCCACTGGGTGAAGATGACGTTGCGCTAGCTGTTGCAGAAACCAAAGCAGCAGTAGCCTACGGAGCAGACGAAGTAGATGTAGTGTTCCCATGGCGCGCACTAATGGCTGGCAACGAAGAGGTAGGTTTTGAGCTGGTTAAGCAGTGTAAAGCAGCCTGCGGCCAGATTAAATTAAAGGTAATTATCGAAAGTGGCGAGTTAAAAACGCCAGCCC
>NZ_JAUOQO010000623.1:0-252 GCF_030547725.1 Staphylococcus pasteuri | reverse complement strand
GCAACAACCTGTGATAAAACAAGTAAGAGTCCGGCCATTCCTTTGCCAAAGGACTCCGAAAAGTAAATAGCCATAAACGGAAAGAACATCCAAAAAAGAATGTTCATCATCCCTTCACCCAAAGCCGTATCTTTAAATTCCGATCCCAATCTTTTATTCTCATGTACTTCCTCCACTATGTATGTATCCTAAGGCTAATTTAGTAAACTTAATGGATACTTGGCTTGTTTATACGCTTACAATTAACTTAAC
>NZ_JAUOQO010000622.1:0-252 GCF_030547725.1 Staphylococcus pasteuri | reverse complement strand
CACTTCATGGCCATTGATGCCGTCACCTAATTGATAGAACTGAAATTCTATTTGAGGGGAATGTTCAGTAAATGCGTTTACGTAACTTTGTATGGTGCTGTCAGAGTAATAGGCGTCGTTACGTCCGTAGATAAACAAATGTGGCAGCGGGTTATTTTGTGCTGCTTGTGCGAACAAACCAAGGTTGCTGGCACTCTCGGCGTTTATTTGGCATTGCTCACCCATCCAGCCACCAGAAAAATTAACCACACC
>NZ_JAUOQO010000621.1:0-252 GCF_030547725.1 Staphylococcus pasteuri | reverse complement strand
ATACCAGCCAGCTTCTCAAACAACATGCGTCTGCCAAGTAAACCGGTTAACTCGTCTCGGTAGGCTAATTCGTGTGAAGCACTGAACCCGCTATACAACATAATTAGCATCGACGCTGCAAAGAACACTGACGAAATCGCTTCTCTGTCGAGGAACGCCAAAGGAAAGACACTGGCGACAAAACTAAAAAACAAACCAATAGACAAACTGGTGGGCTGGTTTAAAAAGCGAATAAAGGCCAATACCAAACAC
>NZ_JAUOQO010000620.1:0-252 GCF_030547725.1 Staphylococcus pasteuri | reverse complement strand
AATTTGTTGTTTAAGCGCGGATTAGCAGGGTTTGTACCGGTGGTGTCGTCACGTCGAGTATTGTTGGTTAGTGTTAAATAAACAGAACCAGTAATTGGGTCTACGGCACACCATTCTGGGCGATCCATTGGGGTTGCGCCAACTAAATCAGCAGCGCCAGCGGTGTTTAAAATAATGTCTTCCAGTGCCGCAAACGAGTCGGCTAATGTGCCGCCAGCAGTGGTCTCGCTCTCTAAGGTAAGAGGTAACCAA
>NZ_JAUOQO010000619.1:0-252 GCF_030547725.1 Staphylococcus pasteuri | reverse complement strand
CATTCAAGACTGAGAAGCGGCTTGTAGAGTTTCACACCCGCATGTTTAGGAACAATCTGTTCGTAAAGTCATTCAATTTTGGGAAGGTTAGTAATGCAGCAATTTAGTGCAACAATTGTCAAAGATTCGATCAACTATACAGGTACACGGATCACCACTTTTGAACTTGAATATCCACGTTTTATCCATGCTGAGTTACTGACACATCGGTTATTCAGCCGTAACTCCGCAAGCAGTAGAGCTATTCCAGTA
>NZ_JAUOQO010000618.1:0-252 GCF_030547725.1 Staphylococcus pasteuri | reverse complement strand
CAAGTATAAAAAAGCCCATAGGCTTCTTAAGCCGCCTCAAACTCGGATTAATAAATATTAGATTAAGTAATGTTGTTTGCATGATCCAATACTGGAAACGCAAGGTAGCAGTAAACAACCCAGTATCGATGGAGCTCTTATGAGCGAGAAAATTTTAAAGAAAGCCACGCTAAATTTAAAAAAAGCAGTGCCTTTGATGATGAAACATCAAATTCCTGCCACACCCAGCAACTATGCCTTGTGGTATTTATA
>NZ_JAUOQO010000617.1:0-252 GCF_030547725.1 Staphylococcus pasteuri | reverse complement strand
CGTGTGGTGGGCGCAGCAGGAGAGCTTAAAGATTATGCCATTGCTTCTCACTGGAAAACCGATGCAGTAAACCGTTTAAGCTTTACCATCTTCTTAGTGGGTTTCGAAATCTTTCGCGCTATAGCGATGTTAATGGTGGTGTTTTCTGATCTTACCGTTGGCCAAATCTTCGCGGTGTTTGGCTACCTGTGGTTTATGATGGGCCCAGTACAAGAAATTTTAAGTATTCAATATAGCTACTTTAGTGCCAAC
>NZ_JAUOQO010000616.1:0-252 GCF_030547725.1 Staphylococcus pasteuri | reverse complement strand
GTATTGATTTGGGTTTCTAACTGCTCGAATTTCGCGCCGGTGTTGATGATCCCGCCGATCGCGTTCTTCAGCGCGTTAATGCCGAGATACGTAGCTCCTAACGCGATAATACGGCTTGTAAGTGAAGCAACACCTTGAGATAAAGGTGCTACATCATTAGCAGATGAACTGAACTGACGGCGAATAGACTCACGCGCATTTCGGGCTTGAGTCGCCATTTGCGAAAAAGTCTGCTGAGTCGTTACACCAGCC
>NZ_JAUOQO010000615.1:0-252 GCF_030547725.1 Staphylococcus pasteuri | reverse complement strand
AATCAATCTTTCTTTGAAATGCTTGGAGAGTATATCTTAGACGGATTTAATGTTTCAGTAATAGTTGGTGCAATGTTAATTGGATATATCGCAATTATCGCATTAATAAATGGTTTAGTGAGCGGCGGCTTTAGTTTAGCAAGTGGTGGCGCAATCAAATGGGATTTCCAAAATTTAATTGGATTTGTATTTGCTCCGTTTGCATTTTTAGCAGGTGTTACATGGAACGATGCAGTTCAATCAGGTTCTGTG
>NZ_JAUOQO010000614.1:0-252 GCF_030547725.1 Staphylococcus pasteuri | reverse complement strand
CATGCTTTAAAACAGCATGTAGATTCTCTTATTGTCGTAGAAAATAGCAAGCTTATTACCATGCTTCCTAAAGGCACAACTCTTATAGACTCTTTGAGAGAGGCTGATTCTGTTTTATGTAACGCAGTATTCTCTATTGCAGAATTAATCACTACAACTGGCTTAATGAACGTTGATTTCGCTGATGTTCGAACAGTGATGAAGTGTAAAGGTCGCGCTCTAATGGGTGTTGGCGAAGGTTCTGGCGATAAC
>NZ_JAUOQO010000613.1:0-252 GCF_030547725.1 Staphylococcus pasteuri | reverse complement strand
GGTTTTTACCTTTCTTATAAGGCCGATCAACGGCGGTTAAGGCTTCAAAAATATCCGCTATTGCCATCATTCTCGCAGTGGCAGGCATCTGTTCTTTAGTTAAGCGTTTCGGGTAACCACTGCCGTCCATTTTCTCATGATGACCACCCGCTATTTCAGGCACCAACCTAAGATGGTCTGGGAAGGGCAATTTCTCCAGCATGATAATGGTTTGTACAATATGGTCATTAATTTTGTAGCGCTCTTCTTCAC
>NZ_JAUOQO010000612.1:0-253 GCF_030547725.1 Staphylococcus pasteuri | reverse complement strand
ATCTGTACGTTTCGATATCGATAACTTAAATTTAGAGGATGTTTTAATTGAAATATCAAATTAAAAGATTGAAGTTAAGGGCAGGTATTTTGTTGCTCATGAGCACGGTTTTTACCGCAAACGGTTATGCTGCCGCTGCCGCTGCGGGTGGTAAGGGTTTGGATTCACTTTGTCATGGTGAGTTTTTTAATCCAGTGAGTGACCCTAATTCGAATAACTTTTTCCCTATTTCGATTTTTGGGAAAGCTTTCGG
>NZ_JAUOQO010000611.1:0-253 GCF_030547725.1 Staphylococcus pasteuri | reverse complement strand
CGCGCACACACGCTCACGGGCGAGAATGGTTGGTTACACGGTTACACGGTTACACATAGGTGTATTTATAATTATTTTCAGTTGGTTAGATGTGTAACCGCGATGTAACCGGCGGTTACACTTTCATTTCGTCAAATCTGGCATACTACCAATTGTTGTTGATCGTGGTGTACTGGGTCGCCTATCTTCTGCGGCATTGGCGCAGCATCCGGCGCGCCCGGCGGATTGGATTAAAAAAGGAGCTGATATTGCC
>NZ_JAUOQO010000047.1:0-413 GCF_030547725.1 Staphylococcus pasteuri | reverse complement strand
GTCCTGATACGCGCCTGCAAAGCCGAGGCCCAACAGCAACGCGGTATCCATGTTTGTTTTGTTTGCCTTCAAAGACTCCGCGCTCGGAGCCAGGAACGCACCGTTCTGCGATTCCGGTTTCCAGAATACCTTGGTGCAGTCGCCACTCGCACTGCGTAACTTGTATCGCTCCCCCTCGATTTCCAGGTCTCCGGTAACTGACCACACTTTCTTTCCTCCCTGTGTGTTGGCAAACGAGGCAATCCGCATCTGGCCGTCGAGGTCTATCGACAGCTTCGTTATCTCTGTACCAGAGCTCAAACCGGCAAGGTAGTTTTCGAGCAGCGAATTCAGCTCCTCACCGCGGCGTTCAAGCATCGTGGCCGTAGGCATACCGTCCCGCGTAAAGACCTGCTCGGTAAGCGTGCTTGCAC
>NZ_JAUOQO010000610.1:0-253 GCF_030547725.1 Staphylococcus pasteuri | reverse complement strand
GCCATTACCAGAACCTTGGGCTGCCAATTGAGAATAGAAGCTAGATGATCGCGAGCTTCTGCTCTACCAAACATAAAGCTCAAACGCCAATCTATCGGCATTCTTCCGTCAGGCGCTAAAATCCCTACCCCTTTGGCAATCAAGCGATGACAGCAAGAAAAATGCTCAATACTAAAATTTTCAACCCAGTCGGTAACAATAAGAACAGCTGATTTTTTATGGAAAAAGACACATTCTTGCATTGCAGGGGAGC
>NZ_JAUOQO010000609.1:0-253 GCF_030547725.1 Staphylococcus pasteuri | reverse complement strand
GACAAGCCCATTAATACGCAAATCTCACCCTTTTTAATATCAAGGCTAACATCGTGAACACCTACCACGTCGCCAGTGGCATCAATAATCTCTTGGCGGCTAGCGCCTTGATCTAGCAAAGCTAAAGATTTGGCGGTTTGAAAACCAAACAGCACATCTAAGTTTTTAATACTAATTGCACTCATGCCTATCCCTCTTTGTTCTGGCTAGCGGGGCTTTTACATAAGCGGTCTAAAATAATCGCCACCAATAC
>NZ_JAUOQO010000608.1:0-253 GCF_030547725.1 Staphylococcus pasteuri | reverse complement strand
GCGTACGCTACCTCGAAAAACCATTGATTGCCTGTGTGGCCAATCAACCGCTCTTGCGTTTCGTGTCCGGGATTTATGGCCGTATCGCCTATAAGACCCATTCAGACATGCAATTTTCGGCCACGCGATTGGGGCACAAGTCGGCTGTGGTTCCGGCGCTTTGGTGTGATCAGGGTCGTCCACATAATGATGGTGTCATCCTGTATCTGCACGGCGGGGCCTATACAGCTGGGGGCGCGGCATCCCATAAACA
>NZ_JAUOQO010000607.1:0-253 GCF_030547725.1 Staphylococcus pasteuri | reverse complement strand
GCAAAAGCGTATCGATAATATTGCTGACGATTTGTATGAAATAGAAAAGCCTACCAAGTGTTAGCTGGGCGAGTATTGAGGTTGCGATGAAAACAATTGGCATTATAGGCGGCATGAGTTGGGAATCGAGCCTGATGTATTACCAGCAACTGAATCTTGCCGTTAAGCATGCAAAAGGTGGCTTGCATTCAGCCAAAATAAATCTAGTCAGTGTCGATTTTGCTGAAATAGAACGCTTACAACACCAGGGGGA
>NZ_JAUOQO010000606.1:0-253 GCF_030547725.1 Staphylococcus pasteuri | reverse complement strand
ACGTAGTGATGCCCGAGAATGTCGCCGACGCGGCTGGCCGCAGAAAACCACCTGCGCTTTGTCTCGCTCCAAGGCTCTTTTTCCGGACAGACCCGAGGCAGGTAGAACATTGGGTGTCGCTGGCGCTGGACCATCTCTGCGCGGGTGTAGAATTCGATCTGCCAAGGGGACCGGAGTTGCGCGATGATCCCGCAATCCAGAATAGCAAATTTCGCCTTTGTATAGGGTGTCGTCGCGTCGGCGAGTGCAGAGC
>NZ_JAUOQO010000605.1:0-253 GCF_030547725.1 Staphylococcus pasteuri | reverse complement strand
CCGGTGGTGTCATAGACCTGCTCGACCGGATCTGTCTTGGGATCTTTGTGGTGGAGCTGGCGTTGAAACTGGTGGCGCAGGGCGCGGGGTTCTTTCGCCGTCCCTGGAACCTGTTTGATTTCGTGATTGTCGCCATTTCATTGATCCCTGCGGCCCAGGGCCTGTCGGTGTTGCGCGCCCTGCGTATTCTGCGGGTGTTGCGGGTGCTGTCGGCCGCGCCGCGCCTGCGCCGGGTGGTCGAGGGGTTCATCAC
>NZ_JAUOQO010000604.1:0-253 GCF_030547725.1 Staphylococcus pasteuri | reverse complement strand
GTGCTGTGGCCCAGCGGTTAAAACCAGGATTTAATTTATGCAGCTCGTCTAGCTTGATACCTGCCAGCTCAGCCGCCAACGCTAAATCAATTTGGCTATAGGTGGCTACTTTTTCAAAATACGGCTTGTTCGCAATGGCTGGAATATTCAGTTTGTAGTCATCACGCTGTTGTAACATTTGGCTTAAAGCCAGTAGTTTTGGTACGTAAGCACGTGTTTCTCTTGGCAGGTTTAATGACCAAAAGTCAGTGGC
>NZ_JAUOQO010000603.1:0-253 GCF_030547725.1 Staphylococcus pasteuri | reverse complement strand
GCTTACCCCGGCTAGTACTTTAAAGGTGATTACCGCCACTGCAGCCATTAAACAACTTGGTGCAGATTATCGCTTTAATACCCAAGTGAGTGTGAAACCTAATCCCGAAGGGCTGCATCTTCGCTTACATATGCGTGGAGACCCCAGTTTTACCTCCCAAGATCTTAAATCTCTATTAGCTCAAGTCACTAAAGGTTTTGGAAAAAAAGTGGCTTCAATAACCATAGATGAGGGAGTTTTTAGTGGTCATACC
>NZ_JAUOQO010000602.1:0-253 GCF_030547725.1 Staphylococcus pasteuri | reverse complement strand
AACAAGATCAGCCCCGCCAGCGCAAAAAGCGCGTCTGAATCATCGGCCAAACCGCCGTTGCCGACGATCTTGGCGTAAAAGAAATACCCGTAAAGCGCCAGAAACGCCCCGGCGATGCCCAGCGCCCAATCGTACCAGGGGATATAGTGGCGCGGGCTGGATTTGAACAAGGGATAGGCCATGGCGGCCAGGAAAACAGCAAAGGCCAGATGGATCTGGCGGGAATTGTTGATCAGATCACCGGGCAGGATAT
>NZ_JAUOQO010000601.1:0-253 GCF_030547725.1 Staphylococcus pasteuri | reverse complement strand
GTAGTGAACCGTTGATTTATCATACCAATTAGGTTTGGTTGGTAAATTAAAGATAATCAATCCATTGTTGCAATCAAACCGAGACCCTTTTCCGATACGGATCTTGTCTCTATCACAATCAAGTTTGTATTGTTTAAACATGTCAGGGTGTTTTGTTTTGAACTCTAGCGCTATGCCGGTGCCCATTACGCCTTGACAGTTTACGGTGTTAATTACAGCGTCATATTTATTTTCAAATAAAGAGCCTTTAGTG
>NZ_JAUOQO010000600.1:0-253 GCF_030547725.1 Staphylococcus pasteuri | reverse complement strand
GCCCAATTCATCGGACTCGGAGCTGCGTGTACCTTGACCGAGCTGCGCGCCGGCGGCGACGGCCGGGCGGACAGCTGACGACGTGCCTTGCTGTGCGCTGGCACTGGCACTGGCACTGGCCAGAGAAGCTTGCGGTGCTGAAGCGTTCTGCGCGCGCGCGGAAATCGCAATACCGGCCAGCAGCGCACTCGCCAAGACATTCATGAGGGTTCTGTTCATGTCGGAATTTCCCTTGGTTAGAGCATGCGCGCAG
>NZ_JAUOQO010000046.1:0-415 GCF_030547725.1 Staphylococcus pasteuri | reverse complement strand
GTCCAGTCGTGGGCAAGAGTTAAAAAGGCGAACCAATAGAGCAATACCGCTACATTAATCAATGCGCCCCAACCTAGCGCACTGCGAATCAATTCAAGTTCCATGGCTCACCCTATTGTGCTTCAACACGAATGTTCAATTTACCACGACTGCGCGGCGCTGCAAGTGACTAGGCTTACTCCACAACAAAGTTCTGTTCAAAAATTAGCTGTTGTTGCTGATAGAAAATGGCCACTCGCCAATGGCCACGGCTATGCTTATCAAATTGCTTACTGGAATTTGTGCGCCAACGTTGCCCACCAATGGCCAAATCTACGCTGGCACGCAAGCGTTCATCTTGGTACCAATGCACTTGAATCTGTTGGTCTTGCATGTTGCGTAGCTCGCTAAATAAGTAGATTTTGCTTTGTTGGTC
>NZ_JAUOQO010000599.1:0-254 GCF_030547725.1 Staphylococcus pasteuri | reverse complement strand
TTTGGTGCACGTGTTGCATTTTTTTTATCATTAGTAGTAGTTTGTGGTGGTTTAGTTTTTGTATTATCATATTGTTTTGGTTATGTTATTTTAGTACCTATTTTGGGAGCAGCTTTTTTTATTTTTGTTATTATTTGTACTCTGATTTTTATTTTTATAAATATTCTTTTTTTTCCTATTTAATATCAACAAAATCAAAGTTAACAAAATAATCATGTTCACATTCAAAATGAGAGCCAATAACAAAAAAAACT
>NZ_JAUOQO010000598.1:0-254 GCF_030547725.1 Staphylococcus pasteuri | reverse complement strand
ATTATTATAAATTATATGATGTTTTTTAATTAAATTATGATAAATATTTTCGTGATAATATCGAAATTGATTAAGCTTTTTATTATCTTTATTTATTTGTGTCATCATGTAAGGATTATGTTTTTTTTTTTTATGATAAATTAATTGTGGTTCACTTGTTATTTGGTTATTATTTTTAAGCTAGTTTATTTGTTGTTATATAGATTAAATTAGATTTTGGTGTTTATCATACATATTACTTAAGCTGTTTAATT
>NZ_JAUOQO010000597.1:0-254 GCF_030547725.1 Staphylococcus pasteuri | reverse complement strand
AGTTACGCGTATCAAATACTAGTTTGAATTTATTAGAATTATTATGCTCAACCAAGGATGACAATTTCAGTTTAAGCTCAACTATCAGACTACTCCGACCACCCAAGTCCAAATTTGATTTATATCAATTAGCTAAAAAAATAGTAAGTAAATCTAAAAAATCATACATACCAAGAATATTTGTCCACCTAAAGTAGAACATTCCAACAATCTCTCTGAGACCAGCGTTCTCATGCTAGTGCTTAAGCTTATTG
>NZ_JAUOQO010000596.1:0-254 GCF_030547725.1 Staphylococcus pasteuri | reverse complement strand
GTTAGAATTTGATGTATCAATGCTTGTTTATTTGGGAGTTCACTGTTAGCTATTGCGCCAACATTCCAAATGACCTGCCGCCCAGAATCAAAATGGGTGGTACCAATAAATAAACGTTTCCCACCTTGTTGAGCCAAGGCCATTTTAGCAATCATAGCGTCATCAAAAGTCGCCGCTATAAAACCGTAAAGGCCCTCCCCATTGCTAAACGCATCTTTGAATAAGGTGTTTAAAAAATTTCGATTACCTATAAT
>NZ_JAUOQO010000595.1:0-254 GCF_030547725.1 Staphylococcus pasteuri | reverse complement strand
AAACAATTTAGTTCGCCTTTACATCGCAAGCAGCTGTTAGCAGCCTCGCTTGAAGCCTATCCTCTACTAAACCTAGATTGGCGAGAGGTAGAACGAGGAGGGGCCTCTTATACTAGCGATACCTTGGCCGAGCTTGCCGAAGAGTTCCCCAATAATCATATCGCCTTTGTGATGGGTTTAGACTCTTTTAATCACTTAGATAAATGGCGAGATTGGCAAAACCTCACCAAACATACCCATATCATTGTCATTGC
>NZ_JAUOQO010000594.1:0-254 GCF_030547725.1 Staphylococcus pasteuri | reverse complement strand
GAGGGTATGTAACGATCTGGGGATCCTATCATCAGGACGGCAATTATGGAGGGCTTTTCGGACCGCGGTTTGACAGTGACGGGGCGCGGGCCGGAACCGAGTTTCAAGTCAACACAACTACCGCCGGAAGTCAGACCGACGGCTCGGTTCTGGGATATTCAGATGGGGGTTTTGGCGTCGTCTGGTACGATAGCTACGAAATCTATTACCAGAGATTTGACGCCGCCGGAGAACTGGTCGGTGGTGAAACGCAC
>NZ_JAUOQO010000593.1:0-254 GCF_030547725.1 Staphylococcus pasteuri | reverse complement strand
CGCCTCTTCTATGCGAATGGGCGGGCTTTCCATTCTGCCGTCGGCGTCAAAGGTGGTTAAGCGTAAAAAATCGTCGTAGTTGTCACTGTCGTCGCTCACGTCGCCAGTGCTCAGGACCACCACGCCGCCGTCCTCTCGTAACGTGACATCGCCACCATATCGAACCTCACCTGCATTATCGACGAGACGCACGGTTTCAGCGGTGTCAGCACCATCTGGCAAAGTGTGCAGGTCAATTTCTCCGAGCTTTGAAG
>NZ_JAUOQO010000026.1:0-1065 GCF_030547725.1 Staphylococcus pasteuri | reverse complement strand
TTCGAACCCCCGCGGCCCGTTAAGGCCCTGTCGGTTTTCAAGACCGATCCCTTCAGCCGAACTTGGGTATTCCTCCAAAATTATATGGACCTTGCAGGACTCGAACCTGCGACCGAACGGTTATGAGCCGTTAGCTCTAACCAACTGAGCTAAAGGTCCTAAATATAATCTTACAACTAATAAGTAGTGGCGGTGGAGGGGATCGAACCCCCGACCTCACGGGTATGAACCGTACGCTCTAGCCAGCTGAGCTACACCGCCGTTATCTAGTTTGTAAATTTAATATGGTGGAGACTAGCGGGATCGAACCGCTGACCTCCTGCGTGCAAAGCAGGCGCTCTCCCATCTGAGCTAAGCCCCCATAATTAAACTAATTAATTGTTACTATCGGGAAGACAGGATTCGAACCTACGACCCCTTGGTCCCAAACCAAGTGCTCTACCAAGCTGAGCTACTTCCCGTAGAATAAGCGCGCCCGATAGGAGTCGAACCCATAACCTCTTGATCCGTAGTCAAACGCTCTATCCAATTGAGCTACGGGCGCATATTAACAATATTATGGTGCCGAGGACCGGAATCGAACCGGTACGGTGATCTCTCACCGCAGGATTTTAAGTCCTGTGCGTCTGCCAGTTCCGCCACCCCGGCACTATAAAATGGAGCAGAAGACGGGATTCGAACCCGCGACCCCAACCTTGGCAAGGTTGTATTCTACCGCTGAACTACTTCTGCATATGCGGGTGAAGGGAGTCGAACCCCCACGCCGTAAGGCGCTAGATCCTAAGTCTAGTGCGTCTGCCAATTCCGCCACACCCGCTATTAAAATGGTGAGCCATAGAGGATTCGAACCTCTGACCCTCTGATTAAAAGTCAGATGCTCTACCAACTGAGCTAATGGCTCTAAAACTGGTGCCGGCCAGAGGACTTGAACCCCCAACCTACTGATTACAAGTCAGTTGCTCTACCAATTGAGCTAGGCCGGCTACTAAAATGGTGGAGAATGACGGGTTCGAACCGCCGACCCTCTGCTTGTAAGGCAGATGCTCTCCCAGCTGAGCTAATTCT
>NZ_JAUOQO010000592.1:0-254 GCF_030547725.1 Staphylococcus pasteuri | reverse complement strand
ATAATGGTCAGCCAATACTAATAAACAAAGCGGAAGATGGTGAAACAGCAAACCAACCACCAAACAACAGCAAATCTAGTGGCAACGCTAAAACAGAAAGCCAAGGGGATGGCTCAACATTAGATAACTCTATCCTTATCGAATCTAGTGGCAATATTGCCAAGTTAACAGGTGACACCAACAGTGCTAGTGCTGTTGATACCAATCAGCTGAGCAGTATCAACGAGGTTGCCACTTTAGATACTCACCAGCCG
>NZ_JAUOQO010000591.1:0-254 GCF_030547725.1 Staphylococcus pasteuri | reverse complement strand
GAATGAATGTGTGCAAATGAGCATTGAAATTGACCCACGCGAAATTGAACTTAACTTGTTAGATCATTTAAAAGGGTTAGGGTTTAACCGTCTTAGCTTTGGTTTCCAAGATACTAATCTTAAAGTGCAAGAAGCAATTAATCGTGTACAGGATAGTGACTTTGTTGATCAGTTAATTAAACGCGGACGAAGCTTAGGATTTGAATCGATAAATTTAGACGTTATTTATGGTCTCCCCCATCAATCAGCTGAAC
>NZ_JAUOQO010000590.1:0-254 GCF_030547725.1 Staphylococcus pasteuri | reverse complement strand
GTTCCTTTACTACCTTGGATTGATCACCACGGACAGTAATAAATGCACCAGTTGGATCACCAGTCCCAGGCATCTTCAATTCAAATTCATAGCCAACTTCTGACTTTTGTGCCACATTGTTCTTAGTTAAGTTAAAACCCATTGTTTGCTCCTTTAGGTTGTTAGTGAAATAGTAGAAACAATTCTACCAAATAAGAACTAAGTATATCATGCAAGATTAACTTTTGCAAGATCATTTGCACAAATAAATAAAC
>NZ_JAUOQO010000589.1:0-254 GCF_030547725.1 Staphylococcus pasteuri | reverse complement strand
GCCGATGGGCGCGCCATTTCGGTATTTGAATGGTTTGAGATCCCTGCAACCGTGACTGGAATCAATCAACAAGAAGAACTGGCTGGAGATGTTCATGAAATTCTAGCGTGGACATTAATCGCCTTAGTTGCTGGCCATGCGTTAGCAGCACTTAAACACCATTTTATAGACAAAGACAGCACCTTAGTTCGGATGTTAAAACCCACTAAGTAAATCGACTAAAAGGGACAAAAAATGAAAACACAGTTAAAAGC
>NZ_JAUOQO010000588.1:0-254 GCF_030547725.1 Staphylococcus pasteuri | reverse complement strand
GCATAAAACGCCGCCGCGATCCCCGCAGCGCCCAGGGCGGCAATCAGGCTGATCAGCCCGTCGTTGCTCTTGTCGTCCATGACAATCCTCTCTCGGGACCGCGCCTTGGGTGGCGCGGCCTTGCATTCGATTGCGATTTTGGGGCGCTTACATGTTGGCCGCTGCGGCCTTTACTTCCTCGTAGGTCGGACCATAGACCGCCGGCGCTTCGTCTGCTGTCAGGAATTCATTGGTCAGCGCGCGCTGTGCCAACA
>NZ_JAUOQO010000587.1:0-254 GCF_030547725.1 Staphylococcus pasteuri | reverse complement strand
GTAGCTGCATACTCTTACATGGCATTGGTGCCGATTATTCAACCACCGATCATGAAAGCGCTAACCACAAAAGAAGAACGCGAAATTCAAATGGAGCAGCTTCGCCCGGTGAGCATGCGTGAGAAGATTATCTTCCCAATTGCAGTGCTTGGCTTAACTATCTTGTTCTTACCAGCAGCAACACCACTTGTCGGTATGTTCTGTTTAGGTAACTTGATGCGAGAAAGTGGGGTGGTGGATCGTTTGAGCAAAAC
>NZ_JAUOQO010000586.1:0-254 GCF_030547725.1 Staphylococcus pasteuri | reverse complement strand
ACTAGAAGCTGCTCGGTCAGGTTCAGCCGATTATGAAACTCAGCGAAAAGCGTTAGATCAAGCTATCTCTAAAATTGTGCTTAGCCAAACGATGACGACGGATAACGGAAGTAGTCAATCACAGGCTAAGGTTCACAGTGATGTAAAAGAAGATGTGATCAAAGCCGATGCCGACCTTATTTGCGAAAGCCTGAACAATACCGCTGTGACTTGGCTCACAAACTGGAACTTCCCAGGTGCCAAACCTCCTAAAA
>NZ_JAUOQO010000585.1:0-254 GCF_030547725.1 Staphylococcus pasteuri | reverse complement strand
GCGCAGGTTTATCGCCAATCGGTTTATTGAAGTTACAAGTCAAGTAAGCGACTGGTTTAATCAGTTTGCCATCGGCGTCTACACGACGGTCAATACAGCCGTCCATCCAGGCACCACCGCGTTTGTGCTCACGAGCATACAAATCTAGGTAGAACGAGCCTCGCAGCTCACCGCTATCATCGATAATCTCAAAAAAGCGTACGTCTGAGTGCCAGGTATCAATGCCTTGTTTCTCGGTAACGCTAACATTGAAC
>NZ_JAUOQO010000584.1:0-254 GCF_030547725.1 Staphylococcus pasteuri | reverse complement strand
ATGTTAGCATCTGCTACAGGGATTTCTCTTTTTGCCAAACGATGACTGTCTGTTGCTGTAAAAGATAGAACTTTGTCAACTAATTTCAAATTAACGCCTGTCAAAATTGGTCGAGTTTCCATTGTGGATACTGCAAATACAGTTTGTTTAATCATACTTTTCAACAGATCAATTGGCATTTCAAAGCTATCATCCGTTTGTAGCTTAGGTAATAGTGGATATTCCTCTGCATCTTGACCATTTAGATTAAATTC
>NZ_JAUOQO010000583.1:0-254 GCF_030547725.1 Staphylococcus pasteuri | reverse complement strand
GTTTACATGAAGCTGATGGAGTTGCGTAAGTACGACGATAGCTACCACGGCATTGGTCTGGGACACGAGCGAGTTAGGGATGTCGAGCTTGAGGTATTCACGTTGCCGGAAGCCGAATTGTTACTTGCGGCTCGTGACATTAGAAGCCGTATCCGCACTTTTCGAGATGGCGGTGGTCAGGTTCTTCATGTCGAGAGGCCGCTGCCAAATGCCCCGGTGCTTCGTGAGTTGTTGGCCAGCGATGACGCTTTGGA
>NZ_JAUOQO010000582.1:0-254 GCF_030547725.1 Staphylococcus pasteuri | reverse complement strand
ATCTACAGTTACTTTAAAGAACAACGCTTAGACATAAAAACTACTCTTGGCTCTTTAAAGCGTGGTCAGAAAGTCGTGGGCGCCTATTTTAAGAATCTTTAGGCGACAACTTAGGAATCGTAATGCTAAAGAATATTGATTTTCAGACATCCACCGATGAGCCTATTCAACAACAACATGAAGCTCAATTAGCCCCTTTGATACAGAGGCGCTTTGCGCGTAACTTAGAGGCGTTTGCTAGCTTTGATCTTGGC
>NZ_JAUOQO010000581.1:0-255 GCF_030547725.1 Staphylococcus pasteuri | reverse complement strand
GGTAGAACTGCCCTTGTAGTGATTTCGCTTAAATGGCTACGTCGCGATAAGTGCTTCCACTGACTGGTTTCTCTGGCAAGCTAGTAGGTTCTGTCAGTAAGTAAGGGATGCTCGGGCACTCAGTTCTAACGACTGATGGTTTGCTGCAAGAGCTCAATAACATCATCAGCGACAGCAGCATCAGCACACTGATTAGCCTTGATTTTGGTGAGCTGCGCGATTTGTTGCGATAGCTGTTTGCTTGCACTTCGGACC
>NZ_JAUOQO010000580.1:0-255 GCF_030547725.1 Staphylococcus pasteuri | reverse complement strand
ATTTAATCCTAGCCGAATGTGTTGACAAATCATCATCAAATTTCACTTCCTTACGATATAAAAGTTTACCAACCAATTACTTGACTTGGAGTTAACTCCAACTTTTACACTCACCTTAAGTAATCATTAACTATTATTCAAAACCTATGGAGAAGTGACTATGGAACTGGCACGTTTAGGAAACAGTGAACTAAAGATTACCCGCATTGGCTTAGGTGCATGGGCAATGGGCGGCCTGTGGCAATGGGGCTGGGG
>NZ_JAUOQO010000579.1:0-255 GCF_030547725.1 Staphylococcus pasteuri | reverse complement strand
ATCCACGGTGTGCGAAAAACTGGGGCGCAGCTGTTTGAGCTGGGGTTACAGGCCGTGTTAGATCGCGGTTATCAACTGAGTGACTTTCGCTATATTTTACCCCACCAAGCAAATGGCCATATCGACAAGCTACTGAGTAAGGCACTTAACTACCCACAGTCGCAAATTATTAATGATGCCAAGCAGTTAGGTAACTTAGGGTCGGCAGCCATTTGGTTGAGCTTTGCCAAGCTCTTACAAAGCAAGCCCTTAGAG
>NZ_JAUOQO010000045.1:0-418 GCF_030547725.1 Staphylococcus pasteuri | reverse complement strand
ATATCAGACACACTAACTTTCGTAGGATCTTTTTGCCATCGTTCTATAGAATATTTAACTGAGTAAGAAGTAACGTCCGCCCCACCCCATCTCCAACAAAAATAACAGACGGCGAGAACAAGTAGAGATAACGCAAAAATAAAAACCTTCATCAAACGCGGCTGGCTCGGAAAAATCATCACATTCTCAACAATCGGCGCTGATTAGATTCAAATAACTGCTCAGCCATCATAGAGCCATAGCGATCTTCGATTACACACCGCGCATTGGATAAAATAGGAGGGCGATGCTGCTGATTATGAGCATCCGTAGCTATTACCGTAACCCAGCCCTTAGACAATAAATCATGAGCCCTTTCATGCGCCAGCTCACCAAACTCCCCAGTAACAGACATTGCCGTCAGCTGCAACAAGCAGCC
>NZ_JAUOQO010000578.1:0-255 GCF_030547725.1 Staphylococcus pasteuri | reverse complement strand
GGTGGTTACTTACTCATGATGGCGCTTGTGGGCTATTACATTCGCTATGCGGGTGGTGATTGGGGAAGCATGGCACAAAATGGTTTCTTTGCTTTAAGTGCCCTGATACTGGTGAGTTTGTTTTTATCTGAGCGTTTGCGTAAGCAGCTTAAGGTGCAAATTACTAAACATTTCTTTGCTAATAAATATGAGTACCGCGAAGAGTGGATGAAGTTTGCCGCCGTTCTGGAAGAAGACGGTGTATCTCCTTATAAC
>NZ_JAUOQO010000577.1:0-255 GCF_030547725.1 Staphylococcus pasteuri | reverse complement strand
GGCATACACATCTCCGTGCCCTCAGGCAGTTCGATCGTGCCCGTCACATCCGTCGTCCGGAAAAAGAACTGCGGCCGATAGTTACTGAAGAACGGCTTATGCCGCCCACCCTCATCCTTGGTCAAGATATACACATTCGCATCGAACTCGGTATGCGGCGTGATCGACCCCGGCTTCGCCAAAACCTGACCCCGCTCCACATCCTCCTTCTTCGTCCCCCGCAACAACGCACCAATATTGTCCCCAGCCTGGCCC
>NZ_JAUOQO010000576.1:0-255 GCF_030547725.1 Staphylococcus pasteuri | reverse complement strand
GGCATCCTTGGTGCGGGCGACAGTCTTGGGCTTGCGGGAGAAGCGGGGGAACATCGCAGCGCCCCCTAGAAGCCGATATCGTCGTCAAGATCGTCGGAAAATCCGCCGCCAGTCTTGCCGGAAGGCGCACTGTAGTTTGTGGTGGCTGTCCCCGTGCCCGTGTCGCGTCCGCCATCCGGCTTGCCATCAAGCAGCACCAGCGAGCCGCCGAACCCTTGCAACACAACCTCGGTGGTGTAGCGGTCATTGCCAGCC
>NZ_JAUOQO010000575.1:0-255 GCF_030547725.1 Staphylococcus pasteuri | reverse complement strand
GTATATAGGTAATTGCGCTCGCGCGGGTCGAGATTGGCTTTTAGTACATAGGCGCTATTAATGCGGCGAGCTATCCATTCTTCAGTGAGAAAGCGCTCTAAGTATTCAGGGTCATCGCGTAAATCTATTGAGGGGGCTTTTAGTATTACCTGTTGCCCCGATTGTTCGTCTAAGGCTAAGTAAACATGGCTGCGGCTGCTGGCATGAAGTTGGCGAACGATGGTGTAACCATCAAACTGCATTCGCGCTTCTAAC
>NZ_JAUOQO010000574.1:0-255 GCF_030547725.1 Staphylococcus pasteuri | reverse complement strand
CTACAAAAAGAGAAGAAGTTATTAAATTTATTGATGATGTATATTGTGGCTTCAGAGTATCTAATCAACTTATTTATCAAACCGTTAAATACATGATGGATTCTGCAAATGTAAAATCGTTAAAACAAATGAATCACAATATGCCTATTCTTTTAATATCAGGAAAAGATGACCCCTTTGGTGAATACGGGAAGGGAATTAAAATATTAGGTAAAATTTATAAAAAAGCGGGTATTAAACATATCACCGTACAAT
>NZ_JAUOQO010000573.1:0-255 GCF_030547725.1 Staphylococcus pasteuri | reverse complement strand
GATATAAACCATCTCGGTCACTTGACTATTGTCATAGGTACTAAAGAAACATTATATCCAGACGCGCATAAATTATCCCAAATGCTTGATCAAAAAGGGATTGAACATGAATTTATACAAGGTGACAATTTGTTTAATATTTATCCTATATTTCCTCTTCCGGAAAGAGAAGACGTCTTGAATCAACATAAACAAATTATTATAAAAAAATAACCCTACTCCTTATAAAATGAGTGGGTTTACATTGAGTATAAC
>NZ_JAUOQO010000572.1:0-255 GCF_030547725.1 Staphylococcus pasteuri | reverse complement strand
CCCCACGGCTATACCTGCCACTTCGCGCGGCCCGACTGGGTTTTGCCGAAACGCGACGCGGCAGAATAACGAGCGATTGCACAGGATCAGGGGCGCCAGCACATGCGCTGCGCGCCCCTACCCCGCCTCTTGAAAACAAAACATGTTGCCTGAGGCAGACTTCAAATAGCACACGGCTTTGTCCGGCAGATTGTCCCACATGCGTTCCGCCTTGGCCCCATTGATCTTGGTTGCGATATTCAGCGTCTCCAGCAC
>NZ_JAUOQO010000571.1:0-255 GCF_030547725.1 Staphylococcus pasteuri | reverse complement strand
GCGCTGGGTATCTGGCGGCGCACGCATGGGGCCGACAGGCAGGCTTGGGTGGCTCCGATCCTGTTCGTCGCTGGATTGTTGTTTCTTTTCAAACTCATCGCGATCTGGAACACGTTGAAAACCGGGCAATGGCAATTCACTTATACACCGGCCTATTGGGCAGATTTCCTTTTCCCGGTTCTGCTGTTTTCATTGTGTCTGGCGCTCGGGCATCGTCGATGGCCGGGGTCGATTTCCAGGTTGGCGCGCTATGCC
>NZ_JAUOQO010000570.1:0-255 GCF_030547725.1 Staphylococcus pasteuri | reverse complement strand
AGATATTGCAGATCGAATTATTACATTGATTCAAGGAGCGATGGCAGAACTTAGCGTGGCTTGCCCCGAGCGCTTAAGTACCGATGTAGGTCCAGTCATCGATGCCCTCGCGCAAAAAAAATTACTTACCCATGTTGCGTGGCTAAAGAAAAATGCCCAGCTTATTTACCAGCTCGAACTACCCAAGCAATGTGAGCAAGGCACCTTTGTTGCCCCCTGTGCATTTGAAATCGAAAATATTAACCAGCTCAACCA
>NZ_JAUOQO010000569.1:0-255 GCF_030547725.1 Staphylococcus pasteuri | reverse complement strand
GTTATGGGAGTAATGAATATGTCGTGAAAGTCTTTAATAAAACAGCCTTAAGGGTCGTTTCGTACGTTGATTACTCGGGCAAATATGACGATGCCGGTAACAACACTGGCTATAGCGTTAAGGTCTATCGCCAGGATGTAAAATTAATGACCACTGGTGGTGATTACTTAAGCCATAGTGAAACCCACAAAAAAACCTATAACTATTTTGAAGGCTACCAGCAAGCCAGCTCGACCATGAGCACCGGTCGTGATC
>NZ_JAUOQO010000568.1:0-255 GCF_030547725.1 Staphylococcus pasteuri | reverse complement strand
CCTGAATTCCCCGTCGTAACTCGAGAATCCCGCCGTAACTCGAGAAAAACCACGTGGCTCCCCCGTCATCGCAAGATGAAGCCCTTTCCCGCTACAGCGCCTCAGGAGAAGTCCCACGTTAGGAATTGGAGGTCGAAACGGTACTTGGCACCCTTGATGCGACCCACAAAGTTCCCCGAAATCCCGGTCTCCCTCGAGAGGAACACCGAGGTTTTCCGGCACCACTTCCTCTGAGCCCCTTCTACCCTCCTGATC
>NZ_JAUOQO010000567.1:0-256 GCF_030547725.1 Staphylococcus pasteuri | reverse complement strand
CAATATAACCAAGTGATTGAGCGCGTAAGTGTAGAAATTTCTAAACGCGACACGGCAATAAATGACTTTAGATCCAGTGAAAAGCGTAAAAGTGCGATTTTAGATTCGTCGATGGACAGCATTGTTACCGTGGATCTGATGGGGAAAATTATAGAATTTAACCCTGCATCGGAGCGTATCTTTGGCTTTCTAAAGGAGCAAGTCAGCGGCAAGAGCTTTATTGATTTGTTTATTTTGGAGCAAGACCAACCCGCGG
>NZ_JAUOQO010000566.1:0-256 GCF_030547725.1 Staphylococcus pasteuri | reverse complement strand
TCAGGAAATGGACTATGGTAAACACCATTCAATAACGGTCCATAACTTTTTCTCAGATTCAAACTAATCGCTGACATGGATACAGCCCCAAACGCTGAGCCATGATAGGCATTAGTAAAACTAAAAATATATGGTCGACCAGAAAATTCACGGGCAAAAATGAAAATGACATCATTACCATCAGATCCTCTTAAACCGAATGACACACTATTAACGTAGTCACCTCGAGTAATATCACAAAATTTATTAGACAAAC
>NZ_JAUOQO010000565.1:0-256 GCF_030547725.1 Staphylococcus pasteuri | reverse complement strand
GCCCTTCCCTTCTCCAGGGGATCTTCCTGACTCAGATATCAAACCCTGGTCTCCTGCCCTGCAGGCAGATTCTTTATAATTTCTGCTAGGTAGTACAGTGGTAGAGTATCGGCCTGACAATGCAGGGAATGCAGGAAATCTGGGTTCCATTCCTGGGTTAGGAAGATCCCCTGGAGTAGGAAATGGCAACCTGTTCCAGTATTCCTGCTGGGGAAATCCCATGGACAGAAGAGCCTGACTAGCTACAGTCTATGGG
>NZ_JAUOQO010000564.1:0-256 GCF_030547725.1 Staphylococcus pasteuri | reverse complement strand
AAACTACCGCGCAAAATGTTGAGAAGGCTGAGCGTGGTGTTGAGAAGGCGATGACGGAGTCCAAGCGGGCTGCGGAGTCGTTGGAGAATGCGGAGCGTGAGCTTTCTGACGCGTCGGATGATGCTTCGGATAAGTCGCGTCAGCTGTCTAGGGCTGTTGACGATACTGATGAGTCGTTTGGCCGTATGAAGTTGGGTGTCGGCGCTGTTGCTGGTGTCGTGGGTGGCGTGTTCTCTGCGGTTACGCAGGCTGCTAT
>NZ_JAUOQO010000563.1:0-256 GCF_030547725.1 Staphylococcus pasteuri | reverse complement strand
AAATGGGTAGTGGCAGCTGAACTAGTGGAAACCTCTCGCTTGTTTGCTCGGGGGGTCGCTAAAATTCAACCCGCTTGGTTAGAAGAACAAGCTAAGCACCTGATAAAAAAATCATACAGCGAGCCCCATTGGTCAACTAAACAACAGGCTGTAATGGCTTACGAAAGTGTTCGTTTATACGGCGTAAGCTTGGTGAACAAACGTTTGGTTAACTACGGGCGTATCGACCCGGTGGTTGCGCGTGAAGTGTTTATTC
>NZ_JAUOQO010000562.1:0-256 GCF_030547725.1 Staphylococcus pasteuri | reverse complement strand
CCTTTCGACCATACTGCCCAATCACCTCCGGGCTGCTTAGCATCTTCGTCTAAGTCGCAAGAAAGCAGCGGAAAGTTGAGTAAATCTTGTCGCCAATTTTGATGGTCGATTTCTTGGTAGAGACTTGGTGAACACACCGCCACTAAGCGCTCTTTGTGTAACAGTCGGCTCACATAACCAGGAGCAGTGGCCGTAAAACAAATAAACAAGTCACCGGTTTTGCTGGAAAGCAGCGGTTCTTCGGTCACCATTTGTA
>NZ_JAUOQO010000561.1:0-256 GCF_030547725.1 Staphylococcus pasteuri | reverse complement strand
CAACAGGATCGTTTTCATCATCGCCGTCCATCAGTACAGTAAAAACACCTGTTATTGAACCATTTTTAAAATTACCACAACGCTCTACTAACTGAGGGATTTTTAAAAATACTGACGGCGGATACCCCTTCATCGTTGGTGGCTCACCTGCAGATAACCCAACCTCCCTAAGGGCATGCGCATAACGAGTTAATGAATCGAAAAGCAAAACAACATTTTTACCTTGCGACGCGTATTTTTCTGCAATCCTCATCGC
>NZ_JAUOQO010000560.1:0-256 GCF_030547725.1 Staphylococcus pasteuri | reverse complement strand
CCCCAGGTCAGCAGCGCGACCGCGCCGGCCGCCAACCCAACGGCGGTCCATTGCAAGGCGCCCAGCCGTTCACCAAAAAAGATCCGGCCCAAATGCACCGCCACCAGCGGAAAGATGAAATAGCCCAGGCTGGCCTCGGTGGCGCGGCCCTGACCGATGGCCCAGATGAACCAGAACCAATTGCAAGAGATGACCACCGCCGCGCCGGCAAGGATCAGGAACTGGCGGCTGGCCATCACTGCGCGCAGTACCGGCA
>NZ_JAUOQO010000559.1:0-256 GCF_030547725.1 Staphylococcus pasteuri | reverse complement strand
AACCACCATGTGCCGGCGGCGTCGCATCTGTCGGTGACATGGGTGTTGTGCAGCCAAAGCCCGAGATAATCCTTGGGCAGGCAAATGCGGTGGATCTTGGAATAGGTGTCCGGCTCATGCGCGGCCAGCCAGGCGATTTTCGGCGCCGTGAACCCCGGCATCGGCCGCACGCCGGCGATCTTTGCCAGGGTGGGGTGATCCTGGTCCAGCGCGTTGCAGATCCCGTCAGCCCGGCCATCATTCCACAGGATCGCCG
>NZ_JAUOQO010000558.1:0-256 GCF_030547725.1 Staphylococcus pasteuri | reverse complement strand
AGATGTTACCGCACGTTTTACCTGGTTACGGGCCACTGACGAATCGTCAACCACCAGTACTTTTTTATCTATTCGAACGTTGGCTGCGGCTTCTTCAACAATTTCTTTACTCACTGTAGTATCAACGGGCGAGATTTCATCAAGAATTTTCTCTACATCAAGAATAGAGACTAACTCTTTTTCTACTTCAGTCACCGCTGTTAGATAGTTAAATTTACCAGCACCTTTTGGTGGCGGTAAAATATCTTCCCAGTTC
>NZ_JAUOQO010000557.1:0-256 GCF_030547725.1 Staphylococcus pasteuri | reverse complement strand
GGCGATAGGCTGATTGCCACGGTAGATTACGCAGACTACCCTGAAGCCGCTAAAGCCCTGCCACGCATTGGCAATTATCAATACATCAGCTTAGAAAGCATTATTTCATTGAAACCAGATTTAGTGTTGGTGTGGAAACAAGGCAACCAAGAAAGTTTGGCGCAAAAGCTAAGGGCCTTGAACATTGACGTGTTTGTCTCTCAGCCCAAGCAACTGGCTACGCTACCCAAGCAACTCGCCACGTTAGGCGAAATAT
>NZ_JAUOQO010000556.1:0-256 GCF_030547725.1 Staphylococcus pasteuri | reverse complement strand
AGATGGGTATGCCTATGACTAACTTGTCTACTATCAAAATGCGAATTTGCGAGAACGTGCTTTAAAAAACGCACTACTCCCTTTCTTAACAGCACTTAACTCACTATAAAATAACAATAATTTAATAGTGGCCTAATACCTGCTGTGTTCCCTATGGCATATCACCAACGATAGGGAATAATAATGAAAAAACTGATTGTTACTTTTGGCGTTAGCGTTATCTTGCTGTTTGCAAATGTTGCATCCGCCACAATCA
>NZ_JAUOQO010000555.1:0-256 GCF_030547725.1 Staphylococcus pasteuri | reverse complement strand
ATACCGATGTAGTTTGAACTTGGATCTCTATCGGCGATTTTCTTTCAGTTATTGTTCGAAATGGAAGGTTGAGAGACATTGTTGCGTTCCTCAGTAAATGAATTTAATTATATGGACTTTATCGTTATCGAATAAAGTGAGATGGTGCTTATTTCTGTTGCGATAGCAAATTGGCGTAATGTGAAATAGGACTTTATCTAAGTCAGCGTTAAATTCTAATCGGCTTTCGGATTCTTTTTTTTTGTAAATTCAAATC
>NZ_JAUOQO010000554.1:0-256 GCF_030547725.1 Staphylococcus pasteuri | reverse complement strand
GCCTATCGCATAGAGCAATACAAAGACGTAAAACACCCAATGCACGACTACATAATCAAATATGGGCAACCTAATCAATCATATATGTCGTGCACCCGCGAATTGAAACAAAACACAATCGTGTCATATTTAGAATCAATAGGCCTATCAGAGCAAGAAGTTTACACCGCGATTGGTATTAGAACAGACGAAGCAACACGATGCTCTGACTCGGCACACAAGCGCAACCTTATCTACCCACTTGTAGACATTAGAC
>NZ_JAUOQO010000553.1:0-256 GCF_030547725.1 Staphylococcus pasteuri | reverse complement strand
ATACAGTTACCATCACTGTCGCACTCAACGTAATTTCCGTTAATTTGTCCAAGTGATGCACCGGTACCGAGTTTTGATGTTGCGACACCTGTTACACCGTTTATTGATGTTTTTATGTTATCTAACTCTAGCTCTGGATTTGCCATTGAATTAAAGCTGAGTAGGCCTGTCATTATGAGTAAAGCAGTAGTTGTAATGTTCTTCGTGATCACTATTATAGCCCTTAATATTATAGGTGCTTATAACTAGTCACTAC
>NZ_JAUOQO010000552.1:0-256 GCF_030547725.1 Staphylococcus pasteuri | reverse complement strand
CCCCACAACCTTGAATCAGACTTCATCCAGGTGCCGGTTTACGATGTTCAGCTTGCAGCTGGAAACGGTACGCATGTGGACCACGACAACATCGTGGAGTCACTTCCTATTTCGAGAAAATACCTATCAGATTCTGGGATATCCGCCGATAGTGCGACTATAGTTAAAGTGCGTGGCGAATCGATGGAACATACACTCTGTGATGGTGATGTTGTCTTGGTAAACACGGGAATTAGCAAACCGGTAAGCGGTAAGA
>NZ_JAUOQO010000551.1:0-256 GCF_030547725.1 Staphylococcus pasteuri | reverse complement strand
GCTCATGGCCGGACGGTAAGCCGGGACGGCGTTCGTCGAGAGGAGTTGTCCACAATCGCCGGAAGGGACCGGCGTACGGTCTTCCTCATGCGTGAGCTTGCCACCGACGTGCGTTTCGAGCGGGCTGGTCTCGTCGACTACCTCACCGCCTGGGAGCGGCAGCGCGAACTGGTCGCGGCCCGTTCCGAGGGCCGGGCCGCCGACACCGTCCTGCTGCTGGAGCACCCTGCCGTCTACACGGCCGGCAAGCGCACCC
>NZ_JAUOQO010000550.1:0-256 GCF_030547725.1 Staphylococcus pasteuri | reverse complement strand
TGAAACTGCTTATCCGCGTTGACTTGCGTCAACCTGCTCTGTTCCGTCAGGATAAGTTCGGGAGGGCAGCCCATCATCATAAACCAATGCGCATAGCGAGCGGGTTGTGACCGCGAGACGCCCAAAACATCATTGACAGAATTGTCCGAGGCGGTGGTGCAAAAAGAAAACCCCCGGCGAGGACGCCGAGGGCTGATAAGGTCTTCATAGTTCAGCTTCTTTGCTCGTTTCTTTATTGAGATACGAACAGGAGTTC
>NZ_JAUOQO010000549.1:0-257 GCF_030547725.1 Staphylococcus pasteuri | reverse complement strand
GCGTGCTATAGGCGACAAGCTTACCTGTGTATTTGTAGACAATGGATTACTACGCTTAAACGAAGGCCAGCAAGTCATGGACATGTTTGGTAACCACTTCGGTCTTAATATTGTTCTCGTAAACGCAGAAAGTCGCTTTTTAGAAGCGATGGCCGGTGAGAGTGACCCAGAGAAGAAACGTAAGATTATTGGCCACGTATTCATTGATGTATTTGATGAAGAATCGAAAAAGCTAAAAAATGCCAAGTGGCTAGCAC
>NZ_JAUOQO010000548.1:0-257 GCF_030547725.1 Staphylococcus pasteuri | reverse complement strand
GGATGATCCCACTGGGTCCGGCGGTTGAGCTGCAACTGACCCAGATCTGAATTTTAAGCCCAAACAAGGATAAAGAGACATGAAACTGATCCGCTACGGTGCCCTTGGTGCCGAAAAAACCGGCATGCTTGACGGTGATGGCAAGGTGCGTGATCTGAGCGCCCATCTGCCGGAGCTTTCGGGTGCGGCGCTGACCGCCGAATCGCTGGATGCGGTGCGGGCGTTGGATGTGAACAGCCTGCCACTGGTGGCGGAAC
>NZ_JAUOQO010000547.1:0-257 GCF_030547725.1 Staphylococcus pasteuri | reverse complement strand
ACGTATGGCTGTTTCATCAAGGCAAGTTTTCAGACACTCTTAGATGCATTAATTACATCATTCAATGGACGTTATGATTAAGTTATTCAAATCAATTACATTAATAGCCACACTAGTCCTTTGGAGTCATACCGCACTTTCAGCCTCGGTTAACGTTATGGGTCCTTTATGGTTAGACACTCAAGAACAATGGCACGACTTTCGTGACGATCTAAAAACCGCCAAACAAATGGGCGTCGAAGCAGTCACTGTTGACG
>NZ_JAUOQO010000546.1:0-257 GCF_030547725.1 Staphylococcus pasteuri | reverse complement strand
CGCTATTGCAAGGGAGGCGGGCTGTTGGCCGGGCGGCCATACCCCGGACGCCCCGTTGCGCTTTGGGCGACATCAAAATTCCAGATCACTGCGAAATTGGTGATCAACGTTCCCAGGAACGAATATGCCAACTGGGACGGGCTGAGCACAAAGGCCGAAGCCAGAAAGACAAAGGCATCCACCGAAAGCTGGAACCAGCCGGCCTTGAACCCGGTTTTTTGTTCCAAAATGATCCCGAGGATCGTCATCCCCCCGGC
>NZ_JAUOQO010000545.1:0-257 GCF_030547725.1 Staphylococcus pasteuri | reverse complement strand
GATTATGGTGGCTGCGAAGGGCGGTGGTAGCGAAAACAAATCTAAGATGGTGATGTTAAATCCTTCTGATTCGGTGGCTGAATGGGTGCTTAAAACACTACCTACTATGGGCGCAGGCTGGTGTCCGCCTGGCATGGTTGGTATCGGTATTGGTGGTACGGCTGAGAAAGCCGCTGTGATGGCGACAGAATCGCTAATGGACCCGGTAGACATTCAAGATTTAATCGCAAAAGGCGCAGAGAATGCAGACGAAGAAC
>NZ_JAUOQO010000544.1:0-257 GCF_030547725.1 Staphylococcus pasteuri | reverse complement strand
CCCGGAGGGATGGGATTTTTTGGTCGGACGGGGATGCCCCGCCCGATCATTTATGCCCAAAACGGTCTGTAAACCACGGCGTCAAATTCGACTTTGCCGTCCACCATGATTTGCGGCCGCACGGCAAATCGCGGCGTCTTAGATAGTACAATTTTCCTTCATCGCCCCCGCCGCATACAGGATCTCTGCCGCGACCGGTACCAAGGCACCATGAAAATGCCCGCCAACTCCGCCATACCGAGCAATCTCCGTTACAG
>NZ_JAUOQO010000543.1:0-257 GCF_030547725.1 Staphylococcus pasteuri | reverse complement strand
ATCACATTGTGTTGCATTATATTCTGTCCGTTAAACACAGCGCCCTGCGAATAGCGTAGTTGATTCAAACCACCATCCTGTTGGGCTAAATAGCGGCTAACATCGGCTACCTTTTGCCACTGCTGCTGGCTTAATGCGCGGTTATCAAACCAATATTCCACTATTAGGTTGTCACCGGCTAAGTTTGCCCATGTCATCCCCAGCAGCGCTTGTATGCCATCATCAAACTCTTGCTCAGAGATGGGAGCAACTTGGCC
>NZ_JAUOQO010000044.1:0-422 GCF_030547725.1 Staphylococcus pasteuri | reverse complement strand
GGAAAGCTCTCAAAAAATACCTGGCGTAAACGATATACAGAACCAATATCTTCAATAGCCGTGGTGGCAGACTGTGCATAGGGAACCCAAATTCGATCTTGGTGACCAAAACCACTGTGGCAATCCAACACTAAACTAAATGGTCTGCCAAAAAGGTGTTGTTCGGCAAAGTCATAAATGGCTTGGCTTTCTGTTTCCATAACGCCGTTTTTATTCCCCTGATACCAAGGTAACCGTCGACTAATACGCTGGCCTCCCACCATAAACGTCGCCTTACCTTTCGCATAACTTGGAGAATTGCGCATTAGGTCTACCCCATTACCATTAGCTCTTCGCTGTAACACCATTCCGCTCGGGTTTACGATGGGAATGAAAACCAGATAACACGCCTCTAACAACAACAGTAGTTGTTTGTCCCAATC
>NZ_JAUOQO010000542.1:0-257 GCF_030547725.1 Staphylococcus pasteuri | reverse complement strand
AATCCGTACCTGCAATTATTGAAACCGTTGTCCTTTCTGGCGGCGGGGCATTAACGGCATTCAGAAACAATACAATAACCGATGCGGGCGCTTACACATTTCCTCTAGCAAACACCGTTGATGCTGATTCGGTGCTGGTTATATCAATACCGGATAGATATTCCGCGTCTACTCCAAGTTTCACGGCCAGCGGTGCAGATATGTTGCGCAGAAAAACAGGAACATATAACACGTTTGGTTTTCGCTCAGGGTACAAG
>NZ_JAUOQO010000541.1:0-257 GCF_030547725.1 Staphylococcus pasteuri | reverse complement strand
GTTGACGACACCGTGATTTATAGTGGCGCCAGCATCAACGATATTTATCTTGAGCAACAGCAGCGCTATCGTTCCGATCGTTACCAGTTGTTAGGTAACCAACGTTTAGCTAACGCAATGGTAAATTATGTCGATCAATTTCTCATTGATTGTGACGCAGTTTCTAGTCTGTCTACAGCGACACCGTTAAGCACCCGAATGCTTAAACCTGCAATACGGCGCTTGCGAGTCACTTTGCAACGCGAACAATACAACTA
>NZ_JAUOQO010000540.1:0-257 GCF_030547725.1 Staphylococcus pasteuri | reverse complement strand
CAGCTATGGCGCTCGCTAAATAGCTCTTCTTTGGATCAGTATAAGGATTAATACAGATGGTCTGGTGGCTGGTGGCAGCAACGGTAATTGTTGTAGCGTTGGCAGTATATGCGGCGTTATTGGTGGGGCGTTTGTTGGGGCAACGAAAAGTCATTCAACACGCGGTGGCCAAGCGTAATGAAAACCTAGTAAACGACATTCGTTATATTGCTAAAGCCATGCAAGAAGACCGCTGCGGCTTATCGGAAGGTGTGATA
>NZ_JAUOQO010000539.1:0-257 GCF_030547725.1 Staphylococcus pasteuri | reverse complement strand
ACGTTTAATTTCGTCTTCAAATTTAAAAGGAACGACATTTTTACGATTGGCCAACACGTCTTCTACATTTGAAAATCCAGTCAAATGATATTGATCAATAATGAAACGTCCTTTACTATTCTTAGCATTTAATAATCCTGCGATTCCGTGACATACAGCTGAAACAATACCACCATGATTATAAATATCATTAATTGCATTTTGTGCATATTTATTATCAGGAAAATCAAAAATCACACCATGACCACCTGTAAAAT
>NZ_JAUOQO010000538.1:0-257 GCF_030547725.1 Staphylococcus pasteuri | reverse complement strand
ATGCATCGAAGGTATTAGGATCTAGTTGCTGCCAAGGAATAATCATTTATCTGTTTGCTCTAATTGCTGCTTAAACCAATGCGGAATACTCGATTCCAACCAAAATTTGGGGCGCAGCAGGCTACCACCAACAAAACCTACGTGTCCACCTGTGTCACTTAAACGATACTCCACAGCCTTGCTTAGTTGACTCGTGGTAGGAATCACTCGTTGATCCATAAATGGGTCATCGGCAGCGTGAATTAACAGGGTAGGGT
>NZ_JAUOQO010000025.1:0-1625 GCF_030547725.1 Staphylococcus pasteuri | reverse complement strand
TTTTTATGGAGAGTTTGATCCTGGCTCAGGATGAACGCTGGCGGCGTGCCTAATACATGCAAGTCGAGCGAACAGATAAGGAGCTTGCTCCTTTGACGTTAGCGGCGGACGGGTGAGTAACACGTGGATAACCTACCTATAAGACTGGGATAACTTCGGGAAACCGGAGCTAATACCGGATAAGATTTTGAACCGCATGGTTCAATAGTGAAAGACGGCCTTGCTGTCACTTATAGATGGATCCGCGCCGTATTAGCTAGTTGGTAAGGTAACGGCTTACCAAGGCAACGATACGTAGCCGACCTGAGAGGGTGATCGGCCACACTGGAACTGAGACACGGTCCAGACTCCTACGGGAGGCAGCAGTAGGGAATCTTCCGCAATGGGCGAAAGCCTGACGGAGCAACGCCGCGTGAGTGATGAAGGTCTTCGGATCGTAAAACTCTGTTATCAGGGAAGAACAAACGTGTAAGTAACTGTGCACGTCTTGACGGTACCTGATCAGAAAGCCACGGCTAACTACGTGCCAGCAGCCGCGGTAATACGTAGGTGGCAAGCGTTATCCGGAATTATTGGGCGTAAAGCGCGCGTAGGCGGTTTTTTAAGTCTGATGTGAAAGCCCACGGCTCAACCGTGGAGGGTCATTGGAAACTGGAAAACTTGAGTGCAGAAGAGGAAAGTGGAATTCCATGTGTAGCGGTGAAATGCGCAGAGATATGGAGGAACACCAGTGGCGAAGGCGACTTTCTGGTCTGTAACTGACGCTGATGTGCGAAAGCGTGGGGATCAAACAGGATTAGATACCCTGGTAGTCCACGCCGTAAACGATGAGTGCTAAGTGTTAGGGGGTTTCCGCCCCTTAGTGCTGCAGCTAACGCATTAAGCACTCCGCCTGGGGAGTACGACCGCAAGGTTGAAACTCAAAGGAATTGACGGGGACCCGCACAAGCGGTGGAGCATGTGGTTTAATTCGAAGCAACGCGAAGAACCTTACCAAATCTTGACATCCTTTGACCGCTCTAGAGATAGAGTTTTCCCCTTCGGGGGACAAAGTGACAGGTGGTGCATGGTTGTCGTCAGCTCGTGTCGTGAGATGTTGGGTTAAGTCCCGCAACGAGCGCAACCCTTAAGCTTAGTTGCCATCATTAAGTTGGGCACTCTAAGTTGACTGCCGGTGACAAACCGGAGGAAGGTGGGGATGACGTCAAATCATCATGCCCCTTATGATTTGGGCTACACACGTGCTACAATGGACAATACAAAGGGCAGCTAAACCGCGAGGTCAAGCAAATCCCATAAAGTTGTTCTCAGTTCGGATTGTAGTCTGCAACTCGACTACATGAAGCTGGAATCGCTAGTAATCGTAGATCAGCATGCTACGGTGAATACGTTCCCGGGTCTTGTACACACCGCCCGTCACACCACGAGAGTTTGTAACACCCGAAGCCGGTGGAGTAACCATTTATGGAGCTAGCCGTCGAAGGTGGGACAAATGATTGGGGTGAAGTCGTAACAAGGTAGCCGTATCGGAAGGTGCGGCTGGATCACCTCCTTTCTAAGGATATATTCGGAACATCTTCGTAGAAGATGAAGGAATAACATTGACATATTGTATTCAGTTTTGA
>NZ_JAUOQO010000537.1:0-257 GCF_030547725.1 Staphylococcus pasteuri | reverse complement strand
GGTTGGGTGGGGTATTGCGGGGATGTTGAGCTGACAGATCCAACCAATCCCTATTCATTTTCAATGTGCGCATATACCAATAGCAGTGATGCTAGATCGACATCGACAGGCCAAACCTATTCATTAATAGTGGGGTCATACACTTGGGCGCGAAGAATAATGCGAGGGCTTTCACAGTTAGAAGGGGTGGCCGAAATGCGTTATGTCAACCGTGTCACTTCTGATGCTGGGGCCGCAGGATATATAGGGTCTTGCAC
>NZ_JAUOQO010000536.1:0-257 GCF_030547725.1 Staphylococcus pasteuri | reverse complement strand
CGATCCCAGCGTCTTCACAGGCGAACATTTTACCAGTACGGCCAAACCCCGTTTGAATCTCATCAACTATCAGTACAATGCCGTGTTCATCGCATAGTTTACGTAGCGCTTGCAACAAAGACTTAGGCGCAGGATAAAACCCACCCTCTCCTTGAATCGGCTCGATGATAATGGCAGCCACATCTTGTACCGCGATATCTACTTTAAACAAGTTATTCAAGGCGACTAGGCTTTGTTCAGTGCTTTGCCCATGTAGC
>NZ_JAUOQO010000535.1:0-257 GCF_030547725.1 Staphylococcus pasteuri | reverse complement strand
AGTTAGTGCCGTCCGCGCCATAGGCGGTAATCTTGCCCAATACGTCGCCAGAAGTGACGATTGTGTTTGTGCCTGCCGTGCCGCTTCGTGACTTGCTTAAAGCAATACTTCCCGCCGTGGTCGCGTCGTTAGCGAAGCCTGAGACTTGCGCCTGTGAAGCTGCTGCTGTCGTGCCTGTTACCTGTAGCTTGCCTGCATTGGCGACAGTTACGCTTGCGGTGTGGCCGAATACATTGTTTGTCGCTTCGGGATAAGCC
>NZ_JAUOQO010000534.1:0-257 GCF_030547725.1 Staphylococcus pasteuri | reverse complement strand
CCTGATTGGCCGCTCTTTGGCGAGCTCGCCAGCGGCGCAGTAACGCTAGAAACAAAGCCGATGTATGAGCCTTTGGCTGGTGGCTACCTTAAACCGACAGTAGAACCTAAGTAATGCCATCGCGAATCATCGCAGGCGTTGGCTCTAGCTGGGATGCTAAAGCCCGAGAGCTGGATAAAACCAAGGCTGTCTCATGGGATGAGGCAAAACGCACAGATCCAACAATATCAATTAGCTATGACAAACCAGTGCCAATA
>NZ_JAUOQO010000533.1:0-257 GCF_030547725.1 Staphylococcus pasteuri | reverse complement strand
GTCCAGCACCGACTCGCCTTCGGCGGTACACATCAGCGCCATCATCTGGGCCTGAAGGTCGGTCGGGAACCCGGGGAAGACCTCGGTCTTGACGTTCACCGCCCGCACCCGATCATTGCGCCGCGCAACCTTGAGCCCCTTTTCGGTTTCCTCAACCGAAATCCCGGCTTCGTCCAGCTTTTCGGCAAAAGCCGCCACCAGTTCCATGCGACCGCCCAGGCACTCGACCTCGCCGCCGGCAATGGCCGGTGCAATCA
>NZ_JAUOQO010000532.1:0-258 GCF_030547725.1 Staphylococcus pasteuri | reverse complement strand
GAAAAAATCAGTGAGAGAGTGAGGGTGAAGCTTCACCCACCACTCAGTTAAAACACAGACCAATGTAACAGTTCAGCATTTTGTACAACTGATAGCATATCTGCTTACATCAAACTGGCACGAGTGAGACACATGTTAGTTGTGTTGTATACTAATAATTGTGTTTATGTGCATTCATTGCATTTGCTATCTAATTATAACAAATAAATAAAAAAGTTACATAACTTGTGCTCCTCTAAAATAGGCACACATTAGACA
>NZ_JAUOQO010000043.1:0-424 GCF_030547725.1 Staphylococcus pasteuri | reverse complement strand
CATGTACTAGAGGAGTTTCTCAATAACTTGCTGTTTTTACTGATTGGTTTGGTGCTGGTTGGCTTTGTTTTTCATATCGAAGATGTGTGGTTAATGTTGCTAGCCATTCCTTTGGTATTGTTAAGTCGTTTGATAAGCGTAGGGCTTCCTTTTTTGGGTTTTAGTCTGGTTAAGTCTTACAACCCTATGTCGGTCGCGATTCTAACCTGGGGTGGTTTACGTGGCGGCTTGGCTTTAGCGATGGCGATGTCGGTACCGGCGGGTGTGATGATTTTGCCGGAGAAGAATATTGATGTGCGGGAGATTATTTTAGTGATGACTTATGCGGTGGTTGTGTTTTCGATTTTAGTGCAGGGATCCAGCATAGTGCCATTGATCAACCGGGCTAAAAATCTAGAGTTATCGAGAGCGCTAAGTAACAAAG
>NZ_JAUOQO010000531.1:0-258 GCF_030547725.1 Staphylococcus pasteuri | reverse complement strand
GAGTACGTCCAAAAGCGATGAATAACAAAGGTAATAGCGGGTAGCATAACAATCACCACTGCCACTTTTACAAAGTTGGGGTACTGGGTTATATGCGAGGAAAGCCAAACAGAAAGACATAAAGAACCCAGCTGAACCACAAAAAATCGCATGGCATTATTAATGGCGATACTTTTTTGGAACACCCAGCGAGTTTGTACTAGGTAAGAGAATACAAAGGCTAAACTAAAACCGATGAAATTGGCTACGGCAAAGGCT
>NZ_JAUOQO010000530.1:0-258 GCF_030547725.1 Staphylococcus pasteuri | reverse complement strand
GGACGACCCACCGACGACTGCCGTTTAACACCCAAAACCTGAGCCAAATAACCGAAAAGGAAGAAGAAAATGGCCCCTAATTCACTGTACCGCAACACCGCTCGCGCTGAATCGAAAGAGGCAAGAGAAGTCGCCCGACGTGCCGAAGCTGACCGCGAAAACATTAAACAACGCGCGAAAACAGCCGCCCTTCTGGAAACGCTGGAAAAGGGCAAGGAATACGACGGTTTGGCCGCTGAAGTCCGCACCATGAACTCC
>NZ_JAUOQO010000529.1:0-258 GCF_030547725.1 Staphylococcus pasteuri | reverse complement strand
CACTTACACCGAGTATTTTATTCGGTCGGCTTTCATTATTAGATAATAGCCCCCTAACATCGTAACCACCTATAGAGTCCTGTTTTAGAAAATTAATAATCTCAGAACTATTTCTATTCATTTCTTCTTCGCCTGTTACAAAAAAGCTCGAAAGACCTAACACAAAAAATATTATAATTTTTTTCATCACTTTCCTCTTTGCAGCCTAACGCCAAGTTCAGTTGATCGCCTTGTTATGCATTTACCACTGAACCATAA
>NZ_JAUOQO010000528.1:0-258 GCF_030547725.1 Staphylococcus pasteuri | reverse complement strand
CCATCGAACTCCGCTTCCCATTGTCCGTTGACAAACCTGGATGCGGCCGGCTGGCAATCCATGTCGTTGCAGCATGACGTTTGCGGAGCGTCAGGCATCTTCCAGTCTTGATAGAATTTGCCTACCGCGCCTTCGTGCGTGTGCTGCCCTCTTGCGAGATCGATCGACCACATAAACAGCAGAAGGCCGCCCATGACGATCAGGGCGAGAGCAAGGGCTTTGCGTTCGGTCATTTCCAGAACGGGATCAGCTTTGCGA
>NZ_JAUOQO010000527.1:0-258 GCF_030547725.1 Staphylococcus pasteuri | reverse complement strand
GGCAAAGAGTACGATGGCATTCATCGCCTTAGTTTCCTTATTGGCCAAGATGGCACAATTACGCATTTCTTTAACAAGTTTAAAACTAAAGACCATCATGAAGTGGTATTAGAAGTATTAAACGAATTAGCAAAGTAATACCTAATATACAAAAAAGGCTCATTTATATAATGAGCTTTTTTTGTATGTGCTAAACGCCACTAGGTTAATAGGGTTGACAACATTTTATATAATGCCTGCTTTTCTATCGGTTTAGCC
>NZ_JAUOQO010000526.1:0-258 GCF_030547725.1 Staphylococcus pasteuri | reverse complement strand
ACTTTTAGCTTCACTTGATGTAACTTCACCTTTTTGTTGTTAAGCTGCTGATAATTTACCCAACAATGATTGTATTTCTTTTTCAATACTATCACTATCACTTTCAGGTTTTTCATCACCTTCTGGTGCATCGCTAACTGGTGCTTCAGTGTCAATTTTTGGTTCATCAATAACAACATCATCTTTAGGTGTTTCAATAGCTTCCTCTCCACCATCTGTGTCTTTATCAACCTTAGTGTCAACATCTTTATTTAAAGG
>NZ_JAUOQO010000525.1:0-258 GCF_030547725.1 Staphylococcus pasteuri | reverse complement strand
AATTCCACCTCCACATTATCCATTACGCTACCTGTTGGGAAGCCTCTAAAATAACGTGGCGTTGCTTGTAACTTATCGAATAACCTCCTTAAAAGTGCCTTGTAAGCAGTGGTGTCTTTAGGGTAATCGCAATTATTAAAATATGTTTTTTTCTTCTGTAATGCTGTAAGATTGCTTCCTGTGGTATCGGCTTTTAATGTGGAATAACTGGAATTGCTTATGGATAACAACACCCGCTTTGCGCCTTTGGTGTTGATA
>NZ_JAUOQO010000524.1:0-258 GCF_030547725.1 Staphylococcus pasteuri | reverse complement strand
AGGTAGAGGCGATGACCTTAGCAGACCGCATCGTGATCATGAACAAAGGGGTTACCGCACAAATTGGTACGCCTTATGAGGTGTTTACTCAGCCTAAAAATCAATTTGTAGCGAGCTTTATCGGTTCACCGTCTATGAATATGATCCCAGCGACTGCTAAACAGCAAGACGGCGAGTGGCAATTGGAATTAGCTGGCCAGGTGAATAAAGCCCCAGAGAAATTTGTAGGCAAGCTACAAGAAGGTCATGCACTAACGC
>NZ_JAUOQO010000523.1:0-258 GCF_030547725.1 Staphylococcus pasteuri | reverse complement strand
GCTAAGTACTCAACGGCTGCACTCATTCCGGCAATAGCTTCAAAACTTTGGGTACCAGTTTCAAAACGCCCGGGGCCAATATTGGTGGCTGGCTCGACTTTATAGGGCGCTAGATGCTCTAACCAAGGGTCGGCTACATAAGCGATGCCTAGGTGCGGGCCAAAAAACTTGTAAGCCGAACACACTAAAAAATCACAACCAAGCGCTTGTACATCTACTAAGCCATGGGGCACGTAATGCACAGCATCAACATACACC
>NZ_JAUOQO010000522.1:0-258 GCF_030547725.1 Staphylococcus pasteuri | reverse complement strand
GCTAAAAGGGAACCGCCGACAGTTTTCCATTGGTGAGTTCTCAGAAATGAGCTCATTTGAGTTGTTTGCATTGGCTCACCAGTTAGTCGAACTTCTGGTGATCGCCACGACCGATGACGTTGAGTTTTTCCTGACCGCTCTTTTCGGAAACCACTTCAGTGCCAGTAAAGTAAAGAAAATTATTTCAATTTTGTTGGGCTCGAAACGGCTTGTAGAAATTGGGGACTACGGTCATCTCGCAGTGCAAGATGGCAAACC
>NZ_JAUOQO010000521.1:0-258 GCF_030547725.1 Staphylococcus pasteuri | reverse complement strand
ACCGGGCGACGAGCCAAAAGCGAACACCGCCTTCATCGATGGTGTTCGGCAATACGTGACGGACGTGAAGGAGCTCGAGATCGACCTCATTGACCGCATAAATCCGTTCCAGACCGCCAGGGCGATCCTGGCGAAGTCAATGGACGAGGGAACGCTGAAGGAGGTTGCTGCCATCATTGCCAAGAAGCGTATCAACCTATCGCACGAGGAAGCGCGGATGCTTGCCGAGCGCGCCGTGCGTTTCAGGCAGGAGACAGG
>NZ_JAUOQO010000520.1:0-258 GCF_030547725.1 Staphylococcus pasteuri | reverse complement strand
AGCGGCAATAGCGACTTAAGACCCGAACAGGGTTCCGCCAAAGTCGCATCCAAAGCCGCTCCCTTCATATCTAAAATAGACGATCCTCACTATTCATCCAGTCATGCTGGAAGTGTCAATGTCCATGGATGGTGGCTAGATACGTATAACAACTTCAGCGGAATGAAGGCCCGAGTTACGGTTTATCTGTGGGCCAAAAAAGGGTCGCAGTGGGTCCAAGTGAACAAGATTCCTACCAAGAAGAATCCGGTGACTGTC
>NZ_JAUOQO010000519.1:0-259 GCF_030547725.1 Staphylococcus pasteuri | reverse complement strand
CGTATAAACAAAGAAGAGTATAAGAAACACAATAAAAAGAAACATCCAAAGGTGAAAGAATAAAAACAACTTAAAAAAAAATTGACAAATTTATTAGAAATAAAAAAACATTAGAAAATATTAAAAAAAAGATAAAAAATAATTAATATTTCAAATATTTGAAAAATAATAATAAATTATATAAAAGAGTTTTCAATATTAATTTAAATAATAATAAATGTTATTATTAAATAAAAAGAAAAAAAATAAAAAAAAAAAA
>NZ_JAUOQO010000518.1:0-259 GCF_030547725.1 Staphylococcus pasteuri | reverse complement strand
CTTCTCGCTTGCCGGCAGAGGCAAACTCAAACATGCCGCCATGGCGTCTCACCCACTTTAAAAATTGAGTCATAGAGTCCACTTGGTCGTCATTAGCCGCAAGAGGGAAAGATGTCACCTCGGCTTCAAAGTCAGCCAGCCAAGGAGCCGACTCGGGCAACATGACCAAGCCTGACTGAACGAGTGCAGATTGCGCTAAAGCCCTTGTTAGCTTGTCACCCTCAGGCTCAATAGCAACGACTGGATAGGCACCTGACTC
>NZ_JAUOQO010000517.1:0-259 GCF_030547725.1 Staphylococcus pasteuri | reverse complement strand
ACCGTAGGCTAGGGGCATGATTGACGACCCGGCCGCCGAGACCGGCCAGAACCCGGCCACCGGATACGACCCGCACGCCTCCTCGCTCCTGGGCGAGGCCGATCCGGCGGTGCTCGACGAGCTGTATGCGATCCGCGGCAGCATCGACAACTTCGACGCCACCCTGGTCTACCTGCTGGCTGAACGCTTCAAGTGCACCCAGCGGGTCGGCCGGCTCAAGGCCGAACACGCCCTGCCCGCCTCGGATCCGGGCCGGGAG
>NZ_JAUOQO010000516.1:0-259 GCF_030547725.1 Staphylococcus pasteuri | reverse complement strand
CATTGCCGTTAATGCTGGTGCCGACGGTGTAGGACTTTACCGCACCGAAGTTCCCTTTTTGATGCAAGACCGCTTCCCTTCTGAAGACGAACAATATATTCGCTATCGAGATATATTGAAGAGCTACAGTGGTAAAGAAGTATGCATGCGCACCTTAGATGTAGGTGGAGATAAACAGCTTCCGTATTTTCCTATTGTGGAAGAAAATCCATTTTTGGGCTGGCGTGGAATACGCTTAACCCTTGATCACCCAGAGATC
>NZ_JAUOQO010000515.1:0-259 GCF_030547725.1 Staphylococcus pasteuri | reverse complement strand
AGATGGAGAAGACATAGCAGCATCACAGCCTGGACCATCTTACCAGAGACAGAAGAAGGAAAGGGGCAACTCTACAGATGTAAGAATGGATGCCTCAGATCAGCCAAGAACCAGACTGGGCAACATAGCCATCAGTAGAAACCGCTATAGACACATCATCACCAAAGGCCAAACGTGTACCCAAATATGCCAGGACAAGGTGTCAGCTCCCTCTGAATTTAGATGCAATCATGGGGACAAGGGTGAAGGCAGAATATAT
>NZ_JAUOQO010000514.1:0-259 GCF_030547725.1 Staphylococcus pasteuri | reverse complement strand
CATAAGTCATTTAGGCAATACATTCGAAAACACTATTCTATTGATACGATAACCAGATATAGATCACGCAGCAATGCATTTAAATATGAAAACGTCATTCAAGAAAACGTAATTGTTAAATTCACCAAACGTGCTCAAGTTCCAGAAATAAAAATATTCACTTGTTTAAATCCGGACAGCGCTCCCGAATATGAAATGAACTTACGAAGCGAACTTTTATTAAACAACGATAACGATATTTTTGCATTGCCAGCTGATA
>NZ_JAUOQO010000513.1:0-259 GCF_030547725.1 Staphylococcus pasteuri | reverse complement strand
CCACTTTCCGCTAACGCTGCGCTCATATCTTCTATAAAGCGAGCCGCTTCAACTTGTTGTTCTCGCAACATACGCATCGTAACATCGTGCTTTGCGTTAGTGATTGAATCTTTCAGCATGCGCGCCACTTCTGCATCTTCTAAGCCATAGGAAGGCTTAACTTCAACAGAGGATTGTACACCCGTTGATTTTTCCATAGCAGTTACCGATAACAAACCATCGGCATCTACCTGAAAAGTCACTCTAATATGCGCTGCAC
>NZ_JAUOQO010000512.1:0-259 GCF_030547725.1 Staphylococcus pasteuri | reverse complement strand
GTGTTATCTAAACGTTCCAAAGAATTAAGAAAGAAGAAGGCAGAAATTGAAGAGAAGATTACAGAGTATTTAAAGATTAATCAATTACCCGGAATTAAAAATCAAAGTGAAGCGATAATGTTAAAACAAGCAAAAAAATTTGAAGGGAAAAGCACTAAAGCAAAAGATGCAGATACTCTTTCTGTATTACAAAAATATGTGATAGAAAATCCCGAAATTGTTATGGAAGAACTGAAATCTTGTAAACGTGGTGAAGAGA
>NZ_JAUOQO010000511.1:0-259 GCF_030547725.1 Staphylococcus pasteuri | reverse complement strand
CTCCATTAGAGCTCTCCACTTCTTTTGATATTTGAATTCCCATAAAATCAAAAACAGATCTTAGAAGAGTAAATATATATGGTTGAGACTCAATTTCCTTACACTGTACTAATATTCCATCATTACCATTTTTCCATAAGTACTCATAACCCCGGTGTTGTTCAATACAATGTTTTACAAAAACATCTAAGCACCTTAAAACAAAATCCTTCAAGGTTTTTTCGCTTTCAATTTTTGTTGATGTCAATAAGCTCCGCAC
>NZ_JAUOQO010000510.1:0-259 GCF_030547725.1 Staphylococcus pasteuri | reverse complement strand
ATCTGACACTTACTTATTAACGGCCGAGGACATCGACAAGAAAGTCTCGGTAGAGCTTAGTTACACAGTGAATGGAAAAACCTTTGTTGTAGAGTCAGATTTTTCCAATAGTGTTGTGCATGTTAACCATCCAGCGGTTGGCAGTGTGAGTATAAGTGGAGATGTTGAAGAACAGTCTACGGTGACGGCTGTGTTGCAAGCCAACGACGCCGATGGCATTGAGAATATGTCAGTGACGTATCAATGGTTTGATGAGAGC
>NZ_JAUOQO010000509.1:0-259 GCF_030547725.1 Staphylococcus pasteuri | reverse complement strand
AAGCCGTAACATGCGAAAAAATGGCGTGCCAGCAGATATTATGACCATTGATTGCTTAAAATCAGGCAAGCGAATTATTGTGGTTTTGCATGACCAAGATCCCGAGCAAGTGTCTTATCAGTTCTCGTATAAAGACCAAGACCCTGCTGGTGAGTTTTCAAGTTTGGCTAACGCTGATCTGTCTGAAGCGGTTTTTTATGAATGGATAAAAACTTATTTCACTCCTGCTAATGAGTGAGTGATACATGAGAGCTTAAAG
>NZ_JAUOQO010000508.1:0-259 GCF_030547725.1 Staphylococcus pasteuri | reverse complement strand
CTATTAAAGCCACCGTTTAAACGCGCTAATTGGTTATCGAAACTCAGCTCTGTGTGCAGTTGCTCTATCGTAAGGGGCACATCAGGACCCGATACCAAACCATTTTCCAATTTAACTTCGCCGAGCAATACCGGTGACTTTAGCTTACCCGATACCTTTACCAAACCATTGATGTCACCATCCAGCTCATCTAACACATTAACAAAAGGCAGTAACGGCGATAAGGTAAGATGATTTAACTGTAACTCACCGTCTATAC
>NZ_JAUOQO010000507.1:0-259 GCF_030547725.1 Staphylococcus pasteuri | reverse complement strand
CATTAGGAGAAGCATCTACTCCCATATACTTCTTTGCTAAGTCTAAAAGATTACTGGGGAACTTTTCATTCCACCAAGCCTCGTATTTCTTTAGTGCTACGAAAGCGTGAAGGGTATCTATCTTCTTATGAAATCTGCACAAAGCGTGACCCATCTCGTGTTCCCAAGTATATTCAAGTTGTTTGTAGTCAGCTTTGGTCTTTGAGCCTACTAGCTCATATCCTTTTACTCCTAACTTCCATTTTCTCCAATACTTTTC
>NZ_JAUOQO010000024.1:0-1818 GCF_030547725.1 Staphylococcus pasteuri | reverse complement strand
CTCCTTTCTAAGGATATATTCGGAACATCTTCGTAGAAGATGAAGGAATAACATTGACATATTGTATTCAGTTTTGAATGTTTATACAACATTCAAACATTTATTGTACATTGAAAACTAGATAAGTAAGTAAAATATAGATTTTACCAAGCAAAACCGAGTGAATTAGAGTTTTAAAGCTTGAATTCATAAGAAATAATCGCTAGTGTTCGAAAGAACACTCACAAGATTAATAACGCGTTTCCTGTAGGATGGAAACATAGATTAAGTTATTAAGGGCGCACGGTGGATGCCTTGGCACTAGAAGCCGAAGAAGGACGTTACTAACGACGATATGCTTTGGGGAGCTGTAAGTAAGCGTTGATCCAGAGATTTCCGAATGGGGAAACCCAACATGAGTTATGTCATGTTATCGATATGTGAATACATAGCATATCAGAAGGCAGACCCGGAGAACTGAAACATCTTAGTACCCGGAGGAAGAGAAAGAAAAATCGATTCCCTGAGTAGCGGCGAGCGAAACGGGAAGAGCCCAAACCAACAAGCTTGCTTGTTGGGGTTGTAGGACACTCTATACGGAGTTACAAAAGTATATATTAGACGAATCATCTGGAAAGTTGAATCAAAGAAGGTAATAATCCTGTAGTCGAAAATATATACTCTCTTGAGTGGATCCTGAGTACGACGGAGCACGTGAAATTCCGTCGGAATCTGGGAGGACCATCTCCTAAGGCTAAATACTCTCTAGTGACCGATAGTGAACCAGTACCGTGAGGGAAAGGTGAAAAGTACCCCGGAAGGGGAGTGAAAGAGAACTTGAAACCGTGTGCTTACAAGTAGTCAGAGCCCGTTAATGGGTGATGGCGTGCCTTTTGTAGAATGAACCGGCGAGTTACGATTTGATGCAAGGTTAAGCAGTGAATGTGGAGCCGTAGCGAAAGCGAGTCTGAATAGGGCGTTGAGTATTTGGTCGTAGACCCGAAACCAGGTGATCTACCCTTGGTCAGGTTGAAGTTCAGGTAACACTGAATGGAGGACCGAACCGACTTACGTTGAAAAGTGAGCGGATGAACTGAGGGTAGCGGAGAAATTCCAATCGAACCTGGAGATAGCTGGTTCTCTCCGAAATAGCTTTAGGGCTAGCCTCAAGTGATGATTATTGGAGGTAGAGCACTGTTTGGACGAGGGGCCCTTCTCGGGTTACCGAATTCAGACAAACTCCGAATGCCAATCAATTTAACTTGGGAGTCAGAACATGGGTGATAAGGTCCGTGTTCGAAAGGGAAACAGCCCAGACCACCAGCTAAGGTCCCAAAATATATGTTAAGTGGAAAAGGATGTGGCGTTGCCCAGACAACTAGGATGTTGGCTTAGAAGCAGCCATCATTTAAAGAGTGCGTAATAGCTCACTAGTCGAGTGACACTGCGCCGAAAATGTACCGGGGCTAAACATATTACCGAAGCTGTGGATTGTCCGTAGGACAATGGTAGGAGAGCGTTCTAAGGGCGTTGAAGCATGATCGCAAGGACATGTGGAGCGCTTAGAAGTGAGAATGCCGGTGTGAGTAGCGAAAGACGGGTGAGAATCCCGTCCACCGATTGACTAAGGTTTCCAGAGGAAGGCTCGTCCGCTCTGGGTTAGTCGGGTCCTAAGCTGAGGCCGACAGGCGTAGGCGATGGATAACAGGTTGATATTCCTGTACCACCTAGTATCGTTTTAATCGATGGGGGGACGCAGTAGGATAGGCGAAGCGTGCTATTGGATTGCACGTCCAAGCAGTAAGACTGAGTGTTAGGCAAATCCGGCACTCATAAGGT
>NZ_JAUOQO010000506.1:0-259 GCF_030547725.1 Staphylococcus pasteuri | reverse complement strand
CATACAGACAACGCCCACGGTAAAGCGCGTATCACTAGTATTGACGATCACAACATTCAAGCACATTTGCAGCAGAATAAAGTGGTGGTTATTGCAGGCTTTCAAGGGCGCAGTCCAGAGAACCACATAACAACGCTTGGTCGAGGTGGTTCCGATACCACCGCAGTAGCGATTGCTGCGGCCTTAAAAGCCGATGAGTGCCAAATCTATACAGATGTAGATGGCGTTTATACCACTGACCCACGGGTTGAGCCTAAAG
>NZ_JAUOQO010000505.1:0-259 GCF_030547725.1 Staphylococcus pasteuri | reverse complement strand
ATTCCAGTTAATAACGACACGCCTGTTTTCCCAGGTGATCCGAAACCGAACATCTATCCTGTAGCGGAGCATGACAAAGACGGATATCAGGTGACCCAAATGAATATCGGCACACATACCGGCACACACCTTGATGCCCCTTTCCACTTCCAGAAAGATGGCGATCCCATCGATCAATCGAGTTTAATGAAAGTGATGGGACCCGGTCACGTCATTGATGTAACAGGCAAAGAGCCAGGCGAACAAATCACATTAAACG
>NZ_JAUOQO010000504.1:0-259 GCF_030547725.1 Staphylococcus pasteuri | reverse complement strand
CGATAGGGCTATCGCTAAGGCTTGGCAGCATGGTGGAAGCTTGCTGTTGATAGTACACAGAGTTGTTGAGCTGCAATTGGGTTTGATTATGAGTATGCAGCAAGACATAGCCAGATTCTGCTTCGCTAGAACAAAGCGCCCATACGCGCTTTTGTTCAGAAAATTCATGCACATTACTCTCGGTGTGTATCGCAATAAATTTGCGTGTTAGCACCGCGACCTCTTGCTGGCGTGAATAAAAGCGTAAGCAGTGAAACAG
>NZ_JAUOQO010000503.1:0-259 GCF_030547725.1 Staphylococcus pasteuri | reverse complement strand
AGCCATAGCAGACAAACAGCAGCGTGCTGATCGTTTGTGTGAGCTTAATGTGATGGAGCAAGTTAAAAACGTATCGCAAACCTCTATCGTGCAAAATGCGTGGCGCAATGGCCAAGAGCTATCGGTACATGGTTGCATCTATTCGATTCAAAACGGCATTCTTAATACATTGGACATTTCACGAACCGGACTAGAATAAATGTTGTAATGACATATTGCAGACATAAAAAAACGCGGCTAATGCCGCGTTTTTATTGCG
>NZ_JAUOQO010000502.1:0-259 GCF_030547725.1 Staphylococcus pasteuri | reverse complement strand
ATCTTTTAGTGACTTGGCTTTCTCGGTCAATGACTTTTGTGACGCGGCATATCTATCGGTCGCAGCTTGCAGGTTCATCACGAGCGAAAGCATCTCACTGTTTGCGCTTGTGGCTTCTTTGGTTGCATCGCTACTTTCTGTTATGACCGGTACGGCATTACCTAAAGCCTGCGCCCATGCGGTGTATGATGTGGTCGCTGAGTTCGTGCTGTCACTCAGCAGGATCATTTGAGCGACAATCTGATTGGTTCTCTGGTAC
>NZ_JAUOQO010000501.1:0-260 GCF_030547725.1 Staphylococcus pasteuri | reverse complement strand
CGTTTATGCTGCGCTGCTTTTCTGCGCCTAAACATACGGTTGCCATGGCTTGCACGGTTTCAATTGGGTATTCACCAGCGGCCGTTTCACCTGAAAGCATGACCGCGTCGGTACCGTCGAGTACCGCGTTGGCGACATCCATGACTTCAGCGCGGGTTGGCATGGGTGCGCTAATCATCGATTCCATCATTTGCGTGGCGGTAATCACTGCTCGGTTATATTTGCGGGTTAAACGAATTAAGGTTTTCTGAACGCCAACG
>NZ_JAUOQO010000500.1:0-260 GCF_030547725.1 Staphylococcus pasteuri | reverse complement strand
GCCTATTTCGTTACTGGCTAGCACCTTTACTTCTGTTACTTTACCCCGAGCATTGGTACTCGCTTCTACGGCTTCATTAAAGTAACCATGTGTTTCCAACACATTGGCAAATACTGTCGATTTGGCTTGGCGGCGCAGAATAAGACTGGTTTCGCTACGCAAGTTATATTGTGGGTCATTGGCGCCAACGCGGGTAAAGAATAGCTCGTCGTTGGCTTCACTGGCGCTAATCCACGAATAGTAGCTATTGCCTTGTAACC
>NZ_JAUOQO010000499.1:0-260 GCF_030547725.1 Staphylococcus pasteuri | reverse complement strand
CTATTCCAGTACCGGCGTAATCACCTAATGAAGAAAGATTAATTGTGCTTTGAAAGAATGGATTTTCTGCGTCTCGAGTATTTACAAATGCAACAACATTAGGGAATAGTTGCTCAGCAAAAAAGGTAAAACCATCTGCAACAGCAACATCTCGGGGCACAAAGTCACGATTCCCTGCCACCTGCTGTAACGACACTTCCGCGTCTGGTTCACTTGCAGATGGCTGATTCAGTTTATATGATCTCCACCCTGTGCTATAA
>NZ_JAUOQO010000498.1:0-260 GCF_030547725.1 Staphylococcus pasteuri | reverse complement strand
CATCGCGGTAGCCCGCCGCGTCCTGGGACTGGGCCTGGGCAGGAGCGACGGCGAAGCTGGCGCCGGCTGCGGTGGCAAGCAGGGTTGCAAGCAAGGAGTTCATGGCAGTGTCCCTCATGTCGGTTGTTGTGATGGCGTCATTAAACGCCGCACCCCCACCAACTTCTGTGCGACAGCGGACCGTTGCCGGAAAAACCATGAACGCGCTGCGGCGGCGCATGCGGCCGCCAGCGGAAGATTTACTCGGCCTTCAGCAAGCC
>NZ_JAUOQO010000497.1:0-260 GCF_030547725.1 Staphylococcus pasteuri | reverse complement strand
GGGTAGAGGAGGATACTATCAGCGGTTTAAGTAAGGCGGTGATGCCTAGTACCAGAGTAATGTTGGTGATATTAGAGCCAATTACGTTGCCCACGGCGGTATTCATTTTGTCTTCTAGGGCGGCAGTGGCTGACACCATAACCTCTGGTGCAGAAGAACCTAAAGCCACAATAGTTAAGCCGATGATCATTGGTGGTAAACCAAAATTATTAGCAATGGCGGCTGCACCATAAACACAGCGGTCGGCACTCCACACCAAC
>NZ_JAUOQO010000496.1:0-260 GCF_030547725.1 Staphylococcus pasteuri | reverse complement strand
ACACGACACCTACACCACCCGCTCAAATGATAATCGCATTAAAGTACTGCCATTAGCGCCACCTCGTGGGCTGGTGTTTGATCGCAACGGTGCGCTACTGGCCGAGAATCGCCCTAACTTTAGCTTAGAAATCATCCCCGAAAACGTCGACGACTTGGATCAGATGATCCTTGAGTTATCCGAATTGCTGGAACTGAGCGAAAACGATATTGAACGCTTTGAGCAAAACCGTAAACATACTCGTCGCTTTAAACCGGTAG
>NZ_JAUOQO010000495.1:0-260 GCF_030547725.1 Staphylococcus pasteuri | reverse complement strand
GGCCGAGGCTGCGCTTTATGGTGCGCTGACTGCGTTGATTTTCACCCTTTGGCCACTGGCCCGAACCGAAGACATCCGCCCCGCCACCCTGTTTCGCGATGCGATGGGCGGCGCGCGGCTGTTGCCGCATTGGCCTTATGTGGCGACAACCCTGGTGCTGACAGCCGCCCTTCTGGGCGCGGCGGCCCTGTTTTCCAATTCTCTCTGGCTCACGCTCTGGACCGCAGGCGGGATCATTGCGGCCTTGATCGTGCTGGCAC
>NZ_JAUOQO010000494.1:0-260 GCF_030547725.1 Staphylococcus pasteuri | reverse complement strand
ATCCACACCGGTCCGCTAGAGCATGGCGAAGTATTTAGTTTCTACAGCGCTAACCTACAGCGTAAATACGCCCCGGATTCTCGTGATGATGCGATTGGCGTATGGCGAGATGTCACCTTAGCGCGAATGCTTGATTGGGGTTTTACTTCATTAGGTAACTGGGCCGATCCAAGTTTTTATGGCAACCAGAAAGTGGCATATGTTGCCAACGGCTGGATTGTAGGCGATCGCCAACGCATTAATACCGGTAATGATTACTG
>NZ_JAUOQO010000493.1:0-260 GCF_030547725.1 Staphylococcus pasteuri | reverse complement strand
GATGTTTGACCCTGCTAGTGTGTTACCTGAGGTAATTGAAATAGCCCGCGGTGCTGGCGAGATTATTCGTAATATTTACGAAAAAGGCGATTTTGTTAGTGAGACCAAAGACGACGCTACACCAGTAACGTCGGCAGATTACGCAGCCCACCATTTTATTATGGATGCCTTAACTGCGCTCACGCCTGACATTCCCATTTTATCTGAAGAACAAGCCGATATAAGCTTGGCTGAACGCGACGGTTGGACGACTTATTGGC
>NZ_JAUOQO010000492.1:0-260 GCF_030547725.1 Staphylococcus pasteuri | reverse complement strand
AAGCTAGGTTGCTCAAAGTAGTCGTTGAGCAAAGCTAATAACTCTGAGTCTTGAGTGTGTAATTGAGTATTGCTTAAGGCAATGGTTGGCAAACCTTTGCTAGTTGCTTGAGTCTTTGTAGGGCGAATAGTGGTTTCTTTTTGAAATGCTTCAAACATAACGAACTCCTAAATATTAGTTCGCGCCTAGAGGCGCTTTAGCGGTATTTGTTAGCCGCCCGCAAGTTGTTGATTAAATCGGCGGCAGAGGTAGAATTACAT
>NZ_JAUOQO010000491.1:0-260 GCF_030547725.1 Staphylococcus pasteuri | reverse complement strand
GATCAGCGCTGAAATCAAGCTCAAACAATAATTTGTTAACTAAACAATACGCTAAGCTAAATGTTGAATAGTTGTGAATAACTTGAACTTTGTTAACCAATGCGTTACAAATACCCAAAGAGGTCAGACCTCTTACCAACGTCAGGGAGATATTGATGCAAAGTTACTTACCTTTAATTGCCGCTATTGGCATTATTTTATTGATGTGCGGACTTGCCTATTTTAGAGCCTCACTACTAGCGTTTAGCTTGGTACTAACC
>NZ_JAUOQO010000490.1:0-260 GCF_030547725.1 Staphylococcus pasteuri | reverse complement strand
GTTATATATTTAATCACTTCTTCTTTAGGATATGCACTGAGTGAATAAAAAATCATTGCTAACAAGTACATTAAGGCTACTAGTGTTATAAATATGTATAAAATTATATTGAGTATCAGTGTTTTTACTCTTTCCATCTTTTGTCTTTTATATAAAATATTTTGACTTAGAATTTGAATAAGCTCATATATAATATATATTACTGCAAAAATCCCTACTTCGTAAAAATTCTTGTATAGGTCAATCAAGAAATCCATATT
>NZ_JAUOQO010000489.1:0-260 GCF_030547725.1 Staphylococcus pasteuri | reverse complement strand
GTGGCATTGTTGAAGCGGTTGGCAGTGATTGTTCTAGCGCCAAAGCGGGCGAGCGATTTTCTGTGATCCCTTGTATTCCATGCGGTGAGTGTGCCGCCTGTGAAGAAGGTAAAACTAACTGCTGTGAAAATGTCTCTTTATATGGGGTTCACCAAGATGGCGGCTTTAGTGAGTACCTTAGTGTATTAGAAAGCAACCTGGTTAAATTGCCAGAAGAAGTGAGTGATAGCCAAGGCGCACTGATCGAGTGTTTTGCGATT
>NZ_JAUOQO010000488.1:0-260 GCF_030547725.1 Staphylococcus pasteuri | reverse complement strand
GGGTGTACCGGTGGCACTTCGAGTTTATAACCACACGCGCCCTCACTGCCGTTTTGCCAAACAAAGTGGTCAGAATATACCGATTGCGGTGCGCCTTGATGGCTCGCCACTACATGCTCAAACAATGCACCACTCATTACACTCGGGTGAAGAAAGGTGCGCTTGCCCACTCGTTGATAAGGGTCTGGCACTTTTGAGCGCAGTAATATAGCTGGTGAGCCAATCGCTCCCGCTGCCAACACCACGTGTTTAGCCTTAAT
>NZ_JAUOQO010000487.1:0-260 GCF_030547725.1 Staphylococcus pasteuri | reverse complement strand
GCCAAATTGCGCGCATTTTGGCGGCTGTGGGCACAGGGGTGAACAGATCTTCCTCGTCAGAAGGGGAATCGCTAATGGCAATATCTAAGCTACGTTCTTGCAGCCATTGCACAATGTTAGATAGCGCAATCGCACCAATAATTTTTCCGTCTCTCTGCACCGGATGCCAAGCATGCCCCGGCACCACGTTCAGTGACAAAGCGATATCGGCCAGCATTTGCTGGTGGTCGAATACTTCTATGCTTTGGCCGAGTTCACTG
>NZ_JAUOQO010000486.1:0-261 GCF_030547725.1 Staphylococcus pasteuri | reverse complement strand
GGTTATTGACGTAGATAGATGAAAGTCGATCTTGTTGCTGGGTTGGCGCGCAGCAACAATACTTTGCATGTTTTTAACCAAGCTTTAAGTCGCTCGCCACTGAGGGTTAAGAATTGCCCAGCGGTCTTGGTCTTTCCAGCCTTTACCGCCAATGTTTAAGTAGCTTTTAGATAAGCCTTCTTTCACAAACCCTGCTTTAGCCACCAACGATATAGAGGCTTTGTTACCGGGCTGAATATTGGCTTCTAAGCGGTGTAAATT
>NZ_JAUOQO010000485.1:0-261 GCF_030547725.1 Staphylococcus pasteuri | reverse complement strand
GTGCTGGTGGCTCTATCGGCTCAGAACTATGTCGTCAGATCCTACAATTTAGACCCGCTCGGTTATTGTTGGTAGAGCGCTCAGAAGTCGCTTTGTATCAAATTGAACGAGAACTTAAGGAGATGCGTGAGGCGCTGGCTTTAAATATCGATTTAGTCCCATTGATGATCTCTGTGCAGCACTTACCACGTTTGAGCGCGATGATGGAGGCAAGTAATGTTGATACGGTCTATCACGCCGCAGCTTATAAACATGTTCCTT
>NZ_JAUOQO010000484.1:0-261 GCF_030547725.1 Staphylococcus pasteuri | reverse complement strand
CATCTTACCTTTTCATACAAAATAGCGATGCATTCAAGAAAATAGTCATAAGGCAGGGAGCGCCTGCCTTATGACTTATTGATGGATATAGAAACTTTGTTTGTATTGGTTTGAATCAATCAGTTCTTGCCTTCTCTTATGGTCTAAGTCCTGATCAAGCGTATGCCGATTACGTTTGATCGAAAAAGTGATTGTCACAAACAATAAATGTAAAGTCATTCCACTTCACTCCTTTCCAGATAGATTACTTCAGGTTAACCC
>NZ_JAUOQO010000483.1:0-261 GCF_030547725.1 Staphylococcus pasteuri | reverse complement strand
CTAATTATATTAAATTTGATGAATTATATATCTATATGAATCGGAAGTTACGCTCTTTAGAACTTAAGTAGCAGCCTATATTTGAATTTTCTATTTTTTGTAGCAAAATCGAAATTTTAATGATACTACTCCCATATAACAAATACCCTTTCTCTTACATATACGCCAATTAAGCCTACCTTATACGACCAATTTTTATCTTCATTACTCTCTAAATACAAGCAATTCTCAAAAATAAAATCACATCGTGCTGTTCAAAAC
>NZ_JAUOQO010000482.1:0-261 GCF_030547725.1 Staphylococcus pasteuri | reverse complement strand
CTGTTAGACCTTTTAATGTTGTGTAATCAGACATTATAACACCCTATCTAAATTAGAATATACTATATGTTCTATTGCTATTTGAATATCTCCCAAAACAAAATCGTCAGAAAGATTAGAACCTTTAAAAGCTTTAGTAATCCAGTTTGCGTTTTCTACACCTTAGAATTGAGGGGGAACTCTCCAGAAGGGTCTTATTCCACCCTTAACCATTATAGCTTCTTTTGACCTACTTTTATCTGAAGGAAAATTACCCATAAC
>NZ_JAUOQO010000481.1:0-261 GCF_030547725.1 Staphylococcus pasteuri | reverse complement strand
AAACTGAAGGTTTTCCTAATGTCCTTGTTGAGGCAATGAGCCAAGGCTTGCCGTGTGTAACCACAGACGTAGGAGATGCGGCGTTTATTCTTAATCATGCTGAATGGGTGGTTAAACCGCAGCAGTCTGCTTTATTAAGCGAGGCTGTTTCGATGATGTTAGCGAGCCCCCAAGAAGAGCGGCAAACCATTGCCAATAGTAATTATCATCGTGTGACAAAGGAGTTTGATATTGCGGATATAAGCCAGCAGTATCTAGATG
>NZ_JAUOQO010000480.1:0-261 GCF_030547725.1 Staphylococcus pasteuri | reverse complement strand
AAACACGCCCATATCCCCGGATTTGGTGTTGTTCGATCCGGTCAAATCAGCAGAGCCGCCCACGGTTTCGGGCATGAGCGGGTTGATCAGCTCCAGCACCATTTCCGACGATTTGCGCGTCGCATATTTGGGTTTCTCGTCGCTGATCTGCTTCTTGAACGCCTTGATGGTCGCCGAAAGCTTGTTGGGCGCTTCACCGGCCAGCTGGCGGGTGAATTCCTTTTGCTTGTTGCCGGGTGCGGCGGCAAAACGGGCCTCCCA
>NZ_JAUOQO010000479.1:0-261 GCF_030547725.1 Staphylococcus pasteuri | reverse complement strand
GGACGTGGTTGTGGGTGGGTTTGGCATCGACACGCTGAACATCATGCATCGCGGCGAACAGGGTGACACCGGAGGCGTGACCCTGCGCCTTTTTGATGATCAAGGCGCTGAAGTTTCCAGTTTGACGTCAAGTTCCACAGCAGGCGACACCGAACAAGAGGTGATCGCCTTTTTTGATGCCATTGGCACCGCTACGACAACTGGGGCCAGCGTTGGTATCGGCCGCTCGGTCGAATACACCGAAGTTGAACGGGTCAATGA
>NZ_JAUOQO010000478.1:0-261 GCF_030547725.1 Staphylococcus pasteuri | reverse complement strand
ACTCAAGTTAGGCTGTTATTGAAAGTTAAAAGTAGAATTGCAAAGCTAGAATTGCAGAAATGTTGCTAGCATGCCATTTTTCGTGCTTGATTTGAGCACGAACCGCAATATTTTGCATAAAAGCATAATTCCATGTCAGCGAAGTTTCACTGTGACGATTTACGGCGTTATTGCTTAGCCAAAATAAGTTTCCAGTAAGGGCTAGTTTATTTTTGTTGTTCACTTGCCAAATTAAGCCTAATTCAGTGCCAACCCCTAAAC
>NZ_JAUOQO010000477.1:0-261 GCF_030547725.1 Staphylococcus pasteuri | reverse complement strand
AAGCAGCTCTTCGGCTTTTTTGAAGTTGGAGACCCATTCTCGACCCTCTCGGGCAGCATAAGCGCGTGCCAATACGCTGATGATTCCAGTTTTTAGCTCTACCGGTGCCACGTCGCTGACTAACGTACGTGCCTTGCGCGCATAGCGGATTGTCGCGCCAACCGCAGCAAAGTCGCCTGCCTCGACCCTAGTGAAGCAAACTGTCGCGAGTTGAAGGTAGATTTTAGCTTTTGCATTCGGATCCTTGGCTCGTCGAAAGGC
>NZ_JAUOQO010000476.1:0-261 GCF_030547725.1 Staphylococcus pasteuri | reverse complement strand
ACATATTACGCTTAACGAAACAGCGTCGAATGCGTTTTATTAGGTTACAACGTAAGAAACTGGCCGAGCAACAACAGCAAACTCCCCCGCAAACCGAACTGCCTTTTTAGTAAGTTATTACTGCGTTAAACAGTGGCAGATGCCTTTCACATCGGGCAATATATGCATCCAGAGATATGGATGTGTTGTTATTTAGAGGTCCTATGAGTGATTTAAATCAGCTAATCAGCAATAACCGTAGCTGGGCGAAAAATATAAAAG
>NZ_JAUOQO010000475.1:0-261 GCF_030547725.1 Staphylococcus pasteuri | reverse complement strand
AGATAATTTCTACCGTCTACTTGATGGCCTATTACCGCCACGAAGATGTCACCAGAGGTAATCTCTCGGCTGTTAAGCGAGAGATGTTTAAAACTAATGTCGGGTGCAACCGTAATGGCAAATCGGGCTAACAGGGCAGATAAATCAGGTGTTGCCATTGCTGCCTCCGTTTAGCTGTACAACTTTGCTGTTGTTGTCGTCAGGGGCTACATTTAAATACTGCAATCCACCCTGCATCACTTTTGAAAACACCGGTGCAGC
>NZ_JAUOQO010000474.1:0-261 GCF_030547725.1 Staphylococcus pasteuri | reverse complement strand
TTGTTATTTTTATCTTGATGAGAATTTTCGGAGAAGTAACACTTTCAAGTATTTTAGAATCATTTGATGAATAAAGAGATTCATTCTTTAATAACTTATTCGGTGGAGGTAGTGGTTTTTAATGAAATATTGTAGTAATTGCGGTAAACCCTTACGCCAAGACGTTAAAATTTGTACTAATTGTGGGGCACCTGTTAACGCATCTCAGGATTCACAACTAAATTCTCACAATCATACTCATTCACAACAACATAACCAAGG
>NZ_JAUOQO010000473.1:0-261 GCF_030547725.1 Staphylococcus pasteuri | reverse complement strand
AATTATATCTAATTCTTTAAGTTCTTTATTAAATATTCCTGTAGTCAATATGAAATGATTGTTCTATATCCAATACCGAGTATTATATACTTTTAAAATTTGACCAATAAACGATATTAAGAAATAGATAGTTAATAATGCAGGAACAATATATTCACGTAAATTAGTAAAATCAAAATCTTTAAAATTAAAAACTAAATAGATAATGATAACTATAAAATTTTGTTTGAAAGCTTCTATCAATCCGGAAACATATGATAT
>NZ_JAUOQO010000023.1:0-1937 GCF_030547725.1 Staphylococcus pasteuri | reverse complement strand
GAGTCTGGGACATAAACCCTAGAGAAATAGCCAGTAAATGAGTTTTAACAAATTCATTTACTGGCTTCTTTATTTACAATACTCCGTATTGTTGGCTCGCTTTCTTAGGGGACAGCTTCAGCCTGTAGTCTTCAGCTTGTCCTGTTCCCTCAAGAGTCTCGCCAAAATACTTTGTATTTATATGTAATTTTACATTGTAATACTTTAAAAAAATAAAGCACTTTCGTATAATTTAATAAACATCACTAAACTAAATTAACGAGGTGCCTTATGTATAAAAATTATAACATGACTCAACTTACTCTACCAATGGAAACTTCAGTTCTTATCCCCACAAATGATATTTCACGACATGTAAATGATATTGTTGAAACAATTCCTGACAATGAATTCGACGAATTCAGACATCACCGTGGTGCAACTTCGTACCATCCTAAAATGATGTTAAAAGTGATTCTATATGCCTACACACAATCTGTATTCTCAGGTCGTAAAATAGAAAAAATGCTTAATGATAGCATCCGAATGATGTGGCTATCACAAAATCAAAAACCTTCTTATAAAACAATTAATCGATTTAGAGTAAATCCAAAAGTAGATGCTTTATTAGAATCTTTATTTATTCAATTTTACAGTCAGTGTGTAAAACAAAATCTTATAGATGATAAAGCTATTTTTATTGATGGTACAAAAATTGAAGCAAATGCCAATCGATATACATTTGTATGGAAAAAGAGTATTCAAAACCATGAATCAAAGATGAATGAGGATTCTAAAGCCCTCTACCATGAATTGGTAACCAATAAAATCATACCGGAAATTAAAAAAGATCATGATAATGAATTAACAAAAGAAGAAATAGATTTGATTGGTAGTCACTTAGATAAAGAAATCGAAGATTTAAACCAACATATCAACAATGAAAAATGTACTAAAACAAGAAAACAAATACGTCTCAAAAGAACTAAAATCAAAAAATACAAAAAGCAAATCAATGATTATTTTGAGCGAAAGTATCGATACGAATTTCAAAAATCTATTTTAAAGGATAGAAATAGTTATTCTAAGACAGATCATGATGCGACATTTATGAGAATGAAAGAAGATCACATGAAAAATGGACAACTTAAGCCAGGGTATAATTTACAAATAGCGACAAATTCCCAATTTGTTTTATCTTATAATGTGTATCAAAATCCAACGGATACTAGAACGATGATTCCATTTTTAAATTCAATTCAAGAGACCTACGGTCATTTACCTGAATATATTGTAGCTGATGCAGGTTATGGTAGTGAATCAAATTATAAGGCAATTATAGATGACTTTAATCGAACGCCACTCATAACATATGGAATGTTTATAAAAGATAAAACTAAAAAATATAAAAGTGACATCTTTAATACTCAAAATTGGAACTATGACGAAATTAATGACGAATTCATTTGTCCGAATAATAAACGGCTAGGTTTTAAAAGATATGCCTATCGTCATGATAAGTATGGTTATAAGCGAGACTTCAAATTATATGAATGTGATGATTGTTCAGAATGTCCTCTGAAAAATCAATGTATGAACTTCAATTCAAAAACAAACAAAAAAATAATGAAGAATTATAACTGGGAATATTTTAAATCCCAAATTAACAAAAAGCTTTCAGAACCAGAAACAAAAAATATCTACAGTCAAAGAAAAATTGATGTGGAACCTGTTTTTGGATTTATGAAGGCTATTTTGGGTTTCACTCGGATGTCTGTCCGAGGACTCAATAAAGTCAAAAGAGAACTTGGTTTTGTATTAATGGCACTTAATATAAGAAAAGTAGTAGCTCAACGAGCTGAAAATAATCAAAAAATTTATAAAAAAGACAATTTCTATATTATTTCAATAGAAATTGTCTTTTTTTCACTTATCCAAGAACTTTATGTCCCGGACTC
>NZ_JAUOQO010000472.1:0-261 GCF_030547725.1 Staphylococcus pasteuri | reverse complement strand
ATCTACTCCGAGCATTGGTTAGATTTTGGACATGTAAATAGTTACTATCGCTCTAAAGCTAATTTCACAACTCAACGGGCGTTCAATGAACTGATAATTACATCAGAGTGGGTTGAGAAGGCATCGTCGAACAATAAAAAGATTTCTGCTGAAGCAAATTGGTTTAATAAACTACCTTTTTCGCTACGTGGCTTTATTCCTCAATATTTGGGCTCTCAGCAGAAGCACGGCCGCATATCTTATCGTTTAGAGTACTTACAC
>NZ_JAUOQO010000471.1:0-262 GCF_030547725.1 Staphylococcus pasteuri | reverse complement strand
CTATTAAACCAAAATTATTATAATAAAAAGAAAATAAAAATGAAAAAATATTATTAAAAGTAAATTCAAAATTTACAAGCTTTTTAAAACAAAAAAAAAAAATGAAAGGGTTAGAAAACTAAATAAAAATTTTTAAAATATATATAATAACAAAATCATTAACTTTAACAAAATGAACAACTTTATAGATATTCTTTTTTGGTGATTTATTCAATCTATCATTAAAAATCAAAAGACGTTATTAAAATTTTTTTATAACTAC
>NZ_JAUOQO010000470.1:0-262 GCF_030547725.1 Staphylococcus pasteuri | reverse complement strand
ATACAACTTAATGTGATAGGCACTTAAGATACTCATCTGCAATATCGTGTTGACATTTGATGATTGATTAAAGAGACGAACTTGTCACCAACAATAACTGAAATGTCTGACGTATTTTTGAACATTCCTCCATTTAAATCACTATGTGTTAACTCTGAAGCAAGACATTTAATGTTTCCTGTTTGTCCGGCTGCAAGTTTGCCTCCTCTAGTTTTGAAGGTATATGCATAAATATATCCGCCTACAAATTTAAGAAGTACGG
>NZ_JAUOQO010000469.1:0-262 GCF_030547725.1 Staphylococcus pasteuri | reverse complement strand
GGGTTACTAAAGTGCGTCCTTCTTTTTCTTTAAAAGGAGAGTCAGAGAAGCTCACAGTTGGTGTGCGAGGCTCCATTGATCAAGGCATATATCACAGTAGTTCAAATGATAATTACACTGATAAATCTTTAGCCACATTTGCAAATGTTCAATTTGATAGTCGCAAAAAGTTAACGTTACTAGCCGAATATCTAAAACAACAAGACGCTCGAAGTGACAGTGGTTCTGGCAGTTCATTAACAACAGATCAAGCAACTAAACC
>NZ_JAUOQO010000042.1:0-433 GCF_030547725.1 Staphylococcus pasteuri | reverse complement strand
GGTATATACCGTGACTACTTGGCATATCAAATAGAGTTTGAAAACAAAAAAGATGTTGGTGTTAGAGCTTTCTCTGGAATAGTCGGTTTTTTCGACTTGCTTGATAATAAGATTGTATCCTTGAGGGTATCTATAAACGATCCGATACCAGCAAACGGAAAAATGCAGTGGGCTGGAGAGACAGCATACAACGAGTTTTTAAGCAGTGATAACAAGGCTAGATCGGCTCGGTTGAAAAACATACAGACAACCTTTAGGCCTACAAAAATCCTTTATGATGATGGCGAAGTTAAGGAATTTGATTAAGGGAGATACAAAGTAAGCAGATTTATAGTCTGCTTACTTGCATTAAACAGGATCGATCTGTTGCGCTGAGATACTGTTAAATATTAAGAAACTACTCACGAATCAGAGTATTTAACAGGGCTGACTC
>NZ_JAUOQO010000468.1:0-262 GCF_030547725.1 Staphylococcus pasteuri | reverse complement strand
GTGTTGTTATAACCAAGGTCAGCAGCAGCGCGAGAAACGGCATCAATGCACATGTGGCTCATTGCTCCCACTATGACTAAATCTGTGATCTGTTCTTGATCCAGTAACGCTTGAAGGTCAGTTTCTTTAAAGCTGTTAACCTCGTGCTTTAATATGTCAAATTCGCCTTCTTTTGGTTGAAGAGAATGATAAATACGAGACCCTTCACTCCCAGAGATAAAAAAAGGCGCTTCGGGTGACGTAAATTCGTGTCGTACATGGA
>NZ_JAUOQO010000467.1:0-262 GCF_030547725.1 Staphylococcus pasteuri | reverse complement strand
ACTTTAACTCGTCAAACGTTTCGTCGCTATTGCGCGTGTGTTCAAAATTAAGCGTTTGTATTAGTAGGGTGTAAATATCGCTGTGTTCTGCATTTTTAAGCGCAAGTTGAATAAATTCATCGAGCGTTAGTGTGCTAACCTCTGAAAGGTTTTTGCCCGAAAAGTAATCTGTTGGCGCTTCACTTTTTAAGTCACTTAATGTGTATAAGTGGTTAAGTAATTGGCTTTCAATCACGTTTAAACGCGCAAGCGAATACACCCC
>NZ_JAUOQO010000466.1:0-262 GCF_030547725.1 Staphylococcus pasteuri | reverse complement strand
CCCAATAAAGCGTGCATAAATTTACCATTTTTTTGTTGTGGCTCACCTATGAACGCGACATACGAAATAAAAACACCGGAAGAAGAAATATCAAAAACAAATTTTCGAAAAAACAGCCACTAGGTATTTTTGGAATTCAAGCAAACCTAAAATTACCATCTATTTAAGCTATCTAATTATGTGCAAATTCGCGCAGGACAAAATAAGAGTTTATTAATGAAACACTCACTAAGTAAATTAAAGACCGAGTTCATCATTGGCC
>NZ_JAUOQO010000465.1:0-262 GCF_030547725.1 Staphylococcus pasteuri | reverse complement strand
GCCTAATACGTCCCATCAATTGGTGATTAAAAACGACACCTTTAGTGAACTATTGCTTGATGTGAGTCTGTTAGGTGAACCGCAAGCTTTAAAAATTGCTCCCCTCGATACCCAAGCCGTTAGCTTTGTAACGCCTAAGCAAGTCGTAACCCTAACTGCTTTAAACAATCAGCTAACCTTAACCAATAAAGAATATGAGAACTAATGATGAGATTAACTAGAAACTTCAGCCTCATGCTGGCATTGCTTTTTAGCAATGCAC
>NZ_JAUOQO010000464.1:0-262 GCF_030547725.1 Staphylococcus pasteuri | reverse complement strand
CGCCGACCAGCAATGTCAGCGGGAATTCCGGCAGATCCGCCAACAATCGCGCGCGCCAGCTGCGGGCACAGATCGGTGGCGGCGGTAAATCCGCGCCTTTGTCGGTATAGCCCGGAAAGCAGAACGCCATTGGCAGGATCGCAACCTTGTTTGTGTCATAGAAATCCTCCTGCCCCAGCCCCATCCAATCCCGCAGCCGGTCGCCAGAAGGATCGGTAAAGGGCCGACCGCTTTCATGCACCCGCGCGCCGGGGGCCTGACC
>NZ_JAUOQO010000463.1:0-262 GCF_030547725.1 Staphylococcus pasteuri | reverse complement strand
GTCTGCAATCATCGCATTATCCCAATCCACTAGAAAAACATCACTGTCCTCGGTAAGAATAAGATTATTATGATTAATATCGCAATGGCAGACGACAAGGTTTTGATTCCGTGTTTTTGGGAGTAACTGTGCAAGATGCTTCATCGCCTCTTGAATTTCTTGATGCTTCATTAGACCCAAAGATGTTAATAGCTGCTTTACATAGCTAAAACTATCATCCGACGTGACAGGCTTTTTCCCCATCCGCATAAGCATATGCAAC
>NZ_JAUOQO010000462.1:0-262 GCF_030547725.1 Staphylococcus pasteuri | reverse complement strand
GCGCTAGGGCACGGGCGATGCCGATCCGCTGTCGTTGGCCGCCCGAAAACTGATGCGGATAGCGGCTTGCATGTTCGGGCGCCAACCCGACAAGATCAAGCAGCTCTGCCACCCGCGCCCGCCGCTCTGTTGCGGTCATCTCGGTTGACGTGAACAAAGGTTCCGCAATCACATGCTCGGCGGTCATGCGTGGGTTAAGCGACCCAAATGGATCCTGAAACACAATCTGCACCTGACGGCGAAACGCCCGCAGCTCCTGGCC
>NZ_JAUOQO010000461.1:0-262 GCF_030547725.1 Staphylococcus pasteuri | reverse complement strand
CCCTGCTCCGGCACAAGAAGGCCGGCACCATCGCCAGCAGCGGCGCTACCGCCCAGGCCGTGGACGAACTCCAATACGACTACCAGGACGGACCCTGCCTCACGGCGGCCCGCACGCAGCAGCCGGTCCACGCCCCCGACTTCGCCACCGACGAACGTTGGCCCGAATACGCCAAGGCCATCCAGGAACATGGCCTCCACTCGGTGCTGGCCATCCCCTTCGACCTCGAGGGCCCCGACCGGGCTGCCTTGAACCTCTATGC
>NZ_JAUOQO010000460.1:0-262 GCF_030547725.1 Staphylococcus pasteuri | reverse complement strand
CAGCCAGTCTGGTACTTGGTGGCATACTACTTACAATATACAGCAGAGCAAGTATGGAGAAAGTAACAAAGAAGGATTCACAGAATGAGCAACACACTTAAACTGGTGGTAGGGCGAGATTCTACCTGGTCGATCCGCGCCTACTTATCTATGCAGTTAGCTGAATTAGAACTTGAGTTAACTACAGTGCCTTTAGGTGAAAAGGGTTATAGGCAAACGCTATCTACTTTATCGCCAACTGGCTTAGTTCCAGTCCTTCAGC
>NZ_JAUOQO010000459.1:0-262 GCF_030547725.1 Staphylococcus pasteuri | reverse complement strand
AGACATGCATAATACACTGGATTGTCTTGAGATTGTTCTTTTGCTAATTCCATATCAACATCAAAGTGTGTATCTGGGCTACGCATAGTTAAGAAGTAACGCGCAGCATCCACACCAACTTCCTCCATAATTTCGCGTAAAGTAATCGCGTTGCCTGTACGTTTACTCATTTTACCTTCTTCACCATTTTGCAATAAACGTACCATTTGCATGATTTGAATTTCTAATCGGACACTGTCTACACCAAAAGTTTCAAGAGATG
>NZ_JAUOQO010000458.1:0-262 GCF_030547725.1 Staphylococcus pasteuri | reverse complement strand
AATAATGGCCTTATGATCAGGTGTTTGTATTGCTTCTATATTTTTTTTATTCATCAGCATTTTAATCTACAACTTTAATTGACTTAAAGCGTTTGTTTTTTGATCTAGCTTTCGCTAACCAATTCACATCTTGGTAGAGTGATTTGTAGGTGTCATCACTGATATCTTTGATGTTTCTAGTTTGATCCGCTTTTCTGCAAATTTTTACAAAGGCGTTTATTAGCTTTGCCCTGCTTATTGTGAATTCACTATTTTTTAAAGG
>NZ_JAUOQO010000457.1:0-262 GCF_030547725.1 Staphylococcus pasteuri | reverse complement strand
AACCTGAGTTAAACCAATACAGTTTGCGGGTGAGCGCGATTAGCTTATCGTCGCAGCAATTTTTAGAATCGTTAGACGTTTGGAGCAGTATTGTTCAGCAGCGTGTTGCGCCTTATAACGACATGCAGGTCTGGGAGCAAGACAGCTTCGCGAACATCCGTTTTCAAGCGGAACAGCTATTAGTACCGAATATTGGCCATATTGTTGAGAACGACATTATTCGCCATGCTCTGTGGCAGCAAGTTAGCCAGCAAAGCAACGT
>NZ_JAUOQO010000456.1:0-262 GCF_030547725.1 Staphylococcus pasteuri | reverse complement strand
GTTCTTGTCTCCCCGATTTAATTTTATTTCTAACGTGCCAATCACTTTTTTCAAGCTTTACATTGTCTAAAAATACAAATTTATCAGCGCTATTAATTAAGCTAAAATAACCTAACCAGGGTAAGTATGTGGGCTGCATTATGCTCAATAACATGTTGTTTCGCTTTTACTTAATTGCATTGTAAACTCATAAGGGTAACCACCTGGCTTAGTAACGTAATCATGCTTTAGGGAAACAAAAGGTGTCATTGTTGTTTTGCAT
>NZ_JAUOQO010000455.1:0-263 GCF_030547725.1 Staphylococcus pasteuri | reverse complement strand
TTTTTTATATATAATTATTTATTTTGAATCTTATATTACATAAATTTTTAAAATTAAATCGTTTATTTTTTTGCTTAATATTTAAAATTCAAGAAATCTTTTTTTTAATAATGAAAATTTAAAATAAAGCTTTAATATTACTTTATATTTATAATTAATTAGAATTGATTTAAACCATGCAGAAAACAATATTTAAAGGGGGACGGGTAACGTTATGGAGGGGATATGTTTAAATAAAAAACGCAAACGGTACAGTGATAGGC
>NZ_JAUOQO010000454.1:0-263 GCF_030547725.1 Staphylococcus pasteuri | reverse complement strand
GCTATATGCTGAGGCATATAAAATAGACTGGTATAACGATGCACCCCAGCCAGAAATCACCAAACCGTGGGAACGCTGGACACCCGAACCTGAAAGAAAAGAGACCCTAAATTGGAAATACAAAGCCAAACGGTTATTTATGCAATTAACCTGTGGAATTCCTTAGGCACTGTTACTTTGAGGGAGCTTTCATGGAATAGAAAAACAAGTAACGCAGTGGTAAGGCATAAAATAATAGCTTAAATAGAGGCTTATATTAAAGG
>NZ_JAUOQO010000453.1:0-263 GCF_030547725.1 Staphylococcus pasteuri | reverse complement strand
AGTGTACATCTAGCCCACCTACTTGAGTAAAGAAGTTTGTAAATTCTATCGGTATAATTCTGCGGCGTAAACCTCCATCGGTAACCTCGTAACTAAAATTTGTTTGAACAATAAATTTTGGCGCATCTTTAACAGATACTTCAATTTCATCTTTAAATAACTTTTTCCAAATAAATGATCCCGTAGAAGGCTCTTTCAAAAAAGAAAAGTCAAAGTTTTTCGGCACATCGCTTATGCCGAATATCCGTTGGCCATTCCAAGAT
>NZ_JAUOQO010000452.1:0-263 GCF_030547725.1 Staphylococcus pasteuri | reverse complement strand
AGGCAGAAGCAGCCGCGGTGGGTCTCATGGATAATTGTTGTGGCAATCCTTGGGCTAACCGCATCACTCACACTTTGGCCCGTCGTGCAGCGTGAGATAACAAAACGACACCTGACACAGAACCGATAAACCCGAGCCGCGCTATTCGCCATGGCAGATTTCGCCGGCTCCTTGGCGGGACAACAGGTGGTTTTTCCAGCGAGCCCCCGCTTGCACGTGTTTGATGATTGTGCGCCCGGCGTTCAAGCGGGTCTGTTCGGATG
>NZ_JAUOQO010000451.1:0-263 GCF_030547725.1 Staphylococcus pasteuri | reverse complement strand
CTATGACCTCGTGTTGATGGATGTGAACATGCCGGTCATGGGCGGGCTGGAGGCCGCGGCCGTGATCCGCGCCTATGAGGATGAGGCCGGTCTGCCGCATTGCCCGGTGATCGCCCTGACCGCAAACGCCATGACCCTCCAGGTCGAAGAATACCTGCGGCGGGGCATTGACGCCCATGTGGCCAAGCCGGTCAAACGGGACGTGCTGATCCGCCGCATGGCGGATCTTTTGGTCGAAGGAGTGCCCCCAAAGGAGTGAGGTC
>NZ_JAUOQO010000450.1:0-263 GCF_030547725.1 Staphylococcus pasteuri | reverse complement strand
CAGTAGAGGCATACAAATTCACAGCACCACCATGCAACCAAACCACAATTCGCTTTGAATCGTCACAAGAGAACTGCCTTGGCACGTAGCAATTTAAAAAAACATACCCCACCCCCACACCATGTTTTGATAGTTCACTCCCTACACCAACATAAGAAACAACAACACGACACCACGAGCCTATAGGCAACACCTCAAGAGCTGGTCAAAACATGCATAACCTCCACAAAAAAAATGCCATTTCACAAAGTTCTCGTTTGAAT
>NZ_JAUOQO010000449.1:0-263 GCF_030547725.1 Staphylococcus pasteuri | reverse complement strand
GCGCCATCTCATCGCTCCCTAAATACGTAGAGTAGAAATAAGGCGTGATTGCTTCAAACTCACCCGCACACGTATCAACTTGCTTCATTCCCCTCAGAATTCCAGCTTCTTTACTCATACTCATGATCGAATCGATCGTTTTTCCAGTTGCTTTCGAAATGTAGGCATCACTAACGTTTAATTGCTTAACATGAATTAGCAATTCTTCAGAAAGATCGGTTTGATTCATTATCTTTACTTCCGCTTCCACAATTCGCTTCACC
>NZ_JAUOQO010000448.1:0-263 GCF_030547725.1 Staphylococcus pasteuri | reverse complement strand
ATGGGGTCGCAGAGTCGGACACTACTGAAGTGACATAGCAGCAGCAGCAGCAGCAGCATCCCTATCTCTTAAAATAAATTTAAGGATTTTTGAAGTAATCATACTAAAAAGTTATATTCTAGCTCAGAAAGACTATGCACCTTAAAAGTTGCCTAATATCTTGCCTAGAAGATTTAACTGAAATTACCTCATGAACTGAGGAATAACCAGAAAAGTTTAATTGTAACTCTTATTGGAAAACTCTATGAATGTTAGTGCTTTCC
>NZ_JAUOQO010000447.1:0-263 GCF_030547725.1 Staphylococcus pasteuri | reverse complement strand
ACCACATGGTGGCCGAGCAAGAAAACCGTTACCAAGCTGCTGAATTTAGCGAGGGTCACATGAGCCAAGTAGAAGTGGCCGCGATTAGTGCCACCAGCCAACAAGTAGAGCTTGCTCAGCAATTCCTCAGCTTTTTAGTGAGTGCTCCGGCGCAGAAAATTATTGCCACAACAAACTGGATGCTACCGGTTAATCCTGATGCCGAACTACCAGAAGCATTTTCTACGCTAGTCCAACCTAAGCCATTAAGCATTGAGCAACAC
>NZ_JAUOQO010000446.1:0-263 GCF_030547725.1 Staphylococcus pasteuri | reverse complement strand
ATCGAACCCGAGTTACTTGTGGGGATGAACCCAGAAAAAGCCACACTCAACCTGATCCGCGCCGAGATTCGGTCGCTGGATGCGCAGATCCGAACATTGCGGAAGATCGCAAAGGCGACAGCAGAGGCAAACGATGTTGCGCACGCACAGCTTTTTGCTGCGGAAGACCAGAAGAAAGACCTGCTTCGGCGGGCGGAAAAACTGCAAGCATGAACACCTCAAACGAACCAGAGCCCATTGAGGCAAGGATTGCGCTGCTTGAA
>NZ_JAUOQO010000445.1:0-263 GCF_030547725.1 Staphylococcus pasteuri | reverse complement strand
GATCTGCACTAAACGGCCTTCATCGGCCAGCGCCTTGAGGTTGCGGGGGATGTAATCGCCGCCCACCATATCGAGGATCAGATCGGCGCCGCCCTCGGCGCGCAGAACCTCGACAAAATCTGCCTCGCGATAGTTGATCGCCTGTTCCGCGCCCAGATCGCGACAGGCCTTGCACTTCTCTGCCGATCCGGCCGTGGCAAACACCCGCGCGCCAAAGTGGTTGGCCAGCTGGATCGCGGTGGTGCCGATGCCGGATGATCCGC
>NZ_JAUOQO010000444.1:0-263 GCF_030547725.1 Staphylococcus pasteuri | reverse complement strand
CAATAATACCGGCAATGCTGGCGCTAACGCTTACCTTTGTAACGAGCTGCTCAGCATCATTCACCATTTGTGTGCTTTGCTGGTCAATACTAGTAACCAAATGTTTTAGTTCAACTATTTGAGCCTTGATATCAGCTTCTAGCTGGGTACGCTTTAGCCCAACTTGTTCAATGCTTTGCTGGTTTTTAAGCACCCTAGATAACAAACCTTGTGGCTCATTTACATGCTTGATAAAAAACGCCCAGTTACTTGTGATGTCTGCA
>NZ_JAUOQO010000443.1:0-263 GCF_030547725.1 Staphylococcus pasteuri | reverse complement strand
AAGTAACCCCCGGCACCCCGACACCCGACACCCCATGAAACAGTACACACCCCGCCGCGCCTCCGCCCGCTGGCTCAAAGACGCCCCCGCCCACGTTCTCGATCTCTTCTTTCACAAGAAAGTCGGCCACTGGGAAGTGCTCTACACCGGCCCGCTTCTCATTTCTCGCGACACCCCGCGAACCTTCGCAGGCACCTACGTTCAGGGCCGCGAGATGAGCGCGAACCCGTGCCACCCACAAGGCGTCGGGATGTCCTTTGAAC
>NZ_JAUOQO010000442.1:0-263 GCF_030547725.1 Staphylococcus pasteuri | reverse complement strand
GGCATTGGCGGCGGCGCAGGCCGGGTTCACCGCCACGGTGATTGATGCCGCCGACAGCGCGACCCAGCGGTCCGACAATTTTGATGGCCGCTCTTATGCGCTGGCGCTGGCGTCACAGCAGATGCTGACGGCGCTGGGGCTTTGGGACACGTTGGCGGCAAATGCACAGCCGATGCTGGACATCAAGGTGTCGGACGGGCGGGCCGGTGAAGGGCCGTCGCCGTTTTTCCTGCACTTCGATCACCACGAGATCGAAGAAGGCC
>NZ_JAUOQO010000041.1:0-435 GCF_030547725.1 Staphylococcus pasteuri | reverse complement strand
CACCGGTAGTGGTGGTTAACGAGAACAACTTGCTCTTGTTTAAACCCGATACAAACAATCTCGCTAATGAGAACTTGTTCGTGCCTGGAACAGCCCAACCCATAAATTCTTTTTCGTAGCCTTCTTCAAGCGCTACGACTTGCTGATGGTAACGGCCAATAAATGCGTGCGGACCCGAAGCATGGTTGCCCATTAATACGGTACCGGAAATAACGCGGTGCTCGCCGTCTACCAATTCACCATCGATCAATTGATCAATATCAGCACCTAACTCGGTGCGAATTAAGCGTGGCTCTTTTACAACGGGTCCAGCTAAAGACACTACACGTTGGTTGTAAATTTTACCGCTTGCAATTAAGTGGCCTAAGGCGATGACTTCTTGGTAAGCAATCGACCATACCGTGCGCTGAGCACTGGCAGGTTTTAAGCTATGAA
>NZ_JAUOQO010000441.1:0-263 GCF_030547725.1 Staphylococcus pasteuri | reverse complement strand
GAAATGAGCCACATACAAACATTGCTGCCTAGCAAACGCCAAACCTTACTATTCTCCGCCACCTTTTCTAAACAGATTAAGTCACTCGGCAAAGGCATGTTAAACAATCCGCAGTTGATAGAAGTGGCCAATGAACAAAGCAAGTTAGAGAGCATTAAACAAACACTGCACCCGGTAGATAAAGCCCGTAAGAGTGAGTTGTTAATCCACCTGATTAGAAAGAATAAGTGGCGACAAATCTTGGTTTTTAGCCGCACCAAAGT
>NZ_JAUOQO010000440.1:0-263 GCF_030547725.1 Staphylococcus pasteuri | reverse complement strand
AGTTAATGGTGATGATGCCAAGCAAACGCTAGCACCGTGAGCGGGTAGAGGCGTTAGCAAATAAGCAGTAAAAATTGCTAAGCATCCAAGACAATAATTTCTTGATAATTGCGTATCGGTATTCAATTTAAGGAAGGTCATGAACCAGCCTCACAGGTAATGGGGTAGATTTAAGCTCAAATGGGGGGGAATCAACAGTTAAGTTAAAATTAACTTTCCATGCGCCAATGTTCGCGTTGGACAGTGTGGTTGATGTCCAATGC
>NZ_JAUOQO010000439.1:0-263 GCF_030547725.1 Staphylococcus pasteuri | reverse complement strand
CCTTGGTGGCCAGTTTAAGCAATAAAAACCAGCATGGTTTTGCTGCTTACATTGAAGGCTTTATGGGAATACTCAAACATAACTGCAGCCGCAAAAATCACTGTAATGTATTGCAACATTTGCAAGGTTACTTCAAGCGCGACCTAAGTTCACAACAGCGTGAAGAACTGTCTGAGCGGATTCATCAATATCGTGAAGGTTTAATGCCACTACTGGTGCCAATTAGCCTTATTCAACACTATTTGCGTGAGCACCCAAAACAC
>NZ_JAUOQO010000438.1:0-263 GCF_030547725.1 Staphylococcus pasteuri | reverse complement strand
ATATACAAGGCTCCAGCGCTAGAACCGCCAATAAACGCCCCTAGAAATTGACTGGTAGAAAACACCCCTAAAGCAGCGCCTTTATTACCTGGAGGCGCTAGATTAGAAATAAGCGCAGGTAAGCTCGCTTCTAAATAATTAAAGCCAATAAAAAATATCGCTAAAATTGCGCCTAACAACCAAATAGACGATACATCAACTAACAGTAGGGCATTAGCCAATAGCAATAAGCTAATTGCAAACAAAAAGTAACCACGTTGCTG
>NZ_JAUOQO010000437.1:0-263 GCF_030547725.1 Staphylococcus pasteuri | reverse complement strand
CAATATAGCCTTTTGGCATTAAGCCCTTAAAAGCAGACTTCCAAGCGTTAACATGAATTACAGCAATAGCAGCTACATCACCTAACAGTGCTTCCCTTACTTTGCGCTCCATGATGTCCTTCTCAAATTACGAATGCTAAACAAAAGCTTTAAGGCTCAAAACTAGCCCAGGCCGCATAGGAATTATAAGTATCTAAATCCGCTATGAGAAAACCCGAAAACTCAGGTGTTTAACAAGAGTTTCCATGCGTTTTACTTAGACC
>NZ_JAUOQO010000436.1:0-263 GCF_030547725.1 Staphylococcus pasteuri | reverse complement strand
ATTTACAACACTGAGTCCATCTATCGTTTTTTGTGTAGAATTTAAATCAATCATCTCGGCTACCCTCGAAACATATATTAAGACTATAAGCCACATTTGGACTATTTGCTTAGTCTAAAGTGGCTCATAGTTCAAATCAATTAGCCTAAAAGCGATAACGCTGCTTGTGGACGCTGATTTGCTTGGCTTAAGATTGTTTGGCTAGCCTGTTGTAAGATCTGCATCTTAGTTAAGTTAGCTGTTTCTTGTGCGAAATCCGTATC
>NZ_JAUOQO010000435.1:0-263 GCF_030547725.1 Staphylococcus pasteuri | reverse complement strand
TTACTGAGCAAGGCTGGGGTTTTGCTGGCAAAGGGCTTACGGGGCTAAAGGGCGCGAGTGAAGACCATTTACACCATAAGCAGTTTATTCATCAGCTTTATACGCATGCGGATCCTAAGGTCTCTGGTAGAGCCACTGTGCCAGTGTTGTGGGACAAATTCACCGACACCATTGTAAATAATGAATCGGCAGACATTATCGAAATGCTAAACAGTGCGTTTGACCAATGGGGTGATACCAGTATTAACCTGCGTCCCCTGCAT
>NZ_JAUOQO010000434.1:0-263 GCF_030547725.1 Staphylococcus pasteuri | reverse complement strand
ACTTGGTAGAGTTGATCGGTTTCATTACTGACGTTGTCGGATTCTTGGCTGACTTTACGGGAGTTGTCAGAGGTGGTTTTCGATTTGGTATCAATATCGTTGAGGTTTTCGCTAATGCTGCCAATCACAGAGCTTTGCTCATCCGTCGCTGTCGCTATTTGTAAACACATATCATTAACTTGCTCAATCGCCCCTCTAATACTGTTGAAGGCTTGTTGAGCTTGCTTCACATCTTCTACGGTCGCGTCTACGTGGTTATTGCC
>NZ_JAUOQO010000022.1:0-3102 GCF_030547725.1 Staphylococcus pasteuri | reverse complement strand
CTATGTTACTGTATAAACAAGCTTTAATACATAATATTATAGAATTTAAAAGGCATAGTTTTTTTGTTGTTATGCCTTTGTTGAAAGGAGAGTTATTATATGAGCGGAGAAACTGTTATTTACAAAAATGAAATGAATTTAGTTCCATTACGACGCTTTACTGCTACTGAAATTAACTTATTTTTTGCTATGTGTAATAAGCTCAAAGAACAAGATACTAATACACTTCATTTATCTTTTGATGAACTCAAAGAATTAAGTAATTACAGTCCAGAAACACGTAACATTAGCAGGTTTGTAGATGATCTCCAAAGAGTTTACGATAAGATGTTAGATATCAGATATACTATTAGAACTGAAACAAAAATTAAAAAATTTGTCTTATTCTATAAGTATGAAATAGATATATCGGAAAAATATTTAGAAATTGCTACTTCTCCTGATTTAAAATATATCTTAAATTCAATTACGAATAACTTTACTAAATTTGAATTAAAAGAGATGACACACCTTAAATCTACCTATTCAAAAAATATGTTTAGATTACTTAAACAATATAAACATACTGGCTATATGAAGATTAAAATTGAAGACTTTAGAGAACGATTAGATATTCCAGAATCTTATAGAATGTCTAATATTAACCAATTTGTTTTAACACCGATTATCAAGGAGCTCTCTCCAATATTTAATAACCTCAATATCAATAAAATCAAAGCTAAAAAAGGACGTAAAATTGAATGGTTAGAATTTACTTTTGACTCTGAGAAACGCATTCACAGTAAACGACAACCTCAAATGGCGGATATAGGTAAGTCACGACAATATATAAGTCGTGAGAAAACACCAAAATGGTTAAAAGAACGCACATATGAAAAACAAACACAAAATGAGTATGATCCACAATTAGAGAAAGAACGAGAAGCCTTTTTAAAACAACTTGAAGTCGATTGGGAAGAATAGAAAAAGTTTACAAAAGATAGTATGAAAGATATACTTAAAGTAACAAATGAATTGCTAACTAGTATATACCAAAAAGACACAAGTGCTGATAACACTTGTGCCATAGTAAGCCCGTTAAAAAGACGGTGACTTTTCGGATATTACTTAATAACCATTCTTCCTACTCTGTCAAAAGTTGGGATGGTTATTTTTTTTGGCTTAATTTAATAAGCTCGATGATAAGACCGATGAACGTAATGAGGAAAATTCCAAATTGCAACATGGTACTTATATCAACCAAGAGGCGTCTCCTTTCTAAAGATTTGATTGATACCATCATAGGCATCACCTTTAAGAGCGTATAAGAGCATTTAATTAAATAATGATGGATAAATATATGTTTCAGGATAAAGAGGCTATATAAAGCTTAAATTAGACTTAAAATAAAAAATCTCATGTACACAACACAAATGTACATGAGCTAAAAAAAACAAAGAAATTTTACCTGTCAAACTATGTCAATTTTAACATTATATGCTAAAAATGTCTTCTAAAATTGATTTTAACGACAAAATGTTTTTGTCGTTACTTTTAATAATTTGTGTATTAATTAATTAATATATATTATTATGCCAAGGAAATTTATTGTGCATTGAGAAGACCCCCTTAACTAAACTGGAACGACGAATGTCGGGATAGCGTGAGCTATTAACCCGACGAGTCGACAGTTTTCGGGTTTGTTAAGGGGGGCTTCTCAATGTCAATAAAGCAATTGGAATAATGCATTAAAACTATATCACATATTGTTTTTTTAATAATAAAAACCAACCACAAATGTGGTTGGTTTCCTTTTTTTCTTTTGAATTTATGAGGGGTGAATTGCCCCGAACTTTTTAATATCTTTTTATAAATCTTTTTAAAACCTTTTTAGGAGGTACTTTAGACATAGAGTGCCAAGGAGTTTAGAATTTTAAAGGCATAGTTTTGCCACATAAAAGGAGTGTTTTTGCCACATAAAAGGAGTAGTTTAAATATCATCACTCCTTTTATTCATTGACGCCGCTATAAAAGTGTTTTATGCTTATATTCAATTGATATAAAGGAGTATTTATTTTTTTAGTACTCCTTTATAAAATGTAGTTACTGATGGAGTGATGATAAAATGTCTGGTGAAACAGTTGTATACAAAAACGATCTAAACCTCGTCCCATTAAGAAAATTTACAAGCATAGAAATTAATTTGTTTTTTGCGATGTGTAATAAGTTAAAAGAACAAGACACCTATACGTTACATCTGCCTTTCGATGAATTAAAAGAACTAAGTAACTATAATCCTAAAACACGTAATATTAATAGGTTTGTGAAAGATTTGGATGATGTATACAAAAAAATGTTGGAATTGACAATTAAGTATGAAGATGATGACATCATAGAGCGCTTTGTGTTGTTTAATCATTATAGAATTCATAAAAAGGAACAATATTTAGAGATTTCAACATCTCCTAATCTAAAGCATATACTTAATTCAATTACGAATAATTTTACAAAATTTGAACTAGAAGAAATGACGACGCTTAAATCAACGTATTCTAAAAACATGTTTAGAATACTTAAGCAGTTTAAACATACAGGTTATTTAAAAATAAAAATAAATGATTTTAGAGAGCGATTAGATATTCCAATATCGTATAGAATGACCGATATTAATAAGAATGTATTAAAACCGATTATTAACGAACTCAGTTATATTTTTAAAGCGTTAAAGATACATAAAGTTAGAGCAAAAAAGGGACGAAAAATAGAGTATTTGGAATTTATATTCGAACCTGAAAATCGTATCTATAATAAAAAGTACTCTGAAAGTAAGAATACAGTGAGTTCAAGACGATATATTAGTAGAGAAAAAACACCACAATGGTTAGAAGATCGAACATATACTAAAAAGGTTAGAAGCGATATAGATCCTCAATTCGAAAAGGAGCGAGAAGCTTTTTTAAAGCAATTACAAATTGATTGGGATGAGTAATATTAAAAATAATAAGCATAGATACACTGGTATCATGATCTAATACTTCTTGGGAGAAAAAGAGTCCGGGACATAAAGTTCTTGGATAAGTGAAAAAAAGACAATTTCTATTGAAATAATATAGAAATTGTCTT
>NZ_JAUOQO010000433.1:0-263 GCF_030547725.1 Staphylococcus pasteuri | reverse complement strand
CCTGATCGCCGTAGGGCAGATTGAACATGCGGCTACGCAGGTTGGCCCAGGCAGCGGTGAGGCGCGCCATTGGGTGGCGGCTTCGGAAGGCGAGGCAGAAACAGGCGGCGGTGTCGCGCGCGAGATGATCCAGCACAGGCCCGGTCCAGCCCTGGGACAATTGGCTGTCGGCATGCAGGAACAGCAGCCAATCCCCCTGTGCCGCATCCGCCCCACGGCGCAGCTGCGCGCCGCGCGATGGCGGGCCGGTCACGACATCGGCC
>NZ_JAUOQO010000432.1:0-264 GCF_030547725.1 Staphylococcus pasteuri | reverse complement strand
ACCTAGGGGATAAAGCGCCTGGCAATAAAGGGAAAATTCGAGCACCGCCGCAGGCAGGCGTAGCGTTTCTAGTTTTAGCCTAAATAGGGCTAACCAATCTTGGCTGGTTTGTAATAAGCGAGCGCTTTTAAGGCTTACTTGCTCACTGGGTTTATCGCGAAAAGATAAAGTAAGCAGTAAGGTGTTACTGCATAGCTGACGCTGCCTTAACCACTGCTGTAAATGCTGGCAGGCTTGCTTGAGGGGAAAGCTTAAACCTTGGAT
>NZ_JAUOQO010000431.1:0-264 GCF_030547725.1 Staphylococcus pasteuri | reverse complement strand
GAAGAACCCGCGCGACGTGTTCCTGCCGGGTGCGGCGGCGATTGGCGGCATGGCATTGCCCGCGCGGGTGTTTGTGGCGCTGAACTGGAATTCGCCGCTTACTGTGGGGGGCTGGGCCATTCCGGCGGCCACCGACATCGCCTTTGCGCTTGGTATTCTGGCGCTGGTCGGCAGCCGCGCGCCTTCGTCGCTCAAGGTGTTCTTGCTGACATTGGCCATCCTTGATGACCTTGGGGCCATCATCATCATCGCCCTGTTTTATAC
>NZ_JAUOQO010000430.1:0-264 GCF_030547725.1 Staphylococcus pasteuri | reverse complement strand
CTACGCCTTTAAAATAAAGCTCAAAGCGCTCAGCCACTCGGGGATCGGTCGCTGAAATTTTAGCTAAAGCAGCTTGCGAAGCAGGGAAGTGATAAACAAAACAAGGCCGCTGCTGGCCGATATACGGCTCTACTCCTAAAGAGAATAGCAATTGTAAAATCGTGTCTCGATCAGTTTCCTGCTCAACTAAATCGGCTACCGACAAACCCTTCGCTACTTCAACAAAATCGGCATGGCTAGCACTTAATGGGTTAACACCTAAGC
>NZ_JAUOQO010000429.1:0-264 GCF_030547725.1 Staphylococcus pasteuri | reverse complement strand
ATATTAAGCGATAAGTTTTAGAGGTTCTTGTGATGAGTTATGAAAACCATGATGGTTATATGAGAAAAATACAGTAATGAAAGCAAATGTAAGGACATCATGGCAAGTAACGCGCAGTGTTTGGTCTGCTTTATTTATTAGGGAGGCATTGGCTAGAACAACAGCTGATAGGTTTGCTTGGTTTTGGATGCTTGCTGAGCCAATTGCATTAATTGTTATCATGGTTGGTATTAGAGCAGTTGGAAATAAGTTGCTTAATAACAT
>NZ_JAUOQO010000428.1:0-264 GCF_030547725.1 Staphylococcus pasteuri | reverse complement strand
AGCTGAAGGCTGTGACAGCCGTGGTCGAAGACCTGCCAACCAAGGCCGCAGCCGCCCGATCGAATATCGGCACGCCAGGGCGTGACCCCGTTGCGACCGGCCCCGAGCAGACCGAAATGGCCTTCTCGGTCGATGAATTTTCTCGCGCCATCATGGCCAAGATCGTCAAGAAATGCGGGACGCGGGACTATTGGGAAGATTGGGCAAGCAATATTGCCGACATTGCCAAGAACCACATCACCCGTCTAACCGGCATCCTGAAAG
>NZ_JAUOQO010000427.1:0-264 GCF_030547725.1 Staphylococcus pasteuri | reverse complement strand
AGCACATTTTCCGGGCCGGTTTCGTCGATAATTTCATCATGCCGCCGGGCGCAATTCAATGCGTGGTCTTCAATACTCATCCCTTCGGGGCGGCGGTAGGAAAACGGTGCCGGCACTTTGGGCATGATGCGCATCACTGGCGCGAAGACCTCATCTGATTGCGGGTCTCCGGTGACGGCAGCCGCGCCTAATGTTGCCCCATGATAGCTGGGATAGCGGGCGAGAACCACGGTACGACTGGCTTCGCCTTTGATGACAGCCGCC
>NZ_JAUOQO010000426.1:0-264 GCF_030547725.1 Staphylococcus pasteuri | reverse complement strand
ATGATATTGGCCGCAATTTTCACCTCACCAAGTACCACTGAGTAACAATCGGAAAGTGTTCAACATTGCTGGTTAAACAAGCGTTAATTCAATACTTTTTATAAGCACTAAGCGGCCTTTGTAGCCCGTTAGCAAGATCTATGATTGGCCTTAAAAACGAAGTTTTTTATAATAAAACTGCTTATCGTGTTCGCCAATCTCTCGCAGCACTTTACAAGGATTCCCCACCGCTACCACGTTAGCCGGAATATCTTTGGTTACTAC
>NZ_JAUOQO010000425.1:0-264 GCF_030547725.1 Staphylococcus pasteuri | reverse complement strand
CGGTATTCCTGTAGCGACTTTGCCAGAGAAAACCGCTGCCCCACGAGCTGCTCCAGCCAAGGAAGCTTTAGGCCAAGGGGGTAGGGTTGAGCAGGACTCACCTCAACCTTCAAAACCAGCTAAGCAGAAACCAACAAACCCTGAAGCTAAGCGGTTAAACCCAGCCCAAACAATTAACGAAGCAAGCACTCGTTTAAAAATAGCTAAAACCGCGATTACCGACGCTAAGGCAGCAAATTCTGCTCTTCCCAAAACGCCTTATAC
>NZ_JAUOQO010000424.1:0-265 GCF_030547725.1 Staphylococcus pasteuri | reverse complement strand
GCTTCTATCTGCTGAGAAAAATCCACCAAAGTAATTTGCAAAGCGGGTTGGCCTTGCCACTCGGTAACATGGTCAATGGTGAGCACCGAAAACTGCTCCCCATTTTTTTTGGTGTTTTCAAAGACGCGGATTTTTGGTCTAGCTTTGCCACTGATAACCGATTCATAGGCATTAATCGCCTCTTGCTGATCGTCTTCAGCAATCAGTTCGAGCAGTGAAGGTAGCGCCAGTATTTGCTCAGCGGATTCGTATCCAAACATTTGGG
>NZ_JAUOQO010000423.1:0-265 GCF_030547725.1 Staphylococcus pasteuri | reverse complement strand
ATAGTGAGCTGAAGAGCATGGGTCTCAAACCGAGCAAGGCGCCTAAAGTTAAATGGGTGAATTGGACTAATCCGCGGACCGGAAAGGTTGAAAGGGTGCCCGAAGGGGTAGGCCCCTCTTTTGCTTATAATTCGGGTGTTAAGCGTATAGAACACTTAGAAGGGTTGCTTGATGAAAAGTATCAGCTGTTGCCTGAAGAGATGAGAACTGCCGCAAAAGCGGGGGAAGCCAAACAACTGATAGAAAGCCTCAACAAGGCAACGTC
>NZ_JAUOQO010000422.1:0-265 GCF_030547725.1 Staphylococcus pasteuri | reverse complement strand
GCCTTGTTCGTCTTGAGAACCAATTTTTTTGAAGTACTTATCAAACATGGCTAAGCGCAGGTAATCACCCATTTTAGCTGCTTTGGCCATTAAGCCAGGCGCAACTACTTCAGGATCTTGGCCACGTTCTTTCATCCATTGCAGTGCCCAGTACATTACTTGTACGGCACGAGCATCGGCATCAGGAGCGTTGGTGTAACGCCATTGTTTTGCAGGTGCTTGAGACTCGGCAACAAATAAATCTAAGAAGCCATATTCTCCGCCC
>NZ_JAUOQO010000421.1:0-265 GCF_030547725.1 Staphylococcus pasteuri | reverse complement strand
GTGTTTGATTAGTGCTTCATGCTCCAAATACCACTGAGTTTTTTCGCTCATTTTCGTCCTTTAATCAGCATCACATCAGTAAACGTGAACTTGATCAGGGCTGAACTTTCGCATACGAACATTATTTGGTCAAAACTGATTAACAAAATGTTCACATTGATCACGTTTTATGAACATGTTTAATTTCAATAAAAGCTTTAGTTAAAATTAAACTCTTTAAAATCAGTGCCTTGATTAAATCATTGAATGTGGCACGGCTCTAGCA
>NZ_JAUOQO010000420.1:0-265 GCF_030547725.1 Staphylococcus pasteuri | reverse complement strand
CCGTAAAGCCGCCAATAAAAATAATGCCAATAGGAGCTAACCAAAGCGTTAGTACTGCAGGTGTTAGTGGTGGGTCGTAACGAACAAAATTGCCATAACGCGCCACCATATAATCTAGAACTTGCTGTTTATCACTACCCGACTTCACCATTTGATAGGTCTTTTCCCGTAAGTCTTGGGCTAAACCAGCATTTGAATCAGAGATATTATTGTTCTGGCACTTAGGGCAACGTAGTTCACGGGTTAACTCCCTAAAAAGCTCTTC
>NZ_JAUOQO010000419.1:0-265 GCF_030547725.1 Staphylococcus pasteuri | reverse complement strand
ATTTAGGACGATGCTGTAATAACAGCAAGCGTAGCGCTAACATACGTTGCTCGTTGTCATCTACCTTATAAAAGTGCTGAGAAATAGACGAGTCATCGTGAGTGCTAGCCACTTCTATACGTACTGGTTCGCGCATTATGTGCTGAGAAATACTCTCAATTTGAGCAGGGAAAGTTGCGCTAAATAGCAAGGTTTGGCGATCACTCGGTGCTAACTCAATAATGGCATCAATGGCCGATTGAAAGCCCATTTCCAACATGCGATC
>NZ_JAUOQO010000418.1:0-265 GCF_030547725.1 Staphylococcus pasteuri | reverse complement strand
ACTATCGACGTTGTTTCATTGGCGCTGTGAGTTTCACCATTTTCATTAAGAAATTCGGTAAGAGTGTCTTTTTCTGATTTAACAAACTCAAACACATCTGAATTCATTGTAATTTCTAGTTTAGAGTATGACTGCGTGACATATAGTATGTTTATTGTGATTTTTTCATTATTAATTGATGCTTTGCCATCTTTGAGCTTCTTATCTCTTAGCTTAAACTCAAGAGAGCTTGAAAGTTTTATGTTTAATTTAAATGTCTTCATTC
>NZ_JAUOQO010000417.1:0-265 GCF_030547725.1 Staphylococcus pasteuri | reverse complement strand
ACTTCACCGATTCAATTACTAAGCCATGCCACTCAGGCACTCATTGCTAACCCTAAAGATAATGGCTCTTCCTTGTATTATTTTGACCGACGCTTAGCCAAGCGTTTTGATAGAAAATCAATTTTGGCCGCTTTACTCAAGCAAGCATTAACAGATAATAAAATAGAAGTTTATTATCAACCTATTGTTGCTACACCCGAGCTAAAAATAGCTAAATTTGAAGCCTTGTTTCGAATAAAGTTAGACACAAACATCCCTTATAATG
>NZ_JAUOQO010000416.1:0-265 GCF_030547725.1 Staphylococcus pasteuri | reverse complement strand
CATGTACCTTGTGTAAAGAAATAGCGTGTTGCAGCCATATAAAGCAGGCCGAAAAGTACCCAAACTGCTACTTTGAATGCCATTAGCTTCTCATCAGATACAAAGCGCGTTTCTGCCCTTTTTGTGAGCTCTCCGTTCACAGCCATTGCATTCAGTATTGTTATTAAAATAATGAAGCCAGTGTATTTGGACACTACTTCTGGAGTTTTATAGTCGATTATCGCTAACCAGCAAACAAAAAAAACCCTCCCGAATGGGCCAACTA
>NZ_JAUOQO010000415.1:0-265 GCF_030547725.1 Staphylococcus pasteuri | reverse complement strand
ATTCTGATTGCTTCGTTATCTAGCCCGTCTTTCTCTATTAAATCGCACGCTATTTGGATAGCTTGTAGCGTGCAGATTTTCCGGTACCTTATTTGCCTTTTCAGTTTAATTGTATTTATCAGTACGGCCATAATTACAATCGCCCAAATCCATTTCTCAGAATTTAATTCTGAGTTGAAAAGCCTTTCCATTAACGTGCTTATCTCACTAACATAAGTCATGTCGCTCATGCAAAAAGCAATAATAACAGACATTAGCGGTATCG
>NZ_JAUOQO010000414.1:0-265 GCF_030547725.1 Staphylococcus pasteuri | reverse complement strand
CCCAGTAACCGGCCGAGTACGCGCTCATAACGGCATCGATTACGCCGCTAAAGTGGGTACGCCGGTACAAGCCGCTGGCGATGGGCGAGTCACCAAATCGGGCTACAGCAAATACAACGGTAATTATGTGTTTATTCAGCACAGTAGCGCTTATGTCACCAAGTACTTGCACTTGCATAAACGTTACGTAAAAACCGGCCAGCGAGTAAAACAGGGCAAGAAAATTGGTACCGTAGGTGCAACAGGCCGAGTAACCGGCCCGCAC
>NZ_JAUOQO010000413.1:0-265 GCF_030547725.1 Staphylococcus pasteuri | reverse complement strand
CTTGGTACACAGCCTGCAATTGCATTGTTAACCATCCTCAAGTTTAGGAAGTACACAATGGCTGACTACCTACTTATTTTTATTAGCACCGCAGTGGTAAACAACGTGGTGTTAGGAAAGTTTTTAGGTTTGTGCCCATTCATGGGTGTCTCAAACAAAATAGATAGCGCCTTAGGTATGGGCTTAGCCACTACCTTTGTGCTGTGTTTAGCCGCAGTAGCCGCATGGCTTATTGAATCCTTGCTATTAGCCCCTCTAGGTATTC
>NZ_JAUOQO010000412.1:0-265 GCF_030547725.1 Staphylococcus pasteuri | reverse complement strand
GGCACAGCCTGCTTATAAGGCCTTTAATAAACATCACCTTTTTATGATTTAGATCAATAATAAAAATCGAGTTTATTAACTAGATTTAAAATAAGGAAATTATTAAAGGGAATTAAAGTGATTTCGTTGAATAAGCTAAAAAGCAAAACCGGATTAATATTCACATCCCCCAAGCTAGACATCTCCTTAAAATATAATCAGGCAAAGAATGAAGGACCGTTTTATGCCAGATTCACACTCTCATTTTTTAAAGAAGTAACAAGAC
>NZ_JAUOQO010000411.1:0-266 GCF_030547725.1 Staphylococcus pasteuri | reverse complement strand
TGGTAAACCTATGATTAGAGTTTTAAATCCTTTATTTATTGGATTTCATAAATCACCTGATGTTGAAAGAGTAGAAAAAGGAGATTATTGTTATTATAGACGTACTATTACTACTGTTGATTTAATTACTAAATATGGTGAGAAATTAACACCAGAAGAATTTCAAAGATTAGGTGTATATCATACTGCATTATCAGCTTATGATAAAAGATTTGATGTTCAAGGTGGTACTGCTACATCTGTTAGAAATAATTTAGATGAAGAAA
>NZ_JAUOQO010000410.1:0-266 GCF_030547725.1 Staphylococcus pasteuri | reverse complement strand
CTCCAACCCTCAGCTTCTCGACCCCGAGTGGAATTGATGCAGGTATCGCGAAAGAAAGGAAGAGCGAGGTACGCTTAGAGATAGTTTGTACTGGCTGAAAAGCGTGATCAATATAGCTACCAGCAGAAAAGGTGACTGAAAGAAGATCGTTTTCTTGGCTGATATCGCGAGCGAGCCTAGACATTATAAAATCGACGAGTTCAGTGATCATCAATACTGGTTGCTCTTCCAAAAACTGGTCGAACTCAGGATGGCGGGCATTATTC
>NZ_JAUOQO010000021.1:0-6182 GCF_030547725.1 Staphylococcus pasteuri | reverse complement strand
ATTAAATTACGTTCAAACTCTGCAAATGCTGCGAATAAATGAAATAACAATTGTCCTGTAGAACTTGATTTATCCATAGTTATATTTTCTTCTAAACTATGAAAACTCACGCCTCGATTATTAAGTTCATTAACTAATGTGATTAAATCTTCCATGTTACGTCCTAATCTATCTAGTCTCCAAACAACAATCGTATCTCCTGACCTCGCAAATTCAATAGCTTTATCTAAACCAGGACGTTTACTTTTTGATCCACTTATATGATCGCTAAATATCTTTTCACAACCATATTGATTTAATCGATCTTCCTGCAAATTCAAATTTTGCAAACCAGTTGAGACTCTTGCATAACCTATTTTCAAAATACAAACCTCCTATGTAGATTTTCATTGTACCATAACTTAATTCTAACCATATTTATGAACATAGATTTTCTGTTGGGTTATTGAACACTAAAATATGTATACTAGCTATATATCTAGATATAAAAAGAGAGTGTACAGAAAATGGTTATTTTATGTACACTCTCATCTTTACTAATATATTTTAAATGTTATTAACAAAACTAATTTAATAAGAGTCAAGTATAGTTTACATATGTATAATGTTTGAAACATATCTCTAATTACTTTTTACTAATATCATTTAAAATGTCTCGCAATTCTTCAATTTCTTTGTTATTTAATTCTTCATTTTTCGCAAAATTTAGCACTAAACTTTTCATGTCCCCTCCATACAGTTTATTAAGAAAAGTTTTAGCAGTTTTCATTTTAATATCGTCTTCTTTAATATTTGATGAGTAAAAATAAATATTCTCTGATTTGTATCGTTTTATAATCTCTTTTTTATATAGTCTTGTGATTAATGTTCTAATTGTTTTATCGCTAACTTCTTTATATTTTTGAATTTCAACTACAATTTCATTAGCTGATACTGATTTTTTATCCCATATTATATTCATAACATCCCATTCAGCCATAGATATTTCAACTTGCTTATTGGCCATTTAAAACACCCATTTCTTTTAATATTTTTTCACTGATTAATTCAGCATTTTTCCCAGACGGGTTTCCATCTGATAAATGTGTAGCAAAATAATACTTATCATGATTTGTAATTACGTAACCTACAAACCACCCATTATTATACTTCCCGTTTACTATACCTGTACCTGTTTTCCCATACAGTTCATACTTTTCATTTTTCTTAATCAATAATGAAGAAGATAATTGATTCTTTGCTTTTTTACTAAAATGGTTATTTTGTTCCATCATATTTTTAAAAACTATTACTTGTTCAAGATTAGATATTTTCAAACTATCTTCCATCCAATAGTTTTTATAACTTCCCAAATTTTCATTACCATAATTTAATTGCTTGAGTTGAGCCGCAGTATAGTTCTTTGGTATTTGATTACTAATACGTTCGAAGTACCAATTAACTGAATTTTGCATTGCTGTATTTAAATCTTGTTCCTTATTCCAAGACTCGAAAGGATAATGTTTATGATTCCATGACATACGTGAATTTTTATCACTTATGATATGACGGTCAAGTCCAAACATCGCTAAATAAATTTTATAAGTTGAATCAGGAGAATATCTTTTTCTACTTTCTTTTTCATTATAAATATAGTATTTGTCTTTCTTCATGCTGTACATGACGAAAGATCCACTATTTGAACCAAAATTTTTACTTTCATCTAAAATTTGGTGATCGTTCTGTAAGGGCTTTTTATAATTATAATCAGTTATGGATTGCCCCATCAAAAACTGGCTTTGAATTACTATGAGCAAAAAAGTAAAAATACAAATAAAAATTGGAATTAATTTAGACTGTTTTTTCAAATTGGCTTCTTTTATATTAATTAATCTTCTTTTGAGTAATGACTTTTTACCATTAAATGAATGGCTTAATATATTTTTATTAAAAAATGGAATATTTAATACGGAGTCCATAATAGATTCCGCATAAGTTTTAAATTCATTTTTGTTAATATTATTAAGAACAAATCTATCAGCTTCTACTTCATTGTCATGAATTATCTTTCTTTTTACAATATGTATTAATGGATTGTAACTCATAACAATAGAGAAGATATTAAAGATAATTAAATGTAAAGTATCTCTATTTTTAGCATGAGCATATTCATGCAGTATTATATATTTTAGTCTTTTATCAATTACACTTTTAAAATATGAACTAGGAATCAAAATAATATATTTCCCATACCAAAAAGTTATTGGAGATTGAATAGTCTCTGCTTTTCGAATCACAATATTTTTTTTATATTGATGGTTGAAAAGTATCGTATCTACTTTATTTTTTTCATTTTCGTTTAGATAAAGTGACTGTTTCTTTAAATATTTAAGATATAATAAGGATTTCAAAAATTTAAAACTTAAAATAATAACTAAAACTATCCAAACAACTGTGCAGATATTATCAATTGAATCCCAATTAAACTTATGGATATCTGTTGTGAACTCTTGAATAGGTTTGGTGGTATTTATGTTATGGTTCAAGTCGTGTGACTTACTTTCAACTGTGGGCGCTTGATTATTCACATTATTAAATTTTATAAAAGAGAATTTAATTGGGATAAAAGGTATTAATCCAGCAAGCACTGTTAGATACCAAACTTTATAATTTAAACTATAATTAAAATAGCGTTTTAATATGTACTTAAAAAATACTAACAATAGAAATATAAAACAAAAGCTTACTACGCTCGTTATTAGTAATTTAGCCATTTTGACACCTTCTTTCAAATATTTATAATAAATAATTGACACAAATATTACAAATGTAATATTATATATTCGTAAAAATTACATTTGTAATATTGGAGGGTTTATTTTGAAAAAGTTAATATTTTTAATTGCAATTGCTTTAGTTTTAAGTGCATGTAATTCAAACAGTCCACATGCCAAAGAGTTAAATGATTTAGAAAAAAAATATAATGCTCATATTGGTGTTTATGCTTTAGATACTAAAAGTGGTAAGGAAGTAAAATTTAATTCAGATAAGAGATTTGCCTATGCTTCGACTTCAAAAGCGATAAATAGTGCTATTTTGTTAGAACAAGTACCTTATAATAAGTTAAATAAAAAAATACATATTAACAAAGATGATATAGTTGCTTATTCTCCTATTTTAGAAAAATATGTAGGAAAAGATATCACTTTAAAAGAACTTATTGAGGCTTCAATGACATATAGTGATAATACAGCAAACAATAAAATTATAAAAGAGATCGGTGGGATCAAAAAAGTTAAACAACGTCTAAAAGGACTAGGAGATAAAGTAACAAATCCAGTTAGATATGAGATAGAATTAAATTATTATTCACCAAAGAGCAAAAAAGATACTTCAACACCTGCTGCTTTCGGTAAGACTTTAAATAAACTTATCGCAAATGGAAAATTAAGCAAAGAAAACAAAAAATTCTTACTTGATTTAATGTTAAATAATAAAAGCGGAGATACTTTAATTAAAGACGGTGTTTCAAAAGACTGTAAGGTTGCTGATAAAAGTGGTCAAGCAATAACATATGCTTCTAGAAATGATGTTGCTTTTGTTTATCCTAAGGGCCAATCTGAACCTATTGTTTTAGTCATTTTTACGAATAAAGACAATAAAAGTGATAAGCCAAATGATAAGTTGATAAGTGAAACCGCCAAGAGTGTAATGAAGGAATTTTAATATTCTAAATGCATAATAAATACTGATATCATCTTATAGTTTGTATTATCGTTGACATGTATAATTTTGATATCAAAAACTGATTTTCCCTCTATTATTTTCGATATTTATTTTCTTAATTCTCTTTAACAAACTAGAAATATTGTATATACAAAAAATCATAAATAATAGATGAATAGTTTAATTATAGGTATTCATCAATCGAAAAAGCAACGTATCTTATTTAAAGTGCGTTGCTTTTTTCTCATTTATAAGGTTAAATAATTCTCATATATCAAGCAAAGTGACATATTAGTGTTAATAATGATTTGAAGCATATACTCAATTCAATTACTGCTGATTTCACTAAATTTGAACTACAGGAAATGACACAACTAAAATCAACTTATGCAAAAAATATGTTTAGATTACTAAAGCAATATAAACATACAGGATATTTCAAAATTCAAATTAATGATTTCAGAGAACGTTTAGATATTCCGAAAAGTTATCGAATGAGTGAAATTGATAAGTATGTATTTAAACCAATAATTAAAGAATTAGGCTTTTTATTTAAAAATCTCAATATTAATAAAATTAAAGCTAAAAAAGGACGAAAGATTGAATGGTTAGAATTTTCTTTTGAACCTGAGAAACGTATTCATTCGAAACGACAATCTAATATGATAAGTACAGGCAAACCAAAACAATATATAAGCCGTGAAATGACGCCACAATGGTTAAAAAATAACACTTATGAACCAACCACATCTAAGACATCTGCGTATACAGAAGAAGAACGTCAAGCGTTTTTACAAAAAATGAAAAAGTAAAGGAGACCCAGTTATTTGATGAAAACTGTAAAGGAAGTTTCTGAACTTTTAGATGTCTCTAAACAAACAATTCATTATCATTTAAAAAGTTTACCTTCAAATTTGAAGGTAAACAAAGTAGGTAACAAATCATTAATAGATGATAATACAATAGATTATCTAAAAACAATTTTAAATAAAAAAACGACAAAAGAATCGACAAAATTTGATGAAAAATCGACAAACAAAACAGAATCATTAAATAACCAATATAGCAGTTATATCGATAAATACATAGAGCATTTAGAATCAGAAATTCGACAAAAGAATCGACAAATTGACGATTTAACAATTGCATTAAAACAAGAACAATCTTTGAATTTAAATAGCCAAAATATATTAAGTAATACCAAAAAAATAGAAACTGATAATATAGATTCAAAAGAAGATATCATTACTCCAAAAGCATCAAAAAAAAAATGAACAAAAACAATCTATCTTTTCTAAACTATTCAAAAAAAAATGGGAGTGGGACAGAAATAATATTTTCTCAAAATTTATTTCGTTGTATTACCCCGGCAAGGATGACTAGGTTTGAAAAAAGCTTGATTCAAGCGCATTTTCAAATCAGTCAGCTTCTGACAAAATGATAAAATAGGCTGAGACATTTTATTTTGTCCCAGCCTATTTCCTATATGACCAGGTAATAATATTGCTTTATAATTATGAAGCAAAAATGGTAAAATAATAACGTTAGATTAGTCTACATTGTTTGTACAGTGAGATTAAGATATAAAAAACGATGATTAAGGAGTTATTTCGAATGATTAATCTTGAAAATAAAACCTTCGTAATTATGGGTATTGCTAATAAACGTAGTATCGGATTTGGCGTTGCAAAGGTATTAGATCAATTAGGGGCTAAACTTGTTTTCACTTATCGTAAAGACCGTAGCCGCAAAGAATTAGAAAAATTATTAGAACAATTAAACCAAGAAGAGCCAAAATTATATCAAATCGATGTTCAAAAAGATGAAGATGTAGTAAATGGTTTTGCTAAAATTGGCGAAGAAGTAGGCAATATTGATGGCGTATATCACTCTATCGCATTTGCAAATATTGAAGACTTACGTGGACGTTTCTCTGAAACATCACGTGAAGGTTTCTTACTTGCGCAAGATATCAGTTCATATTCATTAACAATTGTTGCGCACGAAGCGAAGAAAATAATGCCAAACGGTGGTAGTATTGTTGCAACAACATACCTTGGTGGTGAATTTGCCGTTCAAAACTATAATGTGATGGGTGTAGCTAAAGCAAGTTTAGAAGCTAATGTTAAATATTTAGCTTATGATTTAGGCCCGGACAACATTCGAGTAAATGCTATTTCTGCTGGTCCATTTCGTACGTTAAGTGCTAAAGGTGTTGGTGGTTTCAACACAATCCTTAAAGAAATTGAAGAACGTGCACCATTAAGACGAAATGTGGATCAAGAAGAAGTAGGTAAAACAGCTGCTTACTTATTGAGTGATTTCTCAAGTGGCGTAACTGGTGAGAATATCCATGTAGATAGTGGTTTCCACGCAATAAAATAATAAATTAAATCAATTGAGTCTGGGACATAAACCCTAGAGAAATAGCCAGTAAATGAGTTTTAACAAATTCATTTACTGGCTTCTTTATTTAC
>NZ_JAUOQO010000409.1:0-266 GCF_030547725.1 Staphylococcus pasteuri | reverse complement strand
GGTTTAGGTGAAACCATGACTGGAGAAGATATCTTAGAAGGGATTCTAAAGATTACCGTACTAGTCGCTATTACTCGCCCAGCAGAATTTATTGAAATTACTTTCCAACAGCAAATGCAAAAATCATAACGCTAGCGTTAAGTATTAACTAATTTAGGAGAATAAATCATGGCAGATGACGGTAGCGCACAGTCGCAAACAGTATGGCCAATCTCAAAATTTTACTTCCAAGTTAAATGGGATTCAGAAGTAATGGCGTTTCAAGA
>NZ_JAUOQO010000408.1:0-266 GCF_030547725.1 Staphylococcus pasteuri | reverse complement strand
AAACGGTACAAATTAATAGAGAAAACGGCATTTACAGCACATCCACGATCTCCTATGAAAAAGAATTCTATGCACAACACTCTATTAATTCTTTATATGAATTCTTAAATTTATTCTGTTTTATAGAATATCACCCCGTAGGAGATGGTTAGGATGAAAATACTATATTTAGCTAGATTTTTACCGGAAGAAGGTTCAACAACACATATGTATACTCTTGTGAAAGGAATGATAGAACGAGGGCATGAAGTTCATATGATTTCTGC
>NZ_JAUOQO010000407.1:0-266 GCF_030547725.1 Staphylococcus pasteuri | reverse complement strand
TGGTTACTTCGCGCCATTTTGCCATGTAGTCTTGGCCATCTTGCCCGTATTTACGCTGTAAGTTTGCCGAGTAAAAACTAAAGATCTCACCGCGATCTACTGGTCCTTCAAACAGCTCTCGCATGTAGCTGTAATGTTCCGCCAATGGGTCATCGTAATCTGGAAGCCACTCAAAAAAGTCTCTACGGGTTTGGTTCGCGACAAAGGCAGAATCAAAAGCTTGCTGGCTAATTTCCAATTTTTCTTTTGAGTCTTCAGGTGTCACA
>NZ_JAUOQO010000406.1:0-266 GCF_030547725.1 Staphylococcus pasteuri | reverse complement strand
AGCTGAAAGTGCGGACGTAAATGAATAATCGAGTAGTAATGGCCCGGCTTGCCGGATTGTTCCTTCACTTGAATATTGGCTTCGTTTAAGGGGTAGCGCGCTCTAATTTCATCAGAGGCTTCATCGGATGCGGTGGTGTAACTGCGCAACCAAGATTGTAAGTCGCGTTCTATCGAATCGGCATTTTCAAAAGAGCCCACCCGATCACGCCCCATCACTTTTAAATAATGAGCAAAGCGTGAAACACACATAACGTACTGCAGCAT
>NZ_JAUOQO010000405.1:0-266 GCF_030547725.1 Staphylococcus pasteuri | reverse complement strand
CTTGTCGGGCGCGGTTTCAGGCGGCGCGGCTTCGTTTGCGCACCGGGTGCGCGGGTTCCGGGGTGGCGTCTGCAATCATCTGCGCTAAATCAGCATGACGCCAGCGGCGCAGTCCCGCAATCTTGGTCGGGGTCGGTATCGTGCCGTCCTTGATACGCCGCCACAGGGTGCTTTCTGATACGCCCAAAAGGCCCATCACCTCTTTGGACGTGTATAGCTGTAGGTCATTGGTCATCTGGTCACCTTTCTTTGAGGGACCATGAATA
>NZ_JAUOQO010000040.1:0-440 GCF_030547725.1 Staphylococcus pasteuri | reverse complement strand
GTGGTTATATGTACCCTCAAGAATTTTGCTGCAATCTAACTAGGCCCTTTCTTTTCCGGAAAAAGTTGTTGGCCGTCGCTTGCTTAACAACGTTCACAGCTCCTACTGTCATGGCCGATTCTGCGGTTGTGGACATGGATGCGCTCATTATTATTGATCAGATCACAAGTGACGTAGACGGCCAAATTAATCAGGAACAAATTTCGTCGACTCAAGCGAATGATATGGCCGATATATTCAGTCAAGACGCGGCTGTTTCTGCGGGCGGTTCAGTGCAAATGTCGCAGAAGATCTATGTTCGAAATATAGGTGCAGACAATCTTAATATAACGCTAGACGGGGCAGAGCAGGCGGGTGCGGTTTTTCATCACGCAGGCCGTATCTCGATCGAGCCGGAATTACTAAAGCAAGTAGATATTGAAACCGGAGCAGGGGAAGCG
>NZ_JAUOQO010000404.1:0-266 GCF_030547725.1 Staphylococcus pasteuri | reverse complement strand
CCGTAGGTGTGTTTGAAATAACTTTAGAGCCATCAGCACCTTCGGCACCAAAGCCACCAACAATTAAACTACCTTGAGCAAGTGCATAAACTTCGCCATCAGCTCCTTTCAAAAAGGTTTGTACTAAACTGCCACCGCGTAAGCTTTTAGCTTCACCAATGGCTGATATTGTAATGTCGATAGTTTGACCTGGTTTAATAAAAGCAGGTAACTCTGCATGTACTGCTACTGGCGCAACGTTTTTAATTTTTAAGTTAGTGCCTGGC
>NZ_JAUOQO010000039.1:0-440 GCF_030547725.1 Staphylococcus pasteuri | reverse complement strand
AGGTATTAGTGCCAATGTTGTGGCCGCGTTTTACCACGACCACATTTTTGTTCCCGCTCATCAAGCGGAAATAGCACTAAGGGCCCTGCAAGAGTTTAGCGACTAAAATAGGCCAAAACACACTTTTAAGGATAACATCAGCGCCATTATGCTTAGTGCTTATCCTTAATTTTCAAAACAGATTTAGGTGAATCCAGCTAGATAAGCACTTTGCTTGCACAGCTTATTTCACTTTTTCATTAGCTCGTTTTTATTGAATTAAAAGTGATAAAAATTTAACGCTTTTAAGACCTTAATTACAAAGTGTTAGGGTAAGCTAGCGCGCGAATGTTGCCCATAGGTCTTGTATGTATCTGACTCCCTTGGGCATAAAACACTACTCAACACTTCGCTTTGTGACGTCGATCTGAGGATTTCGCGAGAAATACTTAGATTACAGC
>NZ_JAUOQO010000403.1:0-266 GCF_030547725.1 Staphylococcus pasteuri | reverse complement strand
GATTTAGAGCAAGCTGTTCCTGCCTACATTTCAATAGAGTATATGGCTCAAGCTGTTGCGGCCTTAGCGGGGTTGGAAGCTAAATCGCTGCAACAAGCCGTTGAAGTGGGGTTTCTCATTGGAACAAGAAAGTGCCTCTTTGAGGAAAGCCAATTCAGATTGGGAAGTAAGCTGCTTATTTCGGCAGAAAGAATCTATGCCGAAGATGATGGCTTAGCGGTTTGTGCTTGTGAAGTAAAACATCAGCACGGCTCGATAGTTTGTAG
>NZ_JAUOQO010000402.1:0-266 GCF_030547725.1 Staphylococcus pasteuri | reverse complement strand
CCCAAGGCGTTTTCAGTGACCGAAATCAAGGCGCGCGCCGCAGACAATGCGCGCCGTGTTGAAAAGATCGGGGATCAGCGGCGGCGTGGTGGGGAAGTTTCGCCCCAAGATGAGGCGTTTATCGCAGCGCGGGATCAAGCTTTGGAAAGCTGTCGGCGTATCCGGGCAGTGGCGTTGCAAGGGGCCAAGGGATGAAGGTAAAGGGTTTTGACGCGATGGTGCGCGATGTAGCGGCGGAAACTGCACGGATCGAGGCGGTCAAAAGA
>NZ_JAUOQO010000401.1:0-266 GCF_030547725.1 Staphylococcus pasteuri | reverse complement strand
CTGTACGTCAGCTGTCAAAAACATCTGGTATGGTTTCAGAAGCAATGGGTCGTCTTTCATCTGGTAAGCGCGTAAATACAGCTGCTGATGATGCCGCTGGCCTAGCAATCATTTCAAACTTAGATCGCCAAATCACTGGTACTCAACAAGCAATTCGTAACTCAAATGAAGGTATCAGCCTTGTTGAAGTTATGGATTCTGCGCTTGAAGAAGTTAACTCACTTTACCAACGTGCTCGTCAATTAGCGGTTTACTCTGCCAATGAA
>NZ_JAUOQO010000400.1:0-266 GCF_030547725.1 Staphylococcus pasteuri | reverse complement strand
TCTGTAAATTTATAAAAAATAAAATTATAAAATGGATAAATTTAAAAAATTCTTAAGTTTTTATATCTAAGAGAGATAGATTTTGTTGAGGCAATATTTTCTTAGATCTATCAGTATTTATTGCAAGAAATCATTTAAGCCTGAATGCTTTCTTTCATAGAAGCGAGTTTTGTTTTTGAATTTTTTTAAATTTGTTTTGTGAAGCTCAATTATATGGGCTCGATAAAACACACAGAATTATAGGTAAAATGAGCGCTATCTAAGGT
>NZ_JAUOQO010000399.1:0-266 GCF_030547725.1 Staphylococcus pasteuri | reverse complement strand
AAATTCGTCAATTGAGAACCGGCAATGCTAACACAGGCACTTGGCTGCAAACCAGCTTAAGATTGCGGCCTTACTATTACTTCATCCACACCAGCAGAACGGCGCATTTCAATAAATAATGTGTAATACTGGGCGATTTACTGCAGCAATGATCAGGTAACAATGGACAGTATCGATATTAGAGGTGCACGCACCCACAACCTCAAGAACATTTCGCTTACCCTCCCGCGCGACAAGCTTATTGTTATTACTGGGCTCTCTGGTTC
>NZ_JAUOQO010000038.1:0-441 GCF_030547725.1 Staphylococcus pasteuri | reverse complement strand
GTGCATCAGCAAACCATCGATTTTGGCGAGTTACAGCTAAAAGAAGGCGAGTCGAGAACGGTAGAGAGCACGATGTATTTAGCGAAAGACTTAGACGTGCGTTACTTTTAGGTTATGGCCTTAAAAGAAGATTAACGCTGTATTTACCGTTGTTAGTGAAAGGAGCCTAAGGCTCCTTTTTTAATCCAACAAATTGTTGTTTAGCGACTTAGTTAAAGCGCTATACTGGCTGCATATCCATTTATTATACTGGTGAGAACACAATGTACATTACAGATCGTTTTGATAGTGGCAATATTCGAGTGATTTCTTTAGAGGAACCGCAGAATATCCAGTTAGAAATAAAACATGACAATCAATCTGAGTTTTTCCAGTGGTTTCATTTTCGCTTTGAAGCGTCACTTGAGCAACATTATCGTTTTAGCATCACCAATGCAGGGA
>NZ_JAUOQO010000398.1:0-267 GCF_030547725.1 Staphylococcus pasteuri | reverse complement strand
CCCAAGAGCTAAACCCTAACGTGATAATACAAGCATAAATGATGTGCTTTGACGTCATAACAAATTTCCTTAAATTCAGTTGTTAACATAAAACCACGCTGAACTAAAAATACGCAACTATTCAACGGCGTATAACTTAATTACCGCGATTAGACATATAAATTTATTGCTTATTACTAAAGTGGTCAAAATAACCAAATTAATTGGTTAACTAGACCAATGGATAGGTTTCATATTATTACCCCACAATAAAAACCTAGATAATTC
>NZ_JAUOQO010000397.1:0-267 GCF_030547725.1 Staphylococcus pasteuri | reverse complement strand
ATATATGGCTATCAACAATAATGCCTACTTCTATCGTGGGATCTAGTGCCTTAAAATGGTCTTGATGCTCGTTCACTCCCGAGATGAGAAACTTCACGTACTCGCCAGATTGATTACCATGAAAATAGCCCGCCCCAGAGTGAATTCTTTTTTGGTAAAAAGACTGAGGTTTATCATTGATAACATGTAAGCCAAGGTCTACTTCTTCGCGTAGAATAAGCGATTCGCTATTAGCGCCCCACTGCCTCATCTCAATCACTGCTGATG
>NZ_JAUOQO010000396.1:0-267 GCF_030547725.1 Staphylococcus pasteuri | reverse complement strand
ATGCAGGCCAGTACCATGGACTTTAAATAACAAACCTAAAACCAAGCAACTCAAGAGCATTTTGATTGAAAGAGTAAAACAAAAACTGAGTGCTTGAAGCTAACATATAAAAACTTATCGGTGAGGGAGCTTTTTAGCTTCCTCTAAGAACATCTTAATCACCGGATTGGCGTAATAATTGGTACGTCGAATCGCTTCTACAAACCACTCACTATGTTGATTACTCTCAATTTTAAATGTTTTTAGTAAACCCTGATCTATAAAGGG
>NZ_JAUOQO010000395.1:0-267 GCF_030547725.1 Staphylococcus pasteuri | reverse complement strand
CGGCTATGGCGTGCGTGACGAGAATGCAGTCGAACGTATTTCAGTTAAGCATTTACAAGGTGCTAAAAACTGGAAAGCGGGTATGCCTGCAGTGGTACAAACCGAGCAAGGCCCACGCCAAGTTACAGTAGTAAAAGTGGGCAAGTTTATGGCGACTATCGATACTAACCACCCTTATGCCGGCAAACACTTAGACTTTGCCATTAAGCTTGTAGAAGTGCGTGCTGCAACAGAAGAAGAACTGGCACATGGCCATGCTCATGGCGC
>NZ_JAUOQO010000394.1:0-267 GCF_030547725.1 Staphylococcus pasteuri | reverse complement strand
GCGCAGCACAGTCGATAAAAACTCAAAGGCTAATACTCTATCGAATAAGTGAGTGAGAAGTGTACTTGTACTTAATGATAAGTGCTATAGCTGGCCAGTTTGCAAGGGCATTATCGCCAAAGGCCGTTAGCCTAAAGAGGACATTTGTTTGCTCAATATCAAGCCTTTTGTCTTTGCTATGTTGTTGCTTTCCAGTACGCCCCTTTATGCCCATACTTTGGAAGAGTTGCGGTATTACAGCGAAGAATTTTTTCCTTATAACTTTAC
>NZ_JAUOQO010000393.1:0-267 GCF_030547725.1 Staphylococcus pasteuri | reverse complement strand
CTGTTGATGGCGAAAACTTTCTAAATTCGCTTTAACTAACTTATGCAAAAGAATAAATATAAGTTAAGTAACTTAGCGCAGTCTCACTTACGAAAAATAAAAACCTACACCGTTGAAAATTACTCGGAGTTGCAGTGGTACAACTACAAGAATACTCTGCTATCAGTATTTCATATGTTAGCCGATAACCCGGAGATAGGAAGAGGCTGCGATGAAATCTACCCAAATGGCTTATATTTCCCTGTTGGAAAACACACGGCTTACTTC
>NZ_JAUOQO010000392.1:0-267 GCF_030547725.1 Staphylococcus pasteuri | reverse complement strand
AGCAAAGCAGCGGGTGGGCGGTAGCCTTGTAACATAGTGCCATCTTCCAATACCATAGCTGGCGTGCCACGCACTCCAAAGGCTTCGCCTAATTGATACTGTTTTAATACCGTATTATCGCAGCTACTACGTGCTACGTTGCTACCATTTTTAGCCGCGCTCATAGCGGCTGTTTTATCATCGGCGCACCATACGCTTTGCATTTCACCATACACTGGTGACTCCACTCCACCACGCGGGAAAGCTAAGTAACGAACGGTAATACCC
>NZ_JAUOQO010000391.1:0-267 GCF_030547725.1 Staphylococcus pasteuri | reverse complement strand
ACTTCGAGTTGGTACAAAAAGAAACGCTGTTTAGGCGCATTGGTATGGATGTCTTTAGCTTGAGCGTCAAAATTAATAGACAGGCCATTTAAGCTTTTGCATTGCAGGCTGTTAGTTGCTGAGTCTTGTTCTGGCGGTGTTCCATTCTGATTGTTTAGCTTGCAGGCGAGTAGTTGGTAGCTAGGCTGGCCTAACTCTTCGCAAGCGGATTGATTAAGCCAAATAATTTGATGATGGTTGTTGCATATTAATGCTGGGGAGTAGGGG
>NZ_JAUOQO010000390.1:0-267 GCF_030547725.1 Staphylococcus pasteuri | reverse complement strand
CTGCTTGGCCTGCGCAAAACTCTACCCGTGTAGCGCCACCACTAATAGCGTTTTTTACATCACTAATGCTATAGCAGCAAATTTCAAGAACAGGAGAATTAGAATCAGATTTAGACAAGTTTTGGCCGACGTTCACGGGTTAAGTGTTTTTATTATAACGAATTATGCTCTAGCTTCACCTTCGTAAGCGATACATAATTAGCTTTTTCATCGATAACCCTCGATATTTATAGCAATAAACCATGAAACTTTGCCTAACTATAGAGA
>NZ_JAUOQO010000389.1:0-267 GCF_030547725.1 Staphylococcus pasteuri | reverse complement strand
CAGCACTACCTGCTGGCAAACTCACTATTTTGTATGCTTCGCAAACGGGTAATGCCAAAGGTGTTGCTGTAGAGTTAATGGCGGCTGCGCTAGCAAAAGACATTAATGCTGAGCTAGTTAACGTGGCTGACTACAAAGCGAAAAGCTTGAAAAATGAAACTCACTTATTGATTGTTGCCAGCACCAACGGCGAAGGCGAGCCACCTGATGACGCGATTGAGTTTCATGAGTTCTTAGCTTCTAAAAAAGCGCCAAAACTAGATAACC
>NZ_JAUOQO010000388.1:0-267 GCF_030547725.1 Staphylococcus pasteuri | reverse complement strand
GGATACGACAACGGCCAAGAGCAAATTGCGATTGACCCAAACTTTGCCCATGAAAATAATGGCTTCACTTTTGAGTTAGGGGGTGAAACTCTGCAGATATTTAGTGATGGCGAGATTGTTAAGTTGCTCAATGAACAAGGTGAACAAGTGGCTACCCATAACGGTGTTCACTACGGTATTTGGACACAGTTTTTTCCAAACACAGTAATACTTAGCTAAGCGTCGACCAACAAACATCCTTACAATGGCCGCGAATGCGGCCTTTAC
>NZ_JAUOQO010000387.1:0-267 GCF_030547725.1 Staphylococcus pasteuri | reverse complement strand
CGCCAGCAATTAAGCTTTGAAGTGAAACGGGCGATGAGCTCGGCACAAGCCGCACGTTTGCTACATCAAGCCACGCTTGGGCCAAAAGGTAGCGAAATAACTCACGCTACAGGAGTTAGTGAGGAAGAATGGTTAAGCGAGCAAATGCAGCTGCCAATCACCGAGCATTTACCCTTAGTTCAAAACTATCCCGATAGAGACGAACCAAACCACATCAATCGCATTGACGCATGGTGGAAAGCATCGCTGAATGCCCCGGACCACTTG